>NZ_JBIUXY010000003.1:458330-500722 GCF_044744225.1 Glutamicibacter sp. NPDC087344 | reverse complement strand
ATCATCCCAAGCAAAATGTTTCGTATTCACCAAACAAAAAATAATTTGGTATCAACAAACTTGGCACACTATTGAGTTCTCAAACAACAAACACTCACGACACCACAACCAAACATTCCGTTTGACTGCTTCGCTCCGGAGCAACTTTTCAAGCTTACCACCTCGTCAACCAAAGTCAACTCGGCGTTTCAAACCTGTTCGCTCCGCGTCCACATCCCAACCTCTTTCGATCGGTCCGTGTCAGCGGCACGAGATAAAACTTTACACGGATTTCATCTGGACGCAAAATCGACCCACCACCCTTCGAAGCAGGTGAATTTTCCGTCCTGACTAGCTGTTTTCGTATTTTGATACAACAAAACCGCCAAAAAAGTGTGCTGGTTCACAGATTTTTTGGCGGTTTTGCTTAGTTACTACTTGGTTAGCTCTACAACGGCCATGTTCTTCTTGCCGCGGCGAACAATGGCGTACCTTCCATGCAAGAAGTCGGCCTGCGAAAGTTCACTTTCGATTCCTTCGATCTTCCCGTTGTTCACGTAGGCGCCGCCTTCACCGACGGTGCGGCGTGCTTCTGACTGGGTTTTGCTCAATCCAGATGCAACCAAAACATCTAGAATGCCTAAATCATCGGCCGATACCTGGGCGGTAGGCAGTTCGGCAATAACAGCCTGTAGCGTCGGAAGATCAATATCTCCCAGATCGCCATTTCCAAACACCGCCGCCGAAGCTGCAATGACCTTGTTCGTTGCCTCTTCACCATGCACCAGAGAAGTAACCTGCCAGGCAAGTTCACGCTGTGCCTGGCGTTTGAACGGACGCTCGGCAACTTCAATCGCCAGAGCTTCGATCTGTTCTCGTGACATGAAGGTGAAAACCTTCAAACGATCAATCACATCCGCATCCGCGGTGTTTAGCCAGAACTGGTAGAAGGTGTACGGCGAGCACATTTCTGCATCAAGCCAGATCGCATTGCCTTCCGACTTACCAAACTTGGTTCCGTCGGAGTTGGTGATCAAAGGCGTGCCGTAGGCGAAAGCCGACTTGCCTTCGACCTTGCGGATCAGGTCGGTGCCGCTGGTCAAGTTGCCCCACTGATCAGAACCACCGGTCTGAAGTGTGCACCCGTACTGGCGGTACAGCTCAAGGTAGTCGTATCCCTGCAGCACCTGGTAGGAGAACTCGGTGTAGCTAATACCCTCATCCGAGTTCAACCGCGCGGCAACAATCTCTTTTTTGATCATCGTGCCCACACGGAAGTACTTTCCAACATCGCGCAGGAAATCGAGGGCCGAGAGAGGCGCGGTCCAGTCCAGGTTGTTGACCAAACGTACGGCGTTATCACCTTCGTTAGACAAGAAGCGCGAGACCTGGGCCTGCAGCTTTGCCACCCACTCGGTCACGGTCTCCTTGGTGTTCAAGGTGCGCTCTGCGGTCTGCCGAGGGTCACCAATCAAACCCGTTGAACCGCCGACCAAGGCCAATGGCTGATGCCCGGCCAGCTGCAAGCGACGCATATTCAACAGCTGAACCAAGTTGCCCAAGTGAAGCGACGGCGCCGTAGGATCAAAGCCGCAATAGTAGGTAATGGTTTCCTCGGACAACGCTCGTTCAAGCTCGGTTTCATCGGTGGACACATGCACCAGGCCGCGCCACTTCAGCTCCTGCCAAACATTCGCGAAGGAAGAATCATTACTCTGACCCGCAATAACGGGATTCTGCTTGCTTTCAGACATGCTGACTTTGACCATTTTTCTGTCTATGTTCTGCCCCTTACATCCGCCGATTCCGGCGGAAGTCCAGCACCGCGCAACCAGTTGGGGTTTCCTAGCATGCGCAGTTCCTAGATTATCCGTTGGCGGTAGCTGTATGCCACTTCGCGCCAACCGGTGTGGCTAGGCTTTCATTCCTTGGGGCAAGGTACCGGTATAAACCACACGCAACCGCTGAGTCGTTCGGGTCATGGCGACGTACAGGTCCCCCACTCCCCCGTCGACTTCGGCAACCAGTTGCTCGGGTTCAAGGATGATTACCCCATCAAATTCCAAGCCTTTGGATTCACGCGCGGAAATCACCACAATGTCCTGGCTCAACCCACCAGAGCCAATACCGACGCGGTCACCATAGGCTGCACCGATGACTTCCCTGGTGTGGGCCAGTTGGTCCTGCGGCACAATAACCGCCTGCAAGCCCCCAGCGGCGAACTCCAGCTCCTCGGCCAAGGCAGTACGCAGCGTGTCATCGAGTTGCGCGGCGGTTGACTTGGTCAGCAGCACCGGCCAATCGCCCTCACGCACCGCACGCGGTGTGGTGATATGCAGGCCAGCGGCCTGCGCAACACGCACCGCGGCGTCAGCAATCTGTGCCGGCGTACGGTAGTTAACCGTGAGTTCCTCCAACGTGAAACGATCCGCGAAAAACGGGGAGAGCGCTTGATCCCAGCTGGTAGCTCCGGACGCCGCCGAGGTCTGGGCGATGTCCCCCACAATGGTGAAGGACTTGATCGGGCAACGGCGCAGCAACAGCCGCCACTGCATCGGGGAGAGCTCCTGCGCTTCATCAACCACAATGTGTCCATAAGCCCAGGTGCGATCCGCCACCGCACGCTCGGCTGCGGTTTGGCGCGCGGCGGTTT
Source organism: Glutamicibacter sp. NPDC087344 (assembly GCF_044744225.1). NCBI lineage: Bacteria > Bacillati > Actinomycetota > Actinomycetes > Micrococcales > Micrococcaceae > Glutamicibacter > Glutamicibacter sp. NPDC087344. Next base: position 498,090 of record NZ_JBIUXY010000003.1, on the reverse strand, counting down.
CCTGGTTAACCCCGGCAACCTGCTCTGCGGTCACCACCCCATCAATACCGGCATTCTCCAGCATGGTGTGCATATTCACCAGCGCGGCCTGCGCGTTTTCCACGTCGCGGTCATACTGGGCCTGGTTGCTGGCCGCTTGCGGATCCGCGAATTCGCCCAACAGCTCCGCGGCTTCGTCAAGCAGCGGTACGTCGGCCTCCGTGAAGGGGGCATCGGCGCGACGGTAGAGCGCGTCGCGATCTGCCTCCGAAAGCTTTGGCGCGGCCGCCGCCAACAGGTGCGGGTTGGCAAAAAGCTCGCGGACAAGTTTTTGCGGAGTCATCGGCATCCAGCACAGGTTCAGCGCTACCCGTACGTCCCAGGACTCGCGGACCTCCTGCGGCAGGTAGGAGCGATCCGTGGTCGAGGATTGCCCCGCCGATTCCTCCAGCTTGCGGCGCAGCTGTTCGGCCAGGTCGCCCACCAGCACCTTCACGAAGGTTTCGCGTGCCTGGTTATACGGTTTATGGGTATGGCGGGCACGTTCACGGGCATTGAATACCATCTTGCGGGTCAGCGTGAGGGCGGTACCCTCAACCACCACGGTCCGATCCTCGGCCAGCACACGCTGCCGATTGCGCACCGCGGTGGAGATCACCCGGGCCATAGACGGGCGGCCTTTAAGCCTGGCAACGGTGCGGTTTGTCTCCGGTACGGCCTGCACACCGTGATACAGCTCGCCGACCGAGGACATCACCACACCTGTTTCACCGAGCGATGGCAGCACCCGCTCGATGTAGCGCATAAACGAGTTCGAGGGCCCAACGATCAGCACGCCGGCGTTTTTCAGCCGTTCCCGGTATTCGTAGAGCAAAAAGGCCGCACGGTGAAGAGCCACAGCAGTTTTGCCGGTTCCCGGCCCGCCCTGGACAACCACCGCTCCAGGCAGCGGTGCACGGATAATTGCGTCCTGTTCGGCTTGGATGGTGCCGACAATATCTCCCATGCGACCGGTGCGCTTTTCACGCAACGCCGCCATGAGCGCACCTTCACCGTGGTGGGTATGACCCTCGTCAAGCCAGGTCTCATCCAGCACGTCATCCTCAATGCCTGCGACGCTGCGACCTGACAGCATCAGGTGTCGACGCCGGCGCACCCCGCGCGGGTTCAACGCGGTTGCCTGGTAAAACGGGGCGGCTTCCGCCGCGCGCCAGTCAATCATCAGACGGTTCAGATCTTCATCGCTCAGGCCGATACGTCCAATGTAGCGGGTGCGGTTCTCGTCCGGGCTTTGCGAACCATTGGCCCCGCTTGCGGAGGCCATGTCGAGCCGGCCGAACACCAACCGATCCTGTACCGCATCCAACTGCGCGATTCGATCCTCATACAGGGTCGCGAAAGAGTCTCGCTCTGACATGTTCTGGAAGCTTCCCACGGCGCCCTGCGCCCGGGTGCGGCCCAGCTGCTGTACCTTCTCGGCACGCAATTCATCGAGTCTGGCGTACAGTTTGCCCACATACTCGGTCTCGGTGGACAGATCCTGCTCGATCGTTTCGGACAACCCAGTTTCCCCTTGCGCTAAATTCACAGGACAGATCATTCTACGCGTGCCACCGCGAGCGCGGTTAATCTGCTTCGCGGGTGGCGTAACCGAGCGAAGTCTTTTAGGAATGCACCAACTGCAGGGAAACTACCTGGTGCCCGTCGAGTTTCTCGCGGCCTGCTAGCCCGTCCAGCTCCAGCACCACACCCACACCGGCAACTACCGCGCCGGTCATCTCCACCAGCCGCACCGCAGATCCGACGGTGCCACCGGTTGCCAGCACGTCATCCAGGATCAACACCCGGGTGCCCGGGGCGATTTCGTCACGGTGCACTTCAAGGCAGCCCGAGCCGTATTCCAAGGTGTATTCGTCGCGGTAAACCTCGCGCGGCAGCTTGCCCGCCTTGCGGATGGTCAACATTCCCTTGCCCGAGGCATAGGCCGCGGCCGCGGCCAGCACAAAACCGCGAGCTTCCAGCCCGGCCACAATATCGAATTGCCCCTCGAATGGGGCAATAAGCTCATCGACCATCCTTCGCAACCCCGTTGGGTCGGCGAAAACTGGGGTCAGGTCCTTAAATGAAATTCCAGGCTGCGGGTAGTCGGGGACAATCGCGCACAGACGGTCCAGCAGATCGGTAATGCTTTCAGAAGTATTCACGCCTCACAATTTTAGCCGCATTTGGCGCAGCGACGTGCTGAGCTGTTTTCCGTTCGGCTCACCGAGCGCATCGGGTAATCCGTCTCCCGGCCGCGACTAACAGGGGAGGAAAACATTTGCCGCTAGCGATTCATGAGTCGATCACTGGGCCAGGGAAGCAGGGAAGGATAGTCGCTGGCATCCGCCGCGGCGGTAGCCTGCACCGGGCCGGCTGCGGGACGGCCGGCGAGCCATGCAGCCAGATCAAACTCGGTTCCCGAGAGCACCCAGGATTTTTCGCCGGCTCCGAGGATTACTGGTGATTTGCCGTGTGGTTGCAATACCAAACGGTCCTGCGCCGGCACACGAGCGGACAATGCACGGAAGAGATGTTCGGAGAACTCGGCGGGCCAGCTGGAGGCCGGGCGCACGAACTCGTTCAGGTCGGTAGCGTGGATAAGCATCTCTCGCCACGTGGCATACATCATGTCGGCAACCTTTGCCCCGGGGCGATAACCGACCGATTCCTCCCAGTGGTTTTCCGTCTCCGGCAACACCTCGCGCAGTTCGGCCAGGGCCGAAGTGGTCAGTTCCAGCAGCGCCTCGGGACGCATCAGTGCGGTCATGTTGATGGCTTCGATACGCCCGGCCTGTCCCCCGTCGTACATCTCCGGCTGCGTTGAAGCTCCGACTGACCCGAATTGGCGGCGCGCGGCCTTTGCAAAAGACGCAAGGTGCGCGATGAGCTGGGAGATGCTCCACCCCGGCAGCGAGCTGGGTTTCGGATAGTCCTGGAAGTCGACGCCACGCAGCTGCGCGCGCAGCTCATCCAAAGAGGTGGTGACCTGTGTGATGAGTGCGGCCGGCGCCAGTAGCTGTGTCATAAACCACACTGTATCGCGAGTGCGGCTTAAAAGCGCGAAGGACCGGGGCCGTGGCAGGGTGATGCACCGCCACGACTCCGGTCCCAGAGGTTTGAGCCAGGGATTTGTGAGCTCAGGTACTAGAGTTCAAAACTACGTCTTAGGCACTAACCCATCCGCGAACCTCATCCAACTGGCGTTCGAATTCGGTGATCTGTTCGGCCACGGCGCTCGGGGCGGTACCGCCCTGGCCATTACGCGCGTTCAGCGAGCCCTCGGTCGACAGGACCTCGCGCACCGCAGGTGTCAGATGATCGGAGATCCCGGCGTAGTCCGCATCGCTCAGGTCCCACAGTTCTACACCCCGGGATTCTGCAAGCTGCACCGCAGCGCCGGACAGCTCATGGGCGTCGCGGAATGGAACACCCTGGCGCACCAGCCATTCGGCGATGTCGGTAGCCAAGGCGAAACCCTGCGGAGCCAGGTCTGCCATACGTTCGGTGTTGAAGCTCAGGGTTTCGATCATGCCTGCGACGGCTGGAAGCAGGATTTCCAAGGTGTCCGCGGCATCGAAAACCGGTTCCTTGTCTTCCTGCAGGTCGCGGTTGTAAGCCAACGGCAGCGCCTTGAGCGTAGCCAGCAACCCGGTCAGGTCGCCAATCAGGCGCCCGGCCTTGCCACGGGCGAGTTCTGCGATGTCCGGGTTTTTCTTCTGCGGCATGATCGAGGAGCCGGTGGAGAACGCATCATGCAGCTTCACGAAGCTGAATTCCTTGGTCGCCCAGAGGATCACTTCTTCACTGACACGGGAGAGATCCACCCCGATCATGGCGGTGATCCATGAGAATTCGGCGAACACGTCGCGGGCGGCGGTTCCGTCGATCGAGTTGTACACGGCCGAATCAAAACCCAGCTCCGCGGCCACAAAGTTCGGGTCCAGTCCCAGGGTCTGACCCGCCAGCGCGCCCGAACCATAGGGCGAAACAGCTGCTCGTTTGTCCCAATCGACAAAGCGCTGGACATCGCGCAGCAACGGCCAGGCATAAGCCAGCAGCAGGTGCGAGAGCAGGATGGGCTGGGCATGCTGCAGGTGGGTGCGGCCCGGCATCGGGGCATAGGGGTGGGCCTTGGCCTGTCCCAACAGGGCATCCAAGGTATTGATCACACCGCCGGCGATGATCCGCGCATGATCGCGCAGGAACATCCGTCCCAGCGTGGCGATCTGGTCGTTGCGCGAACGCCCCGCGCGCAGCTTGCCACCGAGCTGGGTGCCGGCCCGTTCAAGCAGCCCGCGTTCCAGTGAACCGTGGACATCCTCATCAGACTGCGCTGCGGTGTACACCCCATCACGGACATCTGCCTCAAGTTTGTCCAATGCCGAAATCATGTCGGACAGTTCCTGCTCCGTGAGCAGGCCTGCGCGGTGCAGCACCTTGGCATGTGCGCGGGATCCGGCAATGTCATAACTGGCCAGGCGCCAGTCGAAGTGGGTGGACTTGCTCAGTGCTGCCATTGCGTCCGCGGGGCCGTCGGAGAAACGGCCGCCCCAGAGCGATCCTTCATTTGTTGACGAGGCCAAGGCTCGTTCCTTTCTGCTGCTGCCCGAGATCCGCTCGCGCGCCACCGGAAGGTGGCGACGCGAGGGAAATATTTCACTGAATCCTACTCTAGCAAAGATTTATGCAATGTTACTCATAAATATGCACTCAGTGGAACAGGCATTCCTCCCAGCGCCGGTGTCCTGACTTCCAGAGACCCGATCCTAAGAGTTTTGATAGCAGTTGCCCGGTGCCAGCTATCAGTTGGCAGATTACCTCTTCCACGAAGCATGACCCGGGCGTAAGGTGATGCCATAGTCGTATACGGATACGTCGTTGGAGGAAACCAAATGGATATCCAGTTGTTTCGCGGTGACATCACCACACTGAGCGTCGACGCCATCGTCAACGCAGCCAACCCGTCCCTTCTGGGTGGCGGCGGTGTAGACGGGGCGATTCATACCGCCGCTGGCCCGGCCTTGCTGGCGGCATGTCGCGAAGTCCGCGCCAAGCGTTACCCCGATGGCATTCCCTCGGGTGTTGCGGTGGCAACCAAGGCAGGGAATCTCAAAGCCAAGTGGGTCATCCACACCGCCGCGCCGAACCTGGCCCTGATTAAACCGAATCCGAAGATCCTTGCCGATTGCTTCAAGAATTCGCTGTACGTGGCCGCCCGCCATGAGGCCCATTCAATCGCCATCCCGGCCCTGGGCGCCGGTGCTTTTCGCTGGGATCCCCAGCAAGTCGCGCAGATCGCCTTCGGCTCGATCAGCGAATGGGTAGAGACAAACAAACATATCTCTCCCATCCACCGGATCATCCTGGTGGCGCACACCGATCAGATGCAGGACGCCTTTGAACAGGCTTTCGCGCTAAACGCCGTCGAAGAGCTTGCCGCCTGATTCACACAGCACTGCTCAAATGCTTCGTCGCGCACGCAACGGAAAAAACACCACCACGGACTTGAAGCTCGTGGTGGTGTTTTTGGGTGCCGCCCGGCGCACCGCGCGCGTTGGGGGTCGCACGTTGGTGCTCCCGGACGACTGGGAGCCGCAGCGCCGTAGATCAAGCATCGGCCGTCGTCGGCATTAAGCACGACGCCGGGCACGCACTGTGGAAAACAGCAGGTGCCCGGCGTGCCGGAACTCAGCTTGGCTCGGCCAGCTGCAGGAAGCGGGCGGCTACCTCTGCCCCGCCGTCAACCTGTCGGGTCGTCACCATAATGGTGTCGTCCCCTGCGATGCAGCCCAAGATGGACGGCATCTGCGAATGGTCGATGGCCAATGCCAGCAGGTTCGCGGCCCCCGGCGGGGTGCGCAACACCACAATGTTTCCGGACGCCTCAGCGGTCACCAGCTGCTCGGCGCAGATTTTGGCAAGCCGGGCATCGAGCACTTCCTGGGTGATGGCGGTCTGCGGGGAACGGTCCCCGCCTTCCTGACGCACCGCGTAAATCAGCTGTCCCAAGTTGTCGCGGATGCGCACCGCGCCAATTTCCACGAGGTCACGCGAGAGCGTCGCCTGGGTCACTTCCAGCCCATCATCCTTCAACAAGCCGAGCAGCTCGGCCTGGGATTTGACCGAGTTGTTGCCCAGGAACGCTCGGATGCGCGCCTGGCGGGCGGTTTTTGTACTGGGCTGGGAGGCCATGATTACAGCTCCACCCGGGGATCATCGGCCAGGCCGGAAGCAACCATCAGCCAGGTCATCACGGCCTTCTGTGCATGCACCCGGTTTTCCGCTTCATCAAAAACCACCGACTGCGGTCCGTCGATGACCGCCGCGTCAATTTCGTATCCGCGGTAGGCCGGAAGGCAATGCAACACGATGGCATCCTCTTTGGCGTGCTTCATTGCCGCTGAGGTCACCGAGTACTCGGTGAACAGCTTCTGGCGTGCCTCTTTTTCATCTTCTTGACCCATCGAGACCCAGGTATCGGTCGCCACGACGTCGGCATCGGCCAGGGCGGCCGCCGCGTCGGTGGTGATGGTGACCGATCCGCCGGTCAGCGCCGCGCGCTGCGTGGCCGCCTCGATAATCGAGTCGGCCGGCAGGTAACCGGCAGGCCCGGCGATGGCCACATGCATGCCAGCGGTCACCCCGGCTAACAGGTAGGAGTTTGCCATGTTATTGGCCGCGTCGCCGAGGTAGGTCATCTTCAAACCCGCCAACGCACCCTTGTGCTCACGCACGGTGAGCAAGTCTGCCATCAGTTGGCAGGGATGGTAATCATCAGACAGCGCATTGATCACCGGCACCGAGGAATTCTGCGCCATTTCTTCCAACCCGGACTGTGCGTAGGTGCGCCACACAATGGTGGAAACCATTCGTTCAAGCACCTTGGCCGAATCGGCAATGGATTCCTTGTGACCCAGCTGGGACTCGGCGGAGTTGATGATCAGTGGCGACCCACCGAGTTCCGCGATACCTGCATGGAAGGAAACCCGGGTGCGGGTGGAGGTCTTGTCAAAAAATACCGCAACGGTTTGCGGACCGGCATAGGGGGTAAAGGCGTATTTGTCGGCTTTCATGGCCAGTGCCAGATCCAGCACCTTGGTCTGCTCGGCCTGGGTGAAATCCAGGTCGGTCAGGAAGTGGCGGGTTGTGCTCATGGTGTGTTCCTTAAAATCTTGGTGAGTCGCTCAGGCCGCGGCAAGCAGTGCGGGAAGCGCCTGGATGAAGCTGGCAAGCTGCTCGCGGGTGATCACCAGCGGCGGGGCCAACCGAATGGTGTGCTCATCGGTGGCGTTGATGATGAATCCTGCATCCAGCGCCGCGCTCACCAGCCGCGGCGCGGAAGCCCCGGTGAGCTCGAAGGCGTTCAGCAGGCCGGCGCCTCGCACGGCACCCACCCCGTCAATACCCTCAAGTTCGTTGCGCAGCCAGGCACCGGTCTCACGCACGTGAGCCAGCAGGTTTTCTTTCTCAATGGTGTGGATGACCGCCAGCGCGGCGGCGCACGCCACCGGATTCCCGCCAAAGGTGGTGCCGTGATCGCCGGGGGTAAGCCGCGAGGTGTTCGCTTCACCGAATACAATCATGGCGCCGATGGGGAAACCACCGCCAAGCCCCTTGGCCAGGGTCATCACGTCTGGGATCACCGGTGCGGAGGCGAAGAACTGGCCGGTGCGTCCCATTCCGGTCTGCACCTCGTCGAAGACCAGCAGCGCGCCGGTGCGTGTGGTGATCTCGCGGGCGGCCTGCAGGTATTCGGCGGACAACTGAAGCACACCGGCTTCGCCCTGGATTGGTTCAATGAATACGGCGGAGACACTCTCATCAACCGCATCGCGCAGCGCCTGGATATCCCCCGCCGGGATCCAGGTGACGTTCTGCGGCAAGGGCGCGAACGGCGCGCGGTACTTTTCCTTGTAGGTCAGTGACAGGGCACCCAAGGTTCGGCCGTGGAACGCATGCTCCAGGGCAATCACCTTGGTGCGCGGGGTCTGCTCGGTGCCGGCATTTCGGCGGGTGAGTTTCAGCGCCGCTTCATTGGCCTCGGTCCCCGAGTTCGCAAAAAACACCTTGGAACCTGCTGGGGCCTCGGAGAGTTCCAACAGCTTCTCCGCCAGCGCGATCTGCGAGGGCGAGGTGAAGAAGTTGGACACATGGCCCAAGGTGGCGAGCTGGGAGGTGATCACGCTGGTCAACAACGGATTGCCGTGGCCTAGCGTATTCACCGCAATACCGCCAAGCAGATCCAGGTACTGGTTGCCGTCCGCATCCCAGACATGGCAGCCGGCTCCGCGCACCAGCACCCGCTGGGGGGTACCGAAAACACCGAGCAGGCTCTTGGAATACCGCTCGGTCAGGACGGCCGAGGACTGGTTTTCCAGCCCGGTAAGCTGCGCCGTGCTGGGCTCTGCGGTGGGGGTAACGTCGGTGGATGCTGCCTGGTCGCTCACTTGTGGTCCTTTAGGTTTGTTGGTGCGGCGGGGATCACCTGGGTGCCCACACCGGCGGTGGTGAAGATTTCAAGCAGCATTGAATGCGGTTCGCGCCCATCAACAATGTGCGCCTGGCCTACTCCGGAATCCACGGCGTCAAGGCAGGCGCCCATCTTCGGGATCATGCCTGATTCAAGGCTCGGCATCATCTCCCGCAGTTCGTCGGTGCTCAGCGAGGTGATCAACGAGGACTTGTCCGGCCACGCACTGTACAGGCCCTCGACATCGGTGAGAATCACCAGCTTGGAGGCCCCCAGCGCGATGGCCAGGGCTCCGGCGGCAGTGTCCGCATTCACGTTGAGGACCGCACCGGTCGGCTCGCCGTGGGCGTCGAATTCCGGGGCCACGGTGGAAATCACCGGGATCATCCCGGCGTCAACCAACGAATCCACCTGATCGGTGCGCACCCTGGTCACCTCGCCAACCAATCCGAGGTCTACCGGGAGCCCGTCCACCACGGTGCCGGTGCGGACCGCCTGCAAGGTGGCGCCGTCTTCCCCGGACATACCGACCGAGTACGGGCCGTGGGAGTTGATCAGTCCCACCAGGTCGCGTTGCACCTGGCCGGTGAGCACCATCCGCACCACATCCATGGCTTCGGGAGTGGTGACCCGCAACCCGCCGCGGAATTCGGATTCGATGCCCAAGGTGTCAAGCATCTTGTTGATCTGCGGCCCGCCGCCGTGAACCACTACGGGGTTGATTCCGGCGTGGCGCAGGAAAACAATATCCTCCGCGAAAGCGCGGCGCAGAGACTCATTAACCATGGCGTTGCCACCGTATTTGATTACCATGGTGGTGCCGGCGAAACGCTGGATCCAAGGCAGGGCTTCGATCAGCGCTTCGGCCTTGCGCTGGGCCTGGCCAACGTCGGGGCGGGTGTTTTCAGACATGTTGTTTTTCCTGTCGTCCTGCCGGGCGGTGCCTAGCTGGAGTAGGCGGAGTTTTCGTGGACGTAGTCGTGGGTCAGGTCGTTGGTCAGCACCGTTGCCTGCGCGGTGCCCGCGTTCAGGTCGATCTCGATGCTCACGTTGCGCTCTTCAAGCGAAACCAGCGAACGGTCTTCACCCACCCCGCCATTTTGGCAAACCCAGACACCGTTGATGGCGACGTTGAGCTCATCGGCGTCAAAGGCGGCCCGGGTGGTTCCAACCTCGGAGAGCACCCGGCCCCAGTTGGGGTCCTTGCCGAAGATCGCGGTCTTCACCAGATTTGACCGCGAAACCGCCTTGGAGACCTCCAGCGCGTCGGCCTCGGTGGCCGCGTTGAAGGTACGGATGGCGATGGTGTGATCCGCGCCTTCGGCATCCTCGATCAGCCGGGCGGCCAGTTCCTGGCAGGCGTCGGTCAGCGCCGCGGTGAATTCTTCGAGGTCCGGGGAAATTCCCGACGCCCCCGAGGCCAGAAGCAGCACGGTGTCATTGGTAGACATGCAACCGTCGGAATCCGCGCGGTCGAAACTCATCGCGGTGGCACTGCGCAGGGCACCGTCAAGCTGTTCGCTGGAAAGCACCGCATCGGTGGTCAAGACCACCAGCATGGTGGCCAACGCGGGGGCGAGCATACCCGCTCCCTTGGCCATGCCGCCGATGAGCACCTGTCCGGTGGTTGCATCCCCCACCACCCGGCTGACCTGCTTGGACACCGTGTCGGTTGTCATGATGCCGGCGGCCGCCTGATCCGCGGCATCCTGGCCGTCGGCGAGTTGGCCCACCGCGGCGGTGATGCCTGGCAACAGCTTGTCCATGGGCAGCTGCAGGCCGATCAGGCCGGTGGAGGCCACCGCCACATCTGCGGCGGAAATCTTCAGCAGATCCGCCACATGCTCGGCGCTGCGGTGCGTATTGCCGAAACCCTCGGCCCCGGTGCAGGCGTTGGCACCGCCGGAGTTCAGCAGGACCGCGTCGATCCGGCCGTCGGCGAGGATCTGCTGGCTCCATTTAACCGGCGCCGCGGATACGCGGTTGGAGGTGAAGACCCCGGCTGCGGCGAATTCCGGCCCGAGGTTGCGCACCACCACCACGTCGTTTTTTCCGGTGCTCTTGAGCCCGGCGGGAACACCGGCGGCGGTGAACCCGGCCGGGGCAGTCACGCCAAGGGTATTGGCGGACGGGTGGGTGTTTGTGTGGGCGAGGCTCACGGTGCGACTCCTTGCATGAGCAATCCGGTATCTTCTTTCAGTCCCAGGGCGATGTTCATCGACTGGACTGCGGCACCAGCGGTGCCCTTGGTCAGGTTATCCAGCGCAACCGAGACAATCACGCGGTTGGCGTGGGTGTCGAAGGCCAGCTGGAGCTGAACGTGGTTGCTTGCCTGCACCGCGCCGGTCGTCGGCCATTGGCCCTCTGGCAGCAGGTGGACAAACAATTCATCGTCATAAGCGTCGGCCCAGGCCTGGCGCAGCTGCTGCTGGGTGACACTGGGCTTCACCTTGGCGGTGGCGGTGGTCAGGATGCCGCGCGGCATGGGGGCAAGTGTTGGGGTGAAGGACACGGTGACCGGTTCACCGGCCAGCTTGGAGAATCCCTGCTCCATTTCCGGGATGTGGCGGTGCACCCCGCCCACCCCGTAGGTGCTCATGGAGCCCATGACCTCGGCACCCAGCAGGTGGGTTTTGGCGCTTTTGCCGGCGCCCGAGGTACCCGAGGCGGAAACGATCACTACGTCATCTGGTTCGAGCAGGTTGTTGGCGAACCCCGGGGCCAGCGAGAGCTGCCCGCCGGTAGGGTAACACCCTGGAACCGCAATACGTTTGGAGCCAACGAGCTTTTCACGTTGCCCGGGAAGCTCAGGCAACCCGTAGGGCCAGAAACCGGCGTGCGGGGTGCCGTAGAACTTCTCCCAAGCAGCCGCCGATTCCAAGCGGAAATCGGCGCCCGCGTCAATCACCAGGGTGGAGTCCGGCAGTTGCTCGGCAACGGCGGCACTGGCGCCGTGCGGCAGGGCAAGAAAAACCACATCGTGTCCGGAAAGGTTTTCAACGGTAGTTTCCACCAGGACCCGGTCGGCGAGCGCGTGCAGATGCGGGGCCACCGAGCCCAGGCGCGCGCCGGCCTGGGAATGCGCGGTGATAGCGCCAATTTCTACGTCGGGGTGGGCGGCGAGGATACGCAGGACTTCGCCACCGGCATACCCGCTGGCGCCGGAGACAGCTACTGAAATCGTCATGACCAGAGCTTACCGCAAATTATGCATGGAGGCTAATAAATATTCACAACATACTTTGTCATGATTCACGACATAGGCAGTTTCGCTCAGCCCGTCGACAGCCTTCGGTCATAGACTGAGCCTAGCAGCGGCCCCCTTCAGCGAGGCCCACGTCGAATTTTCACAGGAGCGCTCCCATGCAGCAGCAAGCCATACTCGTCACCGAACCCTCGGATGCCAAGGGACTGGTTCTGGGACAGGCGCCAATCCCCAGCCCCGCGGCGGGACAGGTTCTGGTAAAAATCGCCGCGACAGGGGTCAATTTTATTGAAACCTACCAACGCAGCGGTGTGTACCAGGTCAAATATCCATTTACCCCCGGCTCCGAATTTTCCGGCGTCATCACCGAGTTGGGCGACGGGGTGCAAAACTTCAAGGTCGGTGACCGGGTAGCCACGGCATCCGGCACGGCCGGTTACGCGCACTACGCGGTGGTGGATGCCTCCAAGGTGGGCCATGTGCCCGATGCGGTGGACCTGCATGTGGCTGCGGCGCTCCCGCTCCAAGGAATGACCGCGCACTACCTGGTGCACTCAAGTTACATGGTGCGCGAAGGCGATGTAATCCTCACCTATGCCGGTGCCGGTGGGGTGGGTCTTTTGCTCACGCAGTTGTTGAAGCTCAAAGGTGCTACGGTGATCACCACCGCCAGCACCCAAGAGAAAAAGGATCTCGCCAAGGCCGCCGGGGCCGACTATGTGGTGGATTACAGCCAGGTCGCGGCCACGGTTGAGAAGGTCACCCAGGGCGAGGGGGTGCACGCGGTATACGACGGCATCGGCAAAGATACCTTTGACACCTCGCTGGCGGCGCTACGACGCCGCGGCACCCTGGTGCTCTTCGGCGGGGCCAGCGGACAGGTGCCGGACTTCAACCTGCAACGGCTCAACGCCGGGGGGTCGCTGTCGGTGACTCGCCCGAAACTTGATGATTTCATCAGCACCGAATATGAGATGCACTGGCGTTTTGGCGACATCATGGGCTGGGCCGCTTCCGGGGACTTGGACGTACGCATCGGTGCGCAATTCCCGCTGGCTCAGGCCTCCGAAGCCCACGCCGCCTTGGAGTCCCGCGCCACAACCGGCAAAGTCCTGCTGGTTCCCTGAACCCGATGATTGACCTCATTGTGACCTGGGTGTTGGGGCTGGGCCTGCTGGCGCTGGTGGTGTATCCGGTTTTCGGCCGGGGCAGTGAAAATTCAAGCGGCGGCGAAGGCCGTCATGCCGTCGCGCCTGATGGCGAGCTCTTGCCATCGGCAACCACCATGCGCCAGCGCTGGGCCAATGTGATCGGGTCCTTTGACCTGAGGGACTGGTCGGTTTTTGTTGCCGGTGCGAGCTTTCTTTTTGCCGCGCTGCTTCAAACTGCCACGCGGCTTGTTGCCTGAGCGCATCGAGCTGATCTGAATTGCGCCGCCTGGCTCCATGACCAGTGGCAGGGATGCAACAGCCTCCCGGCACTCCAATGCCTGGGGCGATCCGTGCCAGCCACGAGATTTCGTCGGCGAGCGCCTCACACCGATCAGGTGACTCGACGATGAATTCTGCTCAACACCGCCGTTTCCGCAAAACCAATTCTGGGGACCAATTTGAAACGTTTGAAGTAACTTTTGAGACAAGCGCGACAAAACGGGTGCAGTTTCCTACCTTAGGCGGTGCAAAGTAGCTTTAATGGTCTGTGGAAGCCTTTTGCCTTCCACCCCTCCAGGATCCAACTTCGCGCCGGGTTTCATCTCCCCCATGATTCCCACCTACTGTCACACCATAGTGAAGGGATGGATCCACTAAGCATGGACCCCATACGTTCAGCTGCACCCGAAACCGGAGTTTTCGCTCCGCAGTTCCCATCGGGTGCTCTTGCGCCGACCCCGCGCACGTTGATCGAGATTCTCAAGGACACCGCCCAGCGCCATCCTGACGCCCCGGCAATCGATGACGGGCAGAACATCGAAACCTACGCTGAGCTGCTTGATGAGGTCAAGGCCAAAGCTCGGCGACTGCACGAACACGGTTTAGGCGCCGCCGACCGCATTGGCGTCCGTGTGCCCTCGGGCACGCGGGAACTGTACGAGTGGATCCTCGCGGTGCTCTGGGTCGGGGCCGCCTACGTACCGGTTGACGCCGATGACCCGGATGAGCGCGCCAAGGTGGTGTTCTCCGAGGCCGAGGTCGCGGGCATCATCAAGGGAACCGATCAGATCGTGGTTTCCTCCAGCCGCCCCACCCCCTTCCCTTCCCCGCGTGAACCGGGCCTGGAGGATGATGCGTGGATCATCTTCACCTCTGGCTCCACCGGCAAACCCAAGGGCGTCGCGGTCTCGCATCGTTCAGCTGGCGCCTTTGTCGACGCCGAAGCGCAGATGTTCCTCCCCAACGACCCGCTGAACACCTCGGACCGCGTGCTGGCCGGTTTGTCGGTCGCCTTTGATGCGTCCTGCGAGGAAATGTGGATCGCCTGGCGCAATGGTTCCTGCCTGGTTCCAGCTCCCCGCGCGCTGGTCCGCAGCGGCATGGATCTGGGACCCTGGTTGGTTTCCCGCGCCATCACCGCCGTATCCACCGTTCCCACGCTGGCTGCCCTCTGGCCTGCCCAGGCCCTGGATTCGGTGCGCCTGCTGATCTTCGGCGGCGAGGCCTGCCCGCCGGAGCTTGCCGGCCGGCTTGCCACCGACGGACGCGAGGTGTGGAACACCTACGGACCCACGGAGGCCACGGTGGTCGCCTGCGGCGCCACCATGGACGGCAGCCTACCGGTGCGCATCGGCCTGCCGCTCAACGGATGGGACCTAGCGGTAGTTGATCCCGAAGGCATCCCGGTGGCCGATGGCGAGTCCGGTGAACTGATCATTGGCGGAGTCGGTTTGGCCCGTTATCTGGACCCGGAGAAAGACGCGGAAAAGTACGCACCGATGCCGACCCTCGGCTGGGAGCGTGCCTACCGTTCGGGAGATATGGTCGTCAATGACCCGTTGGGGCTGATCTTCATCGGACGAGTTGATGATCAGGTGAAGATCGGTGGACGGCGCATTGAACTTGGTGAAATCGACGCGGCGCTGAATTCACTGCCCGAGGTCTCAAGTGCCGCGGTGGCGGTGCGCGAAACCGCCACCGGGAACAAGATCCTGGTTGGCTATCTCCACGCCTCCGCGGACTACGATCTGAACGCCGCCCGGACACTCCTGCTTAAGGATTTGCCGGCACCCATGGTGCCGCTGCTGGCGGTCGTTGACACCATGCCCATGAAAACCAGCGGCAAGGTGGATCGCAACGCCCTTCCGTGGCCACTGGCCGGGGCCGAACACAACGACGACGAAGCGCAGCTGGACAACCTCGATGAGGTGGGCGAATTTGTGGCCGGGGCGTGGAAAGACGCATTGGGGCTGGCAGTTACCTCCCTGGACGCAGACTTCTTCAGCGCCGGTGGCGGTTCGTTGTCCGCCGCCCAGTTGGTTTCCGCGCTACGCACCCGGTACCCGGATATCACCGTGGCGGACCTTTACGACTATCCACGGTTCGGATCCCTGGTGGAGTTCCTGGGTGGTCAGCAGGTGGAGACCGAAGAGCGAGAACCACGCGCGGTCTCCCGCACCAAACGTTCAACCCAGTTCACGCAGTCACTGGTTTCCGCGCCGCTGTTTATCCTCTCGGGTCTGCGCTGGTTCACGTACCTCATGCTCGGCCACACGTTATTGTGGGCCGTCGGAATTTTTTCAGCCCCAGCGCCCCTGCCGTGGTACACCCTGGTAGTGCTCTGGCTGGTATTTGTGACCCCGATTGGGCGGATGAGCCTGTCCATTGCGGCAAGCAAGCTGCTGCTGCGCGGGTTGAAACCGGGCACCTACCAGCGTTCCGGATCCATGCACCTGCGTTTGTGGCTGGCCCAGCACATTGCCGACGTGGTGGATCCGGTGTCCCTGGCCAGTGCCCCGCTGTTGCCTTGGTATGCGCGCCGCCTTGGCGCGGACATAGACCGCAGCGCCACCATGCACACCCTGCCGCCGGTGACCGGCATGCTCACCGTTGGCGCCGGGGCCACCCTGGAGCCCGAAGTTGATGTCTCCGGTTACTGGATTGACGGCGATTTGGTCCATGTTGGCCACATCGAGGTCGGTGATTTCGCGTCCATCGGCGCCCGTTCCACCCTGGTTCCAGGTGCCAAGGTGGCGGCAAACAGCATTGTCGAGGCCGGTTCCGCCGTTTACGGAGAAACCCGGGAAAACTCGCGGTATGCCGGCTCCCCGGCGCAACGCGAGGGGCGAAGCAAACCCAAATGGCCTGCGGAAGTACCAGCCTATAAGCTGATGCCGCGGTTCTTGGGCGGTGCCGGATCGGTGCTGCTGAATCTGGTGCAGTGGGTTCCGGTGCTCCTTGCTGTCCTGGCCGCAGCACCCTTGCTGCGTGGTGAAGATTCGTTAACCGGCCTTGGGCTGCGGTTGTTCCCCGCGATACTGCTCGCCTCGGTGGTGTGGTTTGTTTCCCAGATGCTGCTGGTGATCCTCCAGGTGCGGCTGCTATCCATTGGGCTGGTGGAGGGCTGGCATCCGGTCACCTCACGGGTCGGCTGGCAGGCCTGGGCTACCGAACGAGTCCTGGACACCGCCCGAGATACCCTGTTCCCGTTGTACGCCTCACTGTTTACCCCCGTATGGCTGCGATTGCTCGGTGCCAAGGTGGGCCGCGACGTCGAGATTTCCACGGTGCTGTTGATCCCCAAGATGACCACCATCTCCTCCGGTGCGTTCCTGGCCGATGACACCATGGTCGCTTCCTATGAACTCGGTGGCGGGTGGATGCACATCGCCCCGGTCCGGGTCGGCAAAAAGGCATTCCTGGGCAACTCTGGCATCCTGCATGCCGGGCGCCGCGTGCCAAAACGCTCACTGATTGCGGTGTTGTCCGCTACACCGAAAAAGATGAAGGCCGGGACCTCCTGGATCGGCTCTCCCCCGCATAAGCTACGCCGCACCACGGTGGACGCCGAGTCAGAACGCACCTACCGCCCGCCGATGAAACTGAAAGTCATGCGCGCTATCTGGGAACTGACCCGTGGTTTTGCGGTCATCACCACGGTGGCGATTGCAGCCGGAGTATTGTGGGCACTTTCGGCCATCAGCCAAGCGGCCGGCCCGCTGGTCGCCGTACTGCTGTCCGGTGTGGTGCTGGTGGCCGCCGGTGCGGTGGCCGCGCTAATTGCGGTAGCGCTGAAATGGCTCGTCATCGGCAAGATTCGCCCAGGCGAACATACCCTGTGGAGTTCGTTCATCTGGCGCACCGAAATGGTTGACTCGTTCACCGAGCTGGTCTGCGCCCAGTGGTTTGCTCGCTTGGCCTCGGGCACCCCTGCCCTGGTCTGGTTCCTGCGTGCCCAGGGTGCCAAGATCGGTCATGGTGTGTGGTGTGAGAGTTACTGGTTCCCGGAAGCGGATCTGGTCACGTTGGAAGACAATGCAACGGTCAACCGCGGTTGCGTTTTGCAGACGCACTTGTTCCATGACCGCATCATGTCCATTGATTCGGTGACCCTGGGATCCGGTGCCACCCTTGGGCCGCACAGTGTGATCCTTCCGGCCGCGCAGATCTCTGCCGGAACCACCACCGGGCCGGCCAGCCTGATCCTGCGTGGCGAGGTGCTGCCGGCAAATACCTACTGGCATGGCAATCCCGCAGTACGCTGGAACCTTAACACCCCCCAGCAGCCGGAGCACGCTGATCATACTCCAGCTGAAAACCTCAGCCAGCCGGCCTGACCAGTCACCACCACCACAACCAGAGGATATTCGCACCCATGCCCCACCAGATCCTAGACAGCTACACCAAACACCACGGTTCGCCTGCCTATACCGTTGAACACTACGATCTCGACCTGACGGTCAAGCTGGCGAGCAACCTGCTGGAAGGCAAAGCGGTCCTTCGGATTCGTGCCCTGCAAAATATCAGTGAGGTGGCACTGAACCTGTTTGGATTAAAAGTAGTCAAGGCTACCTGTCTGGGGCGCAAGGTTCCCGTGTCCAAAAAACATCATCGGGTCGTCATCGGGCTGCCTCGCACGCTCGAGGCGGGGGCGCAGACCGAAATCTCGCTACGCTACACCGGCAGCCCGCAGGCGGAGGCCGGGCACTGGGGCGAGGTCGGGTGGGAAGAGCTAACCGACGGGATCCTGGTGTCCGGCCAACCGGTTGGCGCGTCCACCTGGTTCCCGTGCAACGACCATCCCAGCCACAAGTCAACCTACCGTTTCTCGGTGTCCACCGACGCCGGATACCGGGCGGTTGCCAATGGAGACCTGGTCGACCATCGCCGGGCCGCGAGCCGGGACACGTGGGTTTATGAACAGCACGAACCCATGGCCACCTACCTGGCGACGCTACAGATTGGTCGCTACACGGAAATTCCCTTTGACCACGACCGGCATTTGTTGGCTTATGCCGTGCCCGGGGTGGACCGCAAGGTCCGCGGCGCTTTCAGCCGGCAAGGGGCCATGGCCGAAGTGTTTGAACGCCGATTCGGACCCTACCCTTTTGAGAACTACAAGGTGGTGGTGGTTAATGACGAACTTGAAATCCCCTTGGAAGCCCAAGGCCTGAGTATTTTTGGGCTGAATCATCTGTCCATGGATTGGCAGGCTCAGCGGCTGATCGCCCACGAGTTCGCTCACCAGTGGTTTGGCAACTCGCTGACGCCCGCACGTTGGAAAGATATCTGGCTTAACGAGGGTTTCGCCTGCTTCAGTGAATGGGTATATTCGGACGCGGCCGGCATCATGGACCTGTCCCAGCGTGCCCGCGAGGCCTGGGACCTGCTGGACTCGCGCCCGCAAGACCTGTGCATTGCAGATCCCGGTCCCAAAGACATGTTTGATGACCGTGTCTACAAACGCGGAGCGCTGACGCTTTATGCGCTGCTTCAGGCGATGGGCGAGGATCAATTTTTCACGATGCTTCGCGATTGGGTGGCGGCCAACAAATTCTCCTCCGTAAGCACCGAAAGCTTCATGGATCACGTCGCACTTCACGCGCCGGAAGCGAAGACCACCGAGATTTTCCAACGCTGGTTGTTCGATGAAAAGTTGCCGTCGTTTCCCCAGCCCTGATCTTGGGTTCGGGTCCTGAGTTGCATGCTCGGAGATACCTTCCATTCACCTGCCGTTAATCTGCAAATCCTATGCTGACGTCATGACTATTGAACTTCCCGTACTTGATGAAGCGCTAGACGGCTACACCGTACTTGATAATGACGATGATGATCCGGTGCTGGTGCGTGCTGATGGAAGCATCGTGGATACCTGGCGGGAAGATTACCCCTACGCTGAAAAGCTGGATCGCGATACCTACGACGAACAAAAGCGGGCGTTGCAGATTGAGCTGCTGAAACTGCAGAAATGGGTCAAGGCCAATGGCCGGCGTGTGGTGATCGTTTTTGAAGGCCGGGACGCCGCTGGCAAAGGCGGAACAATCAAAAGATTCACCGAGCACCTGAATCCTCGTGGCGCCCGCGTGGTGGCGCTTGAGAAACCAAGCGAACGCGAATCGACCCAGTGGTATTACCAGCGCTATATTCAGCATTTCCCTGCGGCCGGCGAAATCGTGCTTTTTGACCGCTCCTGGTACAACCGTTCAGGTGTTGAGCGTGTGATGGGTTTTTCCACCGAAGAACAGGTCTCGCATTTCCTTGACCAGACACCGAACTTTGAAAAGCTGCTGGTTGATGAAGGCATCGACCTGGTGAAGTTCTGGTTCTCGGTCTCAGCCGGCGAACAGTTGACCCGATTCACTATCCGCCGCATCGACCCGGTACGGCAGTGGAAACTCTCCCCCATGGATCTGGCGTCCTTGGATAAGTGGGATGACTACACTTCGGCCAAACAAGAAATGTTCTTGAAAACCGATACCGAGCATGCACCCTGGACCGTGGTGAAATCAAACGACAAGAAGCGTGCCCGGCTGCAGGCAATGCGCCATGTACTCAACCTTTTTGAGTACACGGGCAAAGACCACCAGCTAGTGGGCATCCCCGATCCGAAGATCGTGGGACGCGCCGCCAACGTCATTTCCCAGGGTGAAGAGTTCTAGAAACGGGAAGAACCGCCCGAACCTGAAAAGCTGCCGCCTCCCCCGGAGTAGCCACTGGATACTCCCGAGGAGCTGGCGGCTTGGCGGGAGCTGTCCACGGAGCTGACCGCCGAGCGGTATCCGATGTTGAACGCGTTGACCCGCCAGAACAGGTCGGCCGGGCTGGTGACGTCGAGGATCGACCCACCAGCACGGGTACCTGTGGTGGCATAACGCTGCTGGCGCAGGGAATCGCGCATTTCCTTTTCTTCTTCCGCGGTCTTCGCATAGGCGCCGATCCGTGCGGTGGCATAGGTATCAAGTTTTTCGGTCAGCAGCTTACGAAGCTCGCTGAGCCGGTCCAGCGCGGTGTCCACGTCGATTTTCTCAGCCGCGAATTCCGTACCGATGCGTTCGACCTCCTGTTGCGCAGAGTCGCTGAACGAGCTCAACGCAGCGCCGGCGGGTCCAAGTTTTTTGTCTTGATCACCGAGCAGTTGAGGAAGTTCAGCTAGGTCTTCGAGGATCGGCGCGGTTTGTGCACGCCAGGCCTCCTGCCATTGGGATGAGCGGGTATACAGCGCGGCGGCGGCGATAATCGCGTCATCCGTAGCGTCCAGCATTTGCGCAGTCTGGTTAAAGCCCTTGGACTGCGACACTCCTGCGCTTGAGGACCTGAGCTTTTTATCTGCCGTCTCCAGTACCTGTTGCTCGGTGAACGACGATCGGTATTTGGCCATAAAGTCAGCGAAACGCCGCTCTAGATCTGCCGCATGGTGCGAGCCGGTCGGCAAGGTGCGCGCCGAAAGCTCTGTTGTGTCCAGATCCATGGTCACATTACTCAAGTGCTCCCTGCCCGAGGCAAGGTGTGCGGCGAACTCCTTACGCCGCGCAGCGCGCACACCCAAGGTCACCAGCCAGGCCACTACAGCAGCTCCCCCGGCAATGCCCGAGGTAATCCACAGGACCGGATTTTTGTACCACGGGCGATTCATGATCTTGGCGCCTTTTTCGGCGACGGCAATCACGCCGTCAGTCCACCGGGACAGGTTGAAATCGTCGTATCCGGCCTTGTGGATGGATTCCATCTGGCTGGTGGAAACCTTGCGATCCTCACCAAAATAGGTGCCGATCTGTCCTTCTCCCGGACTTTCGACCGAGAGGGTAATGATGAAATAGCCATCTGCCCAATAGTCCCCGTAGTCTTCTGGAGCCGCGGAAATCCATTCCGGATGTGAGTCGCGCGCAAAGGACAGCGTTTCGGTGTTGATATTGTCCGAGTATTCTCCGTCGCGGGAAAAGACAACTACTTTTGTCGGCTCGTTGAAGTCGGTACCGGCAAGCGCGTCCTTGATTTTTTCATCGTTGAGGACATCTGCAGTGTCGTAAACGCTCACGCTTTCCAGGTTGGTACCGGCAGGGATGGCAACAGTGGAGACCGTCGCATTCGCTGCGGGGAGGATCGTGGCGAAACTCAAGGCCACGACAGCTACCGCTGCCGAACTTCGAGTCGTGAAATGGCTTAAACGCATGTGTGCAGCTCCGGTCAACGTGGACTAATGGTCTGATCGATGGCTTTAGACCATCGTATCGCCTATTTCGCCTGTGCCCTTACGCTCCTAAGAGATTTTCAGGATCTCGCGCATGCCCTGCGGCGAACCGGAGCAGGGCAGGAGATGGCCGATAGCCTCTAAACATCTTGAGCTGGAGTCCGGGAGCCCGCGAATGCGGAGACGCCAATTACACTTCACAGGATGTCACGCAGCACCGAAACCCCAGAACGCTGCGCTTCATCGCAGATCAAGCGGGAAATACGCGCGCAAACGTGGCGAGTGATCTTGCCAGCACAGATCCACTTGAAGTCAAGGAATGTTACAACTCGCTGTAAAATCAGAGGATGACTAGCATTGACGATTCCGGCGCAGCCGTACTTCCTGAAACCGAGCGCGAGGTCCTGACCTGGGATGCATTCGGCGAAGCATCTCGCGAACTTGCTCAAACAGTTGTCGACAGCGGGTTCGAGACCGACGTTGTTGTCGCAATTGCCCGTGGTGGGCTGCTGTTGGCCGGATCGATCTCCTACGCGTTGGGCGCCAAAGCCTGCGGTGCATTGAACGTTGAGTTCTACACCGGCATCGGCACCGTTCTCCCGGAACCGGTAGTCCTTCCGCCGATGCTTGATGAGGGTGCACTTCGCGGCAAAAACGTGCTTTTGGTGGATGACGTTTCAGACTCCGGCCGCACCCTGGCCAAGGTTGTGGATCTGATTTCCGAGTGGGGTGCAAACGTCAAAACCGTTTGCCTCTACACCAAACCACGCACCATCATGGTCCCAGACTACGAATGGCGCCGCACCGACAAGTGGATTACCTTCCCATGGTCGGACTTGCCTCCGGTTGAGAAAACCGTAGCCGGCAACTAATTACGACACAAACTCAGCTGTCAAGCCGAGGAATGTGAACTGGACGTTCCATTCCTCGGTTTTCGCTTTTAAGCTTGAGTCATGACCGAACCCGTGCGCTTGTTTCCATTTACCCCCAAGGATCACGATTTTCTGGCCCGGCTCGCCGGCGATCCACGCGTCACCGCCTTCATCGGAGACGGCAGCCCATGGTCAGGTGCCTACCTGGCACAGCGTATGGAGCAGGCGTTGCAGGATCCCGGGGTCCAATGGTTCATTGCACGGCGCGGTGAAACCCCGGTCGGTTTCTTTACCGCAACACGGCGGCCCGAGGCGGTTGAAATCGGCTACTGGGTTGACCCGCTTCACTGGGGGCAGGGAATTGCCGGGGACATGATCCCGCTTGGCCTGTCGTTGCTTCAAGAACAGGGAAACACTACATTCGCCGCCCGGGCTTTCACCAACAATTCAGGTTCACTGAAATTGTTGGAGCGTAATGGATTCATCAGACAAGGTGTAGATGCCGAAGATATCGTGACCCTCAGCCTGAATACCAAAGCGTAGTTTCAGCTCTGTGTATCCTGTATCGAGTCCGACGATGGATTGTAACCGTCCCTGAATTCCTGTTCACGCTGCTGGTCTTGCGCCGGTTCGTCCAGGTGCGTTCCAGCACCCCGTTGAATCAAGATGACTGCGCCCCACGCGATGGCAATCGCAGCCACGACAGCAACAATTCCAATCACCAAAACCAGTAGACAGGACCCCATTTTGCGTGCCGCCGACATGCGTTCCCCTTTTCACGACGAGTAAACCCCAGCCCCAAGTCTAGCCGTTGACTTGGGTCCTTGCACGCCCGAGAGGTATCTGGTTTTACCCTGCGGTAGGGTCCATAATTTTTCCCACGACCCGAACTCCCCCGAGGGGCAAATCATGGAAATCAACTACCGCCTGTACTACCGTCTGGGATTACATCCTTGGGAACACTACGCGAAACTTCATCTGGATGCTTTTGATCACCAGCTACGTATTGAACTCGAAGATCACGCTACCGAAGAGCATTCTTCTCGACCCCGCGCCCTGGACTTGGGTTGCGGTAGCGGAATCCATACACGACGGATGGCTGCGGCAGGTTTCAGCGTCGTGGGTGTCGATGCACAGCAACGTGCGCTGCACAGGGCACAGGAACAAGCAGGAGAACACGAAACATACATCCTGGCCGATGTCACCGATCTCACCGTTTTAGAGCCAGGGTTCAGCTTTTTCCTCGACTCCGGGTGCCTGCAGGGACTCAACTCACAAGCCCGCACCCGCTACGGCGCACAGGTCAGCAAGCTTGCGGCACACGGTGCCACGTTTTTGGCTCTGCAGTTCGATAATTCACGCTTCGGTTCGGTGATTGGCGGGATTTCATCCAGTGAGCTGGAAGACGTTTTGTCCTCGTGGGCCCTGGTCGATAAGTACCCGGCAGATACCCGTGGGCTTGGCTGGCTCCAGAAGCGAACCAACCCGCAGTGGTACCGCTTCCTTTACCGGTAAGGAGTACAACAAACGCCTCGTTTCCTTGGGTGTGCAAGGAAACGAGGCGTTTGATACGGAGCCGGTTAACGCTGAACGGCGCCGAACTTCTCTGCGGCGACGGCCACCGCGGCGGCGCGAGCCGCCGAGGCTTCATCAGCGGTCAGCGTGCGGTCGGTCGCACGGAAGCGCAGGCCGAAGGCCAACGACTTCTTGCCTTCTTCGATGCCTTGACCTTCGTACACATCAAAGAGTGCAACGTCTTCCAACAGCTCGCCGGCGCCTTCACGCAAGGCAGAAAGCACCTGCCCGGCAACCACGTCACGGTCCACCACAAGGGCAACATCCTGGGTGGCCAGTGGCTGGGTTGAGAGGTGCTCTGCTACAACCACTTCCGGGGCGGCATCCATTGCGGCCGCGGCGTTCAGTTCAAACGCCACGGTCCGTGCCGGAAGATCCGCATCCTTCAGCAGTGCCGGGTGCAGCTCGCCGGCGTAACCGACAATCTCGCCGTTGATCTTCAGGGCGGCAGCGCGGCCCGGGTGGAACGCCTGATGGCTTCCTTGGGCGATCTCCAACTCGGTGCCCAAGATGTCGGCGACGGTTCGTGCCGCATCAAGCGCATCAGCCCAGTCCCACACCCGCGGGGCGAATCCGGCAGCGGCTGGTGCTTCGTGTCCGGTGAACACCCCGGCGATCTGCCATGGCTGGTTCGGAACCCCGGCGAAGAGCTCGGCAAGCACCTCGTCGCTCGGCTTGGCGCCCAGTGGAGGCAGCACGCTGGAGCCCAGCTGCTCCCCCGGTTGGAAGACCAGTCCGCCTTCGTAGAGCGCCAGATCGCGGAAGCCTCGGCCGTTGTTGCGGCGCGCGGTATCCAGCAGTCCCGGAAGCAACGAGGTACGCAGGAACCGGAATTCCTTGGAGATCGGGTTGGCCAGGGTAATAGCCTTCACCGAGGTCCCGGCCTGCGCGGCTCCGAAGGTGTTGTTCTGCGCCTCGGAGACAAACGGGTAGCTGAGCACCTCGGTCATTCCGAAGTCTGCCAGTCCCTGCAATACCCGGCGACGCTGTGCCTGGGAGCGGCTGAGGCCGCGACCCGGAGGCGCTACCGGCAGGGTTGCTGGGATCTGGTCGTAACCGATGACCCGGGCGACCTCTTCCACCAGATCTTCCTTGATGGCCAGGTCCGGACGCCAGCTCGGGGCGGTGACGGTGAAACCGGCAGCGTCCTGGGTGACCTCGGCGCCGATTCCCTGAAGTGCACCGATGATCTGCGCGTCGGAGTACTGCACACCGATCAGTGCCGAAGCGAAACCGGTCGGCAGCAGAATCTGCGCTGCCTGCGGGGCGGCGCCCGCGTCGGTCACCTTGCTGGTTTCCGTTCCACCGGCCAGCTCAACCAGCAGGTCTACCGCACGTTGCGCGGCAATCTGCATGATCTGCGGATCCACCCCGCGTTCGAAACGCTTGGACGCTTCGGAAGGCAGTTTGTGCCGGCGGCGCGACCGGGCGATGGAGACCGCATCAAAATGCGCCGCCTCGATCAGCACGCGTGAGGTCGCATCCGACACCTCGGTGCTGGCACCACCCATCACGCCGGCAATGCCAATGGCACCGGACTCGTCGGTGATCAGCAGGTCTTCAACCGACAGCTCACGTTCCTTCTCATCCAGGGTGGTGAGCTTCTCCCCAGCCGCCGCGCGACGCACGGTGATAGGGCCGGTGAGCTTGTCAGCATCGTAGAAGTGCAACGGTGCACCGAGCTCGAGCATCACGTAGTTGGAGATGTCCACCGGCAGGGAGATCGAGCGCATCCCTGCCAGTTGCAAACGCGATGCCATCCAGCGCGGGGTCGGCAGGCTCGGATTGATCCCGGTGACCTCGCGGGTCACAAACCGGGTGCACCCTGGCACACCGTAGATCGGTGCCTCATCGGTGAGCACCACCGGGTGACCGGCCTCGGTGCACTCGGTCACGACGACCTTGGTGGCCGGGTCGGTGAAATCCGTGCCGGTGGCCAGCGCGTACTCGCGGGCCACCCCGCGGATCGAGAAGCAGTACCCGCGGTCCGGGGTCACATTGATTTCCGCGGCCTGGTCATCCAGCCCGAAGAGCTCGAACACGTCGGTGCCAAGCTCCGGGTCGAGACCCAAACGGGAGAGCACGATAATGCCGTCGTGGTCTTCTCCGATGCCCAGTTCACGGCTGGAGGCAATCATGCCGGCCGAGGTGTGGCCGTAGGTCTTGCGCGGGGAAATTTTGAAGTCTCCCGGCAGCACGGCGCCCGGAAGGGTGACCACAACCTTGTCGCCCTCCACGAAGTTGTGCGCTCCGCACACGATTCCCTGCACACCGGAAGGGTCGATGCCCTTTCCGGTGAGGGTCTGTTCGGTGCCCTCGGGAACCACACGCACCTGGCACCAATTGATGGTTTTGCCGTTGGAGGCTTCCTCCTTGACCAGCGAGAGCACCTGGCCGACCACAATCGGGCCGGACAGCTCGTCGCTGGGGCGGTGGACGTCTTCTTCTTCCAGGCCGACCTTGACCAGGTCTTCCATGAGGTCTTCGGCCGTAGCTCCGGCCGGAAGCTGCGTGTATTCGCGCAGCCATGACAGTGGAATTCGCATAACTTAGATCTCCATCCCGAAGTGCTGGCTGAAACGGACGTCGCCTTCGATCATGTCGTGCATGTCTGGCACGTCGTTGCGGAACATGAGCGTACGCTCGATGCCCATACCGAAGGCGAAACCGGAATACTCTTCCGGATCGATGCCCGCGGCGCGCAGCACGTTAGGGTTGATCATGCCGCAGCCGCCCCACTCGATCCAGCGCGGGCCGCCCTTGGCGCCCGGGTGCCAGATATCCAGCTCGGCGCTCGGCTCGGTGAAGGGGAAGTACGCAGGGCGCAGACGGATCTGCGCCTCGGGGCCGAACATCTGGCGCGCAAAATGCTCCAGGGTGCCGCGCAGGTCGGCCATGGTCAGGCCCTTGTCGACAGCCAAACCTTCAAACTGGTGGAACACCGGGGTGTGGGTGGCATCGAGCTCATCGGTGCGGAAGGTACGTCCCGGGCACAGGACGTAGACCGGCACGTCACGCTCCAGCATGGAGCGCACCTGCACCGGTGAGGTGTGGGTACGCAACACCAGGTGGGCATCGGCAGGCTCGATGAAGAAGGTGTCCTGCATTTCGCGGGCCGGGTGATCCGGTTTGAAGTTCAGTGCGTCGAAGTTGAACCATTCGGATTCAACTTCGGGACCCTCGGCGATTTCCCAACCCATGCCGACAAAGATGTCCGAGACGCGGTCCTGCAGGACCGAGAGCGGGTGGCGCGCGCCTGCGCGGCGGCGGCGTGGTGCGGCGGTCACATCGACGGTTTCCTCAACGAGGATACGCGCGGCTTCGGCTTCTTCAAGCACCACGGTGCGCGCGGCCAGGGACTTGTTCAGGCGCCCGCGGGCCCCACCAACGAGCTTGCCGGCGATTGCCTTTTCCGACTTGTCCAGCTTGCCGATTTGACGGTTAGCCAGGGACAGCGGCGACTTCTCGCCGGTGTGCGCCAGTCGTGCTTCTTTCAGCTCGCTCAGGTCTCCCGCGGCTTCGATGGCCGCCAGGGCGGCATCTACTGCCTGGGTAATCGCTGCTTCGTCGGTGGGGTGCGGAATGTTCGCCTCCGCGTCCGGAGCCGTTTGTGTTGTCTGATCAGACATGGGATCGATCGATCCTTACTCTTATCTCGTGATTATTCGTTCAAGCACTTTGCTTCTATTCTATTGCCAAGGGCCCGTCTTCGTTTCAACGATGACGGGCCCTTGGCGTGGCACTGCTTACGCAGCGGTGATGCAATCCAGCTTAGTGCGCTTCCTTGACTGCTCGCGGGCTGAAAGCCAACACGAACACCAAGGTCAGGATCAACAGTGCGCCACCGAAGATTACCGAGTAGATCAGCGAGTAGTCGACCTTGCCGGTGGCCTGGTAGGTCTCTGCGCCCTGGACTAGGTCGAAGGTCACGGTGTGGTGATCTACCGTACCGCCACTGGTGGAAACCACGGCGCCGGGGAAGCTCACCGCGAAGTTCGCTTCGGTGAAGCTTGAGTCAACGGCGGTCTGCCCGGAACCAGGCATCGAGAACGAGAATTCCTGACCGTTGCTCGAAAGGGTGATCGGGAAACCGAATACGCTGAAGGCATCGGCCAGTTCCGTGAAGCTCATGGTTTTTGCGGTGGTGAAGGAAAGTCCAACGTTTTCAGCGTTGTCGATTTCGGTGGTGTTCCAGACACCAGCCAGCTGGGTATTCAGCTCATCCATGTTGACCTGAGAAGCAAGCACATCTTTGAACTCGAGTCCTTGAAGCGCCTCCTTCTCCATGGTGACCTCAACGGTTCCGGTTGCCTTGTCATCACCCTGGATGCTCACTTCAGCATTCATGTTGACGCAGCCGGACAGGGCCAGTACGGCGGCGAAAGCCAGCGCAATGACGCTAAAAAGTCTCTTCATGGCAGAAGCTCCTTGGAAGTTGGGAATCGTGACTCACATGCCACTTTTGACGCTATATACCAGTCTAAGGGTGTTGCGCCAGATGACCGATTCGGCTTAGCGCCAAACAGGCCTGAACAATGGGAGCGTCTGCCGGAATCCATTGAACCGCTTCGCCCAACGAATCGTCGAGGTCCAGCCAGGCAAGCTGATCATGTCCGTCGAGCGGTCGCGGTTCGCCATGGGTAATGACCGCGAACCAGACACGCATTGCGGCCTTGTCGTTCAGCCGCCAGCCCTGGGCCAGCGGTCCGGTGATTTCACTGCCCAAACGAAGTTGCACCCCGAGCTCTTCGCGCAGTTCACGGTGAACCGCTTCACTATCCGTTTCTCCGGGTTCGACCTTTCCACCGGGAAATTCCCACAGCCCGGCCAGGGCCGCCGGCCGGTTTCGGCGCGCGGCAAGCATCCGGGTGGGCTTCTTCAGGTCATCAACAATCGCTACCGCGACAATCTGCTTCAACACGGTTTCCATCAAAGGCTCAGGCTCATTTCGTGGCGATACGACGGGCTAACGTTGGGCGCGGGCGGAACCGTAAAGGCACACGGTGGCCGCGGTGCCGACATTCAGGGACTCGGCCACTCCATACAGCGGAACAGCGACCCGATAGTCTGCAGCGGCTTTTTCTTGCTCGTCCAGCCCCTGGCCCTCATTGCCGAACAACCACAGGGTGGGAGCTTCAAGCACGGGTTCGGTTTCGTTCCGGGTGGCAGCTTGGCTGTTCTGGGCACGTAGTGCCGCTTGGTCTTGCAAGGTATCCAGGTCATGCGCGGCATAACCGTCCGCGGCAAGCACCTGAAGACCGGTGGTCTTGGCGGCGGCAACCAGGTGGTCGAACTCAATGTTGCTGAGCACCGGCAGGTGGAACAAGGAGCCCACCGTTGAACGCACTGCCTTCGGGTTGTAGATGTCAACGCTTCCCTTGGTCAGCACTACCGCGTCGGCCCCGGCTGCATCCGCGGCCCGCAGGATCGTACCCGCATTTCCGGGGTCTTGCACCCGGCAGAGCACGGCAAGCAGTTTGGGTTTGGCGGCGAGTACTTCGCTCAGCTGCGGCTGGCTCATGGCCACCACAGCCAAGATCCCTTGCGGGCTTTGGGTATCTGCCATGGCCAGCAGCACTTCACCGGTGACCAGACGAGGTGTCAGTTTGCTGTCGGCCAACAGATTGTTGAACTCCGTGTGGCTTTCCAAAAAGCCGGGAACGACGTAAATCTCTTGGATGAGATTGTCATTGCCCAGGTGTGCCAAGAGTGCTTCACGCACGGCTTGGGGTCCTTCGGCGAGGAATTGGCCGGTGGCTTCACGCCCCTTGCGGTTTGCCAGCCGCGCGACGGCTTTGACCCGGTCGGCGCGTGGGTTGGACATGAGCTCGGGCGTATAGTTCATGATTCGAGAATACCGGTAGAAGCAGTAAAGGGTGGGATCCGCACCATGTGCGGATCCCACCCTTTGCTGTGATCTCTCCAATAAAGAGGAAGTATATTTACTTCATCTTCTGGCGGGCTTCGCCACCTGCAGGCTCAAAGCCTGCAGCCTTGGCGGCCTCGATGGAGTTGAACCAAACTTCAGCATCAGTCTGCTCGTACCAGGTCGAACCTGGGACGTGGTACTTGTTGGAGCCTGCGTTGCCCTTGATGATGAAGCCCTCAGGGACCTCAGCACCTTCAACAACCTTGAAGACACCATTTGCTTCCGTTGCCTCTGCGGCAGGGGCCTTCTCGGCCTTTGGAGCAGCGGCAGCAGCCTTAGCAGCAGCCTTTGGGGCTGCAGCGGCCACTACCTTAGGCGCTTTTGGGGCGTTGACGTCAGCCGGCAGGGCACCCTTTGCTACCTGAACCAGAGTGGCGAATGCGTTGGAGTCCGAGACAGCCAGCTCGGCAAGCATACGGCGGTCAACCTCGATCTCAGCAGCCTTCAGGCCCTGGATCAGACGGTTGTAGGTCAGGCCGTTGGCGCGGGATGCAGCGTTGATGCGCTGGATCCACAGGCGACGGAAGTCACCCTTGCGCTTACGACGGTCGTTGAAGCTGTAGACGAACGAGTGGAGCAGCTGCTCCTTGGCCTTACGGTACAGGCGCGAACGCTGACCGCGGTAGCCCTTTGCGCGTTCCAGTACGACGCGACGCTTCTTGTGGGCGTTTACTGCCCGCTTCACACGTGCCACGTGTGTTCTCCTTCAAGTAGGTTCCCCATGCCGCGGTGGCGGTATGGGAGAAGTCTGTGGGTGGTGGGGTAATGCTTCCCCGTAATGCGAAAGGGAGGCTTAGAGGCCCAGCATCCGCTTGATGGTCTTCACATCGGCCTTTGCGACCAGCTGATCAGAAGCCAGGCGACGGGTCAGTCGCGAGGACTTGTGCTCCAGGTAGTGGCGGCGGTTAGCCTGCTGGCGGACGAGCTTACCGCTACCGGTAACCTTGAAGCGCTTCTTGGCGCCACTGTGAGTCTTGAACTTCGGCATAGCTGCCGTTCTCCTTACGTGCTCCACACAACAACTGAATGCCATGTAGGGATCATCCGAAGCGGGCCCCTGCAAAAGGTGACCGCTGCTGTTCTCTTGTTAGTTGGATCTTCCAAGGAAGGTCCTTCACCGTCTGGCGGTGACGGGCTCGAAAGCCCAACAGACTTGGCTAGGCGTCGCCTTCAGCTGCCTGGCGAGCCTGCTCCAGCTTGGCGAGTGAATCCTCGTCCATCGCTGCTGCAACATTCTGGCCTTCGGTCTCAACCGGTGCATCAGTGCGGATCTTGCGCTTGGCCGACTCGCGACCGCCCGACTTCTGCTGCTGTTCGCGGCGAGCCTCTGCCTTGTTCTTGAGCGGACCAACAACCATAACCATGTTTCGGCCATCGATGCGTGGGCTGGATTCAATGATGCCAACCTCGGCAACATCCGCTGCAAACTTCTCCAGCAAGCGGATACCCATCTCTGGACGCTGCTGTTCACGACCACGGAACTGGATCATGGCCTTGACCTTGTCACCGGCGCCGAGGAAGCGCAGTGCGTGGCCAACCTTGGTCTGGTAGTCGTGGGTGTCAATCTTCAGGCGGAAGCGAACTTCCTTCAAAACCGTGTTGGTCTGGTTCTTGCGAGCTTCGCGAGCCTTGACTGCGGCTTCGTACTTGTACTTGCCGAAGTCCATCAGTTTGCACACTGGAGGCTTGGCGTTGGGTGCCACCTCGACCAAGTCCAGATCGGACTCGTGAGCCAGTCGAAGCGCGTCCTCAATGCGGACGATACCTACCTGCTCACCATTGGGGCCGACGAGACGTACCTCTGGCACGCGAATGCGCTCATTAATGCGTGGATCGCTGATGTGTCACTCCTGAAATCCTAAGTTCCATACCCGCAAACGAAGAAGGCCTCCGGCTGCGATTGCAGGCGAAGGCCACGGTGACGACACGACAGATTCACATTAATTGTGTTCCATCCTAGATATGTTCAAACATATCCTGCCGAAATACCCGGAAGCCTCAAGGCGGCGACAGCGGGTGGGAGTTGGCCTCCACTTGCTTGGCTCAATACTAGTACAGTCCGTCCGCCCGGCGCGAACCGGTGGACCTTGACTGCATTTATTGAGTCGGTCTGTGACAAGCTTAGCAGTATGAGTACCGAAGACACCAACTCGCACCAGCACACCGTCGACCAGCAGGTCCGCGACATCGCTGAGGTCGCTGCCGTAGAGATCATCACCACCGCCGCCGTACACCTGATGAGCGCAGCCGCCGTCAAATGCGGTCTGGCCGAAGGCGATGACGCAAATGAGCTCAAAGATTTGGATGAAGCTCGCAAGCTCATCACCGCACTGGCTGGCCTAGTCACCGCCGGTGCGCCTGAGATTGGCTCGCAGCACGCGGCGCCGCTACGTGATGGCCTGCGCAGCCTGCAGCTGGCCTTCCGTGAAGCTTCGCTGATTCCCGATGCCCCAGGCAAGGGCCCGGGCGAAAAGTTCACCGGACCGGTCAACTAGGTTTCCACCCATAAATTTTTTAGAGATTAAGATCATCCCCGGCTCGGCAATTTCTGCCGAACCGGGGATGATTTTTTGGTTTCAAGAACCCTGTTGTGTGAGCAATCTCTAGGAAGCGATCCGTGTGCGGGTGCGCTTGCGGCGTATCTGGCGACGGATCTGCTGAGCAATCAAGGCCATGATCACCACAACGATGGCCAAGGTCCCAATACCAACAAAGGCCAGCGGTGGCCCAAAGGTATCAACCAGCACACCGGTCAGGGGCGAGCCAAGGGCGGTGCCGCCGGTCATCGCTGATCCATACCAACCCATGGCTTCACCTCGTCGTTTTTCGGCCACCAGATCCGTGAGCCATTCAGAAGCCGCAGACAGGGTTGGCGCACACAGGAAACCTGGCAGTGCGGAGAAAACGGCCAGCGACAACGGATCCCACGCGAAGTACATGGGGATCGTCAGGACCGCCATCATCAGCAACAGCACCAGTGGTGAAATATTGCGTCGCATGGCCCCGTATATCAGGCCGCCGACAAGTGAGGCGCCGCACCAGAAGAGGAACACCAGGCCAAGCTGGCTGCTGTGGCCACCGGCTTCGAGTTCCGCAACAATAGACACTTCGGTGCCCGTGAGCAGCATGCCCGCCCCCGATGCGGCGATGAAGACTGCAAGGACGGAGGCGCTGACCCAGCTGAAACGATTTTTGAAGTTCTTGCCGCGTTTTTTGATTCGCGCGCGGGCTGACTTCATCCCGGCAAGGATCAGCTCGCCTTCAACCTCGGGGACTCCCACAGGCGCTGCAGCGATAAAACTTGCTTCGGCGCCCAGCCGTTCTTCATGCACGTTTGACCGGTTCGCGGCCGCCTTTGGATCGGCGCTACTTGTCGGTGGGTTCAGTAGCATCATGGCCAGTCCGGCGGCCGAAGCCGTCACGCCGATGACACTCAAACCGAGGGTGCTTGAAATCTGGGTTGCCACGATCCCGGCGGCTGCCGGTCCGACAATAAAAACCAGTTCCGTGGCGGTAGCGTCAAGGGCAAACGCGGTCCGGCGCTGCTCCCCGGTGGTCATCACACCAAGAGCCGTGCGCACCACGGAAAATACTGGGAGGGCGAAGAGCCCGCCGATGAACGCCAGTGGATAGATCCACACCAGCGGGACGTGAGGCACCGTGCACCAAACTGCGGTTTCCACAAAAACAGAAGGTAACAGTGCCCGGCGAAGGCCCCACATATCAACGCGTGCCCCACGCCACGGCGCGCCGATGGCGATACCGATGGTCATCAACGCCGTCACCAAGCCGGCCGAAACCCAACTCTGTTCGAGGTTGGTGACTAAATGAAGTAGGAGCAACATGCCCAACGCTGAATGCGGGAGTCGAGCAACCATGCCAATCACTAGCAGCGAAGCGATCTGAGGTTGACGCAGAATCTGCCAGTAGTTCTTCATGACGTGGGGATTTCCTCTTCGTTTACGCTCATTCCTAGCTGGATGAGCTGAGCAAGCTGATTTCTAGCGAGTCCACCGCCTCGGCAAACTCGGAGTTTCGGGACAATATCCCGTGGATGTTTGTGGCTATTTCCCGCGCATCGTTTTCACTGGTGCCAGTGGCAAAAACGAATTGGAGGTTGAGTTCCGGCCCAGATCCGCCGCCTGGCACGCCTTGGCCTTGTGCGTCTCTTGAACCCACACCTCGCCCGGGAGCAAGCTTTACCTGACGCAGTTGTTTGTACCCACCAGTCGCTTCCTGAACGAGGTCGGCAATTGCCTGGTTCAGATAACTCGGTGTCCAGCCAATCTGTTTCGCAAGGTTCCACACGCCGGGCCGTCGAAGGACAAAGGTGTAATCGCTACCTGGGTCCAATACCAGCAACTGGCATTCTTCGCTGACCGCAGATAGGGCGGCCCGAGGAGCGTATACCGCGACCGGGCGGGCCTCGCCATGCCACGCTTGAAGCCGTTCAACGGTGGTAAACACCGGCAAGGCCATGCGCCCGTCGGGTCCCTTGATTTTCACCAGCGCCATGTCGGCTTCCTTATCGGCCGCGAAACCGTGCTCGGTCATCGCTTCTTCCCCAAGCTGGGCCACCACGGCAACAAAAACTCGGGCATTGGCCATCGCTTGGTGAACCGATGCTTCGCTGCCGGTTCCTGCTCGCAAGTCGGCTAGCGCTTGCACTACCTGCGCGTCGGCGAGCCCATCATCCTTGTCGAACTTGTGCAGCGGGTTTTCTTCACCGGCCAGGTCGCGGCCTTCCCAGCTTTGACCCGCTGAGTCGGTTGCCGATCCTGCCTGCGCCAAGGCTGCGACGATGTGTCCAGGCAGGTGGCGTTTCGGTGCGGATTCGGGTTGCTCAGTGCTCATAGATCCATGCTATCGGTGAGAACACCTGCGCATGAACACGTTGCCCGGACTCACACATGAGCTTGCCCACCCAACGAGGTTTGCACTTCACGTTTTCCTGCGCAGACGTCCGAGGCTTGCAAGTACCTCGCGAGAAAACTCACTGCGGATGAAGAACCGCCGGTGAATGCGGAATCTGCGGTTATGACCGGAAACTTTCGCTCGCAAACTCACTGCTTCTCACAGGTTCAGGCGCCACGGTTCCACACCGCTCAACCACACAAAAACTGATTGCCGTTCATTTTCGCTTCACAAAAGAAAAACGTGGGCCGGCTGAAAAATTCCAGCCGACCCACGTAAGGAATGCTCAGAGCTTGATGACTCTAGCGACGTCCTGCGACATCAAGTGCTTCCGGCAGGGTGAACTGGCCGGAGTAGAGGGCCTTGCCCATGATGGCCCCTTCGATGCCTTCGGGAACCAATGCACGCAAAACACGAAGGTCCTCGAGGGATGAGATCCCGCCCGAGGCAACAACTGGCTTGTTGGTTTTGGATGCGATCTCCCGCAACAACTCGACGTTGGGGCCACGAAGAGTTCCGTCCTTGGTGACGTCGGTAACGACGTAGCGTGCGCAGCCGGCGTCTTCCAAACGAGCCAGGACCTCCCACAGGTCTCCCCCGTCCTTGGTCCAGCCATGTCCCGACAGGGTTGTTCCGCGCACATCCATGCCAACGGCGATCTTGTCCCCGTGACGTGCAATGGCCTTGCGAGTCCACTCCGGGTTTTCCAGCGCTGCGGTGCCCAGGTTAACCCGGGTCGCACCGAACTCCAGGGCCCGATCCAGTGATGCATCGTCACGGATGCCGCCGGAGAGCTCCACCTTGATGGAGAGTTCCTGGGCGATACGCTGGACGATCTCGATATTGCTTCCACGTCCGAAAGCCGCATCCAGATCCACTAGGTGCAGCCATTCTGCCCCGTCATTCTGCCAGGCAAGCGCGGCTTCCAGTGGGTCGCCATATCCGGTTTCGGAACCGGCTTCGCCCTGCACCAGGCGGACGGCCTGCCCACCGGCGATGTCTACTGCTGGAAGCAGTTCAAGAATTGATTGCTCACTCATGATGTCCTTCGTCGAAAAATAGAAACTAGAGGGTCAAGACCCAGGCTGCGATCACGCTAGCGGCGACCAGACCCCACACGGCGATGATCCAAGATATGTGGGCCTTCTGGTTTTTCAGCGAGATCGCTCCGCCTGCCAGAAACGCCCCTACGCCCAGAAGTATGATCGACCACATGCTAGAGGGTTTCCAGCCAGTTGCTCAGCAGTTTCTTGCCTGCTTCACCGGACTTCTCTGGGTGGAATTGAACCGCCGACAAGGCGCCGTTCTCCACGGCAGCAATAAACGGGGTGCCATGCGTGGACCAGGTTACCTGTGGTGGGGTCATCGCTGGCTGCGTCACGTCGAACTCCCATTTTTGCACCCCGTATGAGTGCACAAAATAGAATCGCTCGTCTTCGATTCCGGCGAACAGCTTGGTGTTCTCCGGCGGACGGACGGTGTTCCACCCCATGTGCGGAATGACATCTGCCTGCAGGCGCTCGACAGTGCCGGGCCATTCGCCGATACCGGCCGTCTTGACGCCGTGTTCCACACCTTCTTCGAAAAACACCTGGTGCCCGACGCAAATACCGAGGACCGGCTGCCCACCGGCGATCCGTCGGCCGATCCAGCGCAATGCGCCAAGCTTAGTCAGCTGTTCCATCACGGATGCGTAGGCCCCGACACCGGGGACCACAAGGCCGTCGGCATTTTGCACCTTGTCCGGATCGGCGGTGAGCTCAACATCTGCCCCGGCGGCTTCCAGCGCGCGTACTGCGGAGCGTACGTTACCCGAACCGTAGTCCAGGACAACCACTGTCTTTTTCGCCACTTAAAGGGCACCCTTCGTGGATGGAATCTTATCGCCCATACGTTCGTCGTGCTCGACGGCTTCTCGCAGTGCGCGGGCGAAGGACTTGAACTGCGCTTCAACAATGTGATGCGGGTCGCGACCGGAGAGCACCTCGATGTGTGCACAGATCTGCGCGTGGAACGTAATCGCTTCGAAAACGTGGCGTGTCATCGACCCGGTGAAGTGACCGCCAATCAAGTGGTACTCCTGCCCCGCAGGCTCTCCCCCATGGACCAGGTACGGGCGGCCAGAAACATCCACTACCGAACGAGCCAAGGCCTCGTCCAGCGGAGCGTATGAGGTGCCAAATCGGCGGATTCCAGCCTTGTCGCCCAAAGCCACCCGGAGAACTTCACCGATGGTAATCGCGGTATCTTCAACGGTGTGATGCACATCGATGTGGGTGTCCCCAGTTGCGCGCACGGTGAGGTCGATCAACGAATGCTTGGACAATGCAGTGAGCATATGGTCGTAGAACGGCACGGTGGTGCTGATCTGTGAGACACCCGACCCGTCAAGGTCTAGCTCAACGAATATCGAGGACTCGCTGGTGACGCGTTCCATGCGGGCGCGTCGTGCACCAATCAATTCGGCAGACATGTCTTCCTTCGTTTGTCTTTTCTACTTCTGTGCGCTGAGCAGTTCGGTCAGCCGGTTCAAGAAAGCGGTAGTTTCGGCTTCGGTACCGGCGGTCACCCGCAAGGTTCCGGCAATTCCGTTATCGCGGACGATAATTCCGGCCTCGAGCAGGCCTTGCCAAATGGCATGCGGATCATCCAATCCGCCGAAGAACACAAAGTTTGAGTCCGAGACCGACGGCTTGAGTCCAAGCGCAAGGAGGGTTTGGACGATGCGGTCACGCTGAGCTTTGATTTCCTCAACTTGGGCCAGCAACAGTTCTACGTTCTTTAACGCCGCGATAGCGGTAGCCTGGGTCACGGCCGACAGGTGGTATGGCAACCGGACCAGTCGAATCGCGTCAGTTACTTCGGGAGCGGCCGCCAAATAGCCCACCCGGGCGCCAGCCAGGCCGAACGCCTTGGACATCGTCCGGCTGACGATCAGCCGTTGGCGACCTTCGAGCAGGGTTAAGGCTGATTTAGTGCTGGCCAACGAAAATTCAGCGTAGGCTTCATCCACAATCACCATGGCGTTGGTTTCCGAGGCCGCTTCGTACACCGCCTCGATGACGTCCAGACCCAGGGCGGTGCCCGTGGGGTTATTTGGGGAGCAGAGGAAAACGATGTTCGGCGTGTGCTCACGCACCTGAGCCGCGGCAGATTCAGCCGAAAGGGTGAAATCATCGGCTCGATGGCCGGCAATGTATTCGGTGTCGGTACCACTGGCCAATAGCGGATACATCGAGTAGGTCGGCCCAAAACTCAACAGGCTACGACCGGGGCCACCAAAAGCTTGCAAGATCTGCTGCAAGATTTCATTAGAACCATTGGCGGCCCAAATGTTTTCACGATCTAGATTGTGGCCAAGGTATGCGGCCAGCAGTTCTCGCAATTCCACGAATTCACGATCGGGGTAGCGATTCAGCGACGCGGCTGCCTTGGAGACTTCTTGAGCGATGGCATCAATAACGGTCTGTGGCAGCGGATGAGTGTTCTCATTGACGTTCAGCTGAATTGGTACGTCAATTTGTGGCGCACCATAAGGGGACAGCCCGCGGAGGTTCTCACGCAAGGGCAGCTGACTCAAAAGTTCACTGCGGTCATTCACGTCATTAAGTCTAATGGCGCACTGCGCTGTTCAAGAATTGGCGACAAGCGCAGGTAACAATACCCAGCGCCGCATCCTTGACGAATAGCGGCTAGTTGGCCAGGACCGGAATCTCTAACGTATCCCCCACGCGGATCTCGCTGGAGTCCAGTGCGTTGATCTCGGCAATGTGTTCGATAGCCACATCAACGTCGTATCCGGTCGCGTATTCACGAGCCAGGGCCCACAGCGAGTCGCCTTGAATGACCGTGACCGCCACCGTTTCAACACCGGTCGGAAGGTTCGACGACGCCTGCGCGTCGGAGGTGAACATCGTGACCAAAAACGCAGCGGCAATGGTCAGGATAAAAACCGGTACCCCGACAAGGACAGCCCAGCCCCTTCGGTTGATACGGATCTTCATTGGTTGTTTGGTGCGTTTTGAGTCAAGTGCGACGGTTGCCATGACTATTCTCCTCAGCGGTGACATGATGCGAACCTGTCTTCGAATGTTGGATTCGAAGATGTGTTCGATTCTCGTATATCTTTTCTAACAGATGCTTGCCAAAAATGTCTAGACACTTTCGAACAAATCTTTGAAAGACTCCCTCATATCGACTAAGATTTCGAAGTAGAAGAGGAACGAGTACATAACATCACCTGGGTCCGACAGTTAGGCATCCGCCCAACTCAAGCCCGGTGAATAGGGAAGGCTAAAGATCATGTCAGCTTCAGAGCGCACTCCCCGATCGAACGCACGTTCGCTGACGATCCGCCAGAAGAAAATTCTCGAGACCATTCAGCGCTCCATCGGCAAAAACGGATATCCACCGTCGATGCGGGAAATCGGTGACACCGTTGGGTTGAAGAGTTTGTCGAGCGTAACTCACCAGTTGAGCCAGCTGGAGAAGCTCGGTTACCTTCGCCGCGATCCCCGCCGTCCGCGGGCGATGGAAATTTTGCTGCCATTGCAGCTTGCCGAAGATGCAGCCGCGGCCGAAGCACCCAAGCCTGCCGCGGACGCAGGCAAGGACGAAGCTAAGATCATCGAGCTGAGCACCTCGGCGGACACCACCATGGTGCCTCTG
Source organism: Glutamicibacter sp. NPDC087344 (assembly GCF_044744225.1). NCBI lineage: Bacteria > Bacillati > Actinomycetota > Actinomycetes > Micrococcales > Micrococcaceae > Glutamicibacter > Glutamicibacter sp. NPDC087344. The sequence goes on along the minus strand of NZ_JBIUXY010000003.1, from coordinate 458,818 downwards.
GTTGGCCGTATCGCTGCCGGCGGACCGATCCTCGCCGATCAGACGGTCGAAGATGTTTTCGCGCTTCCACGCCAGCTTGTGGGACACGGTGAATTGTTCATGCTTCGGGTGTCCGGCGACTCGATGGTGGATGCGGCGATCTGCGATGGAGACTGGGTGGTTGTCCGTCGTCAGCAAACCGCTAACAATGGTGATATCGTCGCGGCCCTGCTCGACGAAGAAGCCACCGTCAAAACCTTCCGCCAGCGCGACGGGCATACTTGGCTGTTGCCGCAGAATTCACGTTACGAACCAATTCTCGGCGACGCTGCAACCGTGATGGGACGTGTTGTCTCGGTTATGCGTTCTCTTTAGTAGCTCGCGCACAAAGAGCGGTGGGGGGGGGGGGGGGGGGGGGGGGCAAAAAAAAACAAATATGTTAAAAATTATTGTTTTGTGGTTTGGAATAAGGGGACACCGGTGTGTGCTGGTATAGCTTCTAACAACGG
>NZ_JBIUXY010000003.1:39884-458320 GCF_044744225.1 Glutamicibacter sp. NPDC087344 | reverse complement strand
CCACTTAAACACCCTCGTCGCGGCGCGCGCGCCCCGTTTTTGGGTGTTTTTTTGTTGTTTTTGTTTTCTTTTTTGTCGCCCCCCAACAGGGGGGGGGGGGGCCCCCCCCCCCCCCCCCCCCCCCCACCGCTCTTTGTTTACAGACTTCGGTGTAGGTCTTCGCGCAAGGGGCTAGCCGTTGGGATCCATACGCTTGAGCACACCGGTGATCGTTTTTTTGTCCACGGTAGGCCACATCGGCGGCAAGGAGGCTTTCAAAAAGCCCCCATAGCGCGCTGTCGCCATGCGCGAGTCAAGCACCGCCACAACACCCTTATCCGAGATCGATCGGATCAAACGCCCTGCCCCCTGAGCCAAACGAATCGCCGCATGTGTTGCTGAAACCTGCATGAACCCATTGCCGCCGTGCTTCTGCACGTCCTCGGTCCGCGCCTTCGAAATCGGGTCGTCGGGACGAGGGAACGGTATCTTGTCAATGATGACCAATCGACAGGAATCTCCGGGAACATCAACACCCTGCCACAACGTCATGGTGCCAAAGAGGCAGGTATCCCGTTCGTCGGCAAACTGCTGTACCAGCGCTTTCATGCTTGCCTCGCCCTGGCACAGGATCTCTACATCCAGGCGCTCACGCAGAATCGACGCGGCTTCCTCGGCCGATCGTTTGGAGGTGAACAAGGCCAGCGCCCCGCCGCCAGAAGCCTTAATCAAATCCTCAATTTCATCCAGCGTCTCGGCCGCCAGCTGGCGCCCAGGTTTCGGAAGGTGCTTGGCAACATACAAGATGCCCTGTTTCGGATAATCGAACGGACTACCAACATCGATACCTGTCCACGACGGAGCGCCCGCGCCCATCAGCCCCAGCGAGCCAGCCACCGAATCAAATTGTGCACCGATGGCCAAGGTCGCACTGGTCAGGATCACCGTTCGACCGTCAAACAGCCCTTCACGCAGCTTGCCAGCCACGGACAACGGTGCAACGTTTAGAGTTGCTGGCTGGCTATCGTCGGCTTCGACGTAACCACGCCCCTCAACAAATTCACGCGGACGGGTTGTGTATAGCACCTCGCGGCGTTCTTCGGCTTCGAGCATCCGGATGGCGTCGTCCATGACAGCTTGCATTTGTGACCGGGCCGTCTGGCGCCCGCCGTCAGCCGGCGCGTTGGCTTCGGGTTTGGTCAGCGCTAAAACCAACCGGGACTGCTCGACGATGTCGTTCAGGGCGATACCCATGTCTTCACGCAGGCCGGTCTGCAGCAACCCGGTTGGCACGCCGGTCAACGCCTTTTCCAGCCTGTTGCTGGCCTTCACCAACTCATCCACGTTGACTGCGCAGTGTCGTTTGGCACCGCCGGCTGCGGTGAGGATCATCCGGGGAGACAACGCCCCGGACACCGAACTGGTGACTCGGTCCTGCAGTTCGTGGGCCTCATCAATGATTGCAACATCAAAATCAGGCAGCACCGACAGGCCCTCGAAGGCAGAAACCGCCAACAGTGCATGGTTGGTGATCACGACGTCGGATTCAGCTGCTCGGGCGCGAGCCATTTCCGAGAAGCATTCGTCCGCCATCGGGCACTTCTGCGAACCCAGGCATTCCATCGCAGAAACCGAGACTTGTTTCCACGCCTTGTCGCTGACTCCGGGCACCAGCTCATCGCGGTCACCGGTATCGGTTCGATCCGCCCAGTCGCGCAGCTTCATCACCTCGGAGGCCAGCGGCGAAAAAGTCTGCCCCTTCGGCGCCGCGGGCTCCGACATGGAGAACAGAGTTCCCTCGTCGTCCTCCGGGTATCCTCCGCCAAGTTTGTACTGGCACAGGTAGTTTGAACGTCCCTTAAGCAGTGCAACGTCCATGGGCCGTGAGAGCTTGCCCTTGAGCGATTCCAGGAGCCGCGGCACGTCGCGGCCTACGATCTGTGATTGCAACGCCAAGGTGGCGGTGGAAACGATCACAGGCTTTGCGCTGGTTTGGGCATGGGCCAGGGCCGGAATCAGGTAGCCCATAGACTTACCAGTTCCGGTTCCGGCCTGCACCAAAAGGTGCTCCTCATCTTCTAGCGCCGTAACAACGTGCTTGACCATTTCCTGCTGGCCGGTACGCATGGCACCGCCCATGGAAGTCACTGCGGCTTCCAACAGGTCAAGGGCCTGCTCTTGCTTATCCATGAAGGTTGAATGTCTCCAGCTCTGCCGCCATTGATTCGCGCACCTTCACGATCATTCTGGTGCCGTGCTCCAGATGTTCGCTGTCAAGGATTTCTGACTCACTCTGATGCAGTTTCGCAATCAGGTCCCCGCGGTTGTACGGAATAAGCACCTCCATCTGCACCCCGGGACGGGGAATGGAAGAACTTACGGTGGCGAGGAGCTCTTGGATACCTTCACCGGTGTGCGCGGAAACCACCACGGTATTTGATTCGCGGTTACGAACACGTTCGATGACAAACGGATCAGCAACATCGGCTTTGTTCAGCACGATGATTTCAGGGATGTTCAGTGCATCAACTTCACCCAAAACCGTGCGCACCGCTTGGATTTGGCCTTCAGGATCGGGGTGCGAGGCATCCACAATATGAAGGATCAGGTCCGAATCGGCAATTTCTTCGAGGGTCGAACGGAAAGCTTCGACCAGCTGCGTTGGCAGGTTCGAGACGAAACCCACCGTATCGGCCAGGGTGTAGGTCAATCCATCCTCTGTGGTTGCCTGACGCACCGTCGGGTCGAGGGTAGCAAACAGCGCATTTTCTACCAGTACCCCGGCATTGGTCAGTCGGTTCAGCAGCGAGGATTTGCCAGCGTTGGTATACCCAGCAATGGCAACTGCAGGCACCTCGTTACGGCGGCGGTTTGCACGTTTTGCTTCACGCGCAGGTTTCATTGCCTTGATTTCGCGGCGCAACTTGGCCATACGGTCGCGAATCCGGCGACGATCCATCTCGATCTTCGTCTCACCCGGACCACGCGAGCCAATGCCACCACCCGCGGCACCGACACGACCGCCGGCCTGACGGGACATGGATTCACCCCAACCGCGCAAACGAGGCAACAGGTATTCCAATTGAGCTAGCTCAACTTGAGCCTTGCCTTCGCGAGACTTTGCATGCTGGGCAAAGATGTCCAGAATCAGGCTGGTGCGGTCGATAACCTTGACCTTCACAACATCTTCCAGCGCGCGGCGCTGAGACGGCGCGAGTTCAGCATCCACGATGACGGTATCGGCGCCAGTGGAGGCCACGATTTCGCGAAGCTCCATCGCCTTGCCCGACCCCAGGTAGGTTGAGGGATCCGGCTTGCTACGGCGCTGCACAACCCCGTCAAGAACTTCAGAACCAGCGGTTTCCGCCAAGGCGGCCAGCTCGCGCAGGGAATTCTCGGCTTCGGAAACGGTGCCCTCGGTCCAAATTCCGGCCAGCACCACACGTTCCAATCGGAGCTGCCGGTATTCGACCTCGGTGACGTCTTCAAGCTCGGTCGACAGTCCGGCGACACGTCGCAGTGCGCGTCGTTCCGCTAGGTCATCCTGCTCACCGTCAAAGGTGGTGTAGCCGGTGGCAAAACGGTTCAGTGCCGTTGCCTGGCCGGAAATGATGGATTCATCTTCCGTGGTGAAATGCTGCACCGTTGGACTGTGGGCTTCATCCGCCGCCAGAATGCGGTCGATGGCGGCCTGAATCTGGGCGTCATCCATGGACGATGAATCGTGCTCGTGTGACTCGGAGTTAGTCATGGTCTCCTTTGAAGTACTTCGCTTTCCAGAATAGTGCGGGGCACCCCCACTTCGCGAGGTGGCGCGGTCAGTATTAACGTCTTCGTTGGTCATTGAGTATCCTTTGAGATTTTCGAGAGCAGCATGCGGTGCTGATGTTGATCCGGTTACTCGATCGCAAAGGCAAGCCAATAACCCCAATACACGTGGGATTCTAGAAAACAAAAAAGACTTTGCCGCCTGCAGATTCCGGAGTCCGGGCGCACAAATCTGGCGCCGGATAGCCGCGAATCGCGGGTAACCGTGTGGGCTACGTATTAGACGAAGAACAAAGTCATAGGGAAAACTCTATCAGTCTTGTGAATCCTGGTACATATTGCCTTTGTCACGTTGCCTTGAGCTGTGTGTTGCCCTTGCGCGCACAACGATAAACTTTGGAGTATGAGTTCGGATCATTACTTCAGTGCCAGCCCCGCTTCGGCTGACGAACGCCGCATAATTTCTGTTGAATTGAACGGCACCATTCGCCAAATCCAGACTGCGGCCGGGATCTTTTCACCCTCAGGATTGGATAAGGGTACCGAAGTCCTGCTGCAGAACGTTCCGACTCCCCACGGAAAAATACTGGACATCGGATGCGGCTGGGGGCCCATCGCACTGAGCGCCGCAGAACAAAGTCCCGAGTCAACTGTTTACGGGGTCGACGTCAACGAACGTTCCATCGAGTTGGCACGTATTAATGCTGAGAACCTCGGCCTAGATAACGTGGTGATAGGGCTGCCCGAGTCGATAGATCCCGAACTCCGATTCGACACGATCTGGTCCAATCCGCCCATCCGCATCGGCAAGGAGGCACTGCACGAGCTTTTGATGCTGTGGCTTCCCCGGCTAGCTCCCGGAGGCGAAGCATGGATGGTAGTTCAGAAAAATCTGGGCAGCGACTCGTTGCAGAAGTGGCTGCTCGCGCAGTTGCCTGGCGACTGGAGCATCACCCGGGAAACCACCTCGAAAGCATTCCGTGTTTTGAAAGTTACCCGGCCCGCTCAGTAAGCAGGTTTCCACACACTGGCGGGCGGATATCTTTCGTCAGTCTAGGCCGATGACTCCACGGGCCACCAGCTGAGCGGGACCGCTGAGGATGGTGTCCTCCCGCGGTCCGCCATTCGCCCGGAATTCAACTCCTACGGTGCCACCAGGCACCTCGACCGACCAGTCATTGATCAGGGCAGTTCCCCGCGCCCAATACCGCATGGCAGCCGCTGCCGCGCAGGCACCTGTACCGCAGGACAGGGTCTCCCCCACACCCCGTTCATGTACACGCATCTGAACCCTGGCCTTCTCCCCGTCGATCAGCGGGACGCCGGGAACCACAAACTCGACGTTGGTGCCGTGCGGCGGCTGGGGCGAAACTTCGGGAGCGGCAAAAAGGTTGAGGTCCTCGAGCATCTTCTGATCTGGAAGGGCTACCACGGTATGGGGATTACCCATGGTGATGCTGAGGGCGGGCAGTGCCTGCTCCCAGCCGACGGGTAACACCATGGAATCAACGGAATCGGTGTCCGCTTGTTCCTCAAAGATCAAGCCCCAAGGTCCCAGATTCACCGCGTACCCCTCGGCCAGGCGTGTCACTTCCTTGACACCAGCACGGGAACCGATTTGAAGGGTCTGCCCTACCTGGAGGTTAACCAGGCCTTCGGCAATCAAGAAATGCACAAACGCACGTACCCCATTGCCGCACATCTCTGCGATGGAGCCGTCATTGTTCCTGTAATCCATAAACCAGTAGGCTTTGGGATTCTCAATGAACTGTTGCTCATACCCTGAAACCTTTGACGTGGGAACCGCTCGAATCAGGCCATCCCCGCCAATGCCAAAACGCCGGTGGCACAGCGCGGCAACCTGCTCGGAGCTCACCTCGATGGTGCCTTGAGGATCAGCCAGCAACACAAAATCGTTGCCGGTCGCGTGCCCTTTGGCAAAGGGTAGGCCTGCAAGCTGCTGTAGTTCACTGCGGTACATCCGTGCTCCTCAAGTTTTGTACTTCTTTAGCTGGCCGTCTCAGGACACAGCTCTCTGGGTGATCATTTCCAACGCCCGGTCCAGCAGTCCAGGCTCGGTAGGGTCAAACCAGGTGACGCGCTCATCCGCGTTGAACCAGGTAATCTGGCGTCGCGCGAATTTGCGCGTGGCGATCACGGTTTGGTCTATCGCCGCGGGACGATCAATCAGCCCATCAACGAAGTCGATGTACTGCTGGTATCCAATGGCCCGTGAGGCAGTTTTTCCTTCACGCAACCCGCATTCCAACAGCGCAACAACTTCTTCAGCCAACCCGCTAGCGTCCATTTTGTGAACCCTAGCTTCCAATGCCTCATGTAACGCAGACCGCTCGTAGTTTAGTCCAATCTGCACCGCAGGTTGGAAGTACTCACGCTGCGGCATGTAGGAGCTGAAGGCGCGACCTGAAATCAGAAAAACTTCCAGTGCCCGGATAGCCCGGCGTTGGTCAAGATTCCGAGCCGCCGAAACCGGATCCACCTCGGCAAGTCTTCGTCGTAGCTGCCCGTCGCCTTGCGTCCGCACCTCGGCTTCAAGCTGGGCTCGTACACCCGGATCGGTTGGCGGAAAATCAATAACGTCCAATGCCGCACGGACGTACAATCCAGATCCACCAACCAGAATGGGCACCTTGCCCCGCGACCGTATCTCCGCGAAACATTCACGCGCCCGCTGCTGGAACGTTGCGACCGAGGCCTCCTCGCGAACCGACATGGTGTCCATCAGGTGGTGTTCGATTCCAGCTCGCTCGGATGGCCCTAGCTTCGCAGTTCCAATATCCATGCCACGGTAAAACTGCAACGCGTCAGAATTAACGACCTCACCATCCAGCTGCTGAGCCAAGCCAATAGCCAGATCCGATTTCCCGGTACCGGTGGGCCCGACTACCGCAATAACCGGCAGTTGCGAAGAACCCATACGCTTAGCTACGGACCTTCAGGGTCGGCATCCCGAGGTTGGTGCGTCCCGGCTGGCTGCTAGCACCGGTGCTCGGCACACCGCAGCTCTCCGCCTGCGAACGATCCCAGGCGTCCCCCGCACGCGAACGACGCAGGTGGTACTGTTCCGCGGTCGGGTCAGAGACCAGGTGGAATGCGGCGACCTCGGTGATCGGCAAGGTGACCAGATCACCCGGCCGCGGGGTTTGTTCACCCTCTGGGACGGTGAAGTGCACCAAGCGCTGGTCCTGCGAACGGCCCGATAAACGATGCGTCTGCTCAGCCTTGCGTCCAGCGTTCTCGGTCACCAAGACCTCCACGGTGCGCCCGAGCTGCTTTGCATTTTCTTCCTTGGCAATGCGGTCCTGCAGTGCGGTCAAACGCTCGTACCGTTCCTGCACAACGGCCTTGGGAAGCTGATCTTCCATGGTGGCGGCTGGGGTGCCGGCACGCACCGAGTACTGGAAGGTATAGGCGGAAGAGAAACGGGAGGCCTCGACAACGTCGAGGGTGGCCTGGAAGTCCTCCTCTGTTTCGCCGGGGAATCCGACAATGATGTCGGTGGTGATCGCTGCCTGCGGGATGCGGTCGCGTACCTTGTCCAGGATTCCGAGGAACTTCTTCGAGCGGTAGGAACGCCGCATCTCTTTGAGCACTCGGTCGGAACCGGACTGTAGCGGCATGTGCAGCTGAGGCATCACGTTCGGGGTTTCTGCCATGGCTTCGATAACGTCGTCGGTGAAGGCCGCCGGGTGCGGGCTGGTGAAACGCACACGCTCCAAGCCTTCAATTTCGCCACAGGCACGCAGCAGCTTGCCGAAGGCCAAACGGTCTCCGAATTCGACGCCGTAGGAGTTCACGTTTTGGCCCAATAGGGTCACTTCGATGGCCCCGTCGTCAACCAGTGCCTGAATCTCCGCGAGAATTTCGCCCGGACGGCGGTCGCGCTCCTTGCCTCGAAGCGAAGGGACGATGCAGAATGTGCAGGTGTTGTTGCAACCTACCGAGATGGACACCCACCCTGCGTAGACCGACTCTCGTCGAGTAGGCAGTGTCGAGGGGAAGACATCCAGTGATTCAAGAATCTCCAGCTCGGCCTGTTTGTTATGTTCCGCGCGGTTCAGCAACGCAGGCAAGGAGCCGATATTGTGGGTCCCGAAAACCACATCAACCCAGGGGGCTTTTTTGATGATGGTGTCTCGATCTTTCTGAGCTAGGCATCCGCCAACGGCTATTTGCATCCCCGGGCGGGAATCCTTCACCGTCTTGAGCATACCGAGGTTGCCGTAGAGTTTATTGTCGGCATTTTCGCGCACAGCACAGGTGTTGAACACAACAACGTCAGCGACTTCGTCGGGTTGCTCATCCGACTTTCGCGCTAGTCCGGCGTCTTCGAGCAATCCAGACAGGCGTTCGGAGTCATGGACATTCATCTGGCAACCGTAGGTACGCACCTCATAGGTACGTGGCGCGGTCTCGGAATGTGTGGGTGTGGGGTTGGAAGCTAGCTCAGTCACCTATCCAGATTACCGAATTGCTGCGCTTGGTGAAACGTGAGCACCTCAAATGGGTTGAATGGGAGAATACTCAAATCATCTTTTGAGCAACGACTAAGGTCACCTGGTCAGCCATCGACCTGGGTGAGCATCCCTACCGCACGCGGGTCGCTAACCGATTTGGCAATCCCGCCAGGATCACCGGTGGACCTGCGCGCGATCCCGGATCCCGAAAGCGATGCACGCAGCGGATCAACGTCGGTGTTTTTGCCTGAGTGTTCCGGCGCGCGGCACCCCAGCGGCAGCCGCGCGTAAAGTCCTAATCGTGCTGCCCGAAACGTGCGTCCCATTCTTCCCGGGCGACTCTAAACGCCATGCCGCCGTTGTAGCCTTTGCGCCCGAGCATACCCACCAACCGGCGCAGAGACCTGTCGCGGTCAATCCCCATGGATTCTGGTCGTAGTTTGGTTCGAACCAGTTCTCTGGCGCGTTGTTCTTCGGACTCGTCATCAATCTGTTCAAGGGCTTGCGCCGCGGTCTCATCATCGATGCCTTTGGTCCGCAATTCGCGTTTGATCGCGCCGCGTGCCAAGCCCTTGGAACGCGCCCGGGCGGTAACCCAGGTCGTGGCAAAACGCTCGTCGTCCACGAGATTGATCTGCGCGTAGCGTTCAATTACCTCATCGGCAATGTCTTCGGGACATTCTTGCGCTAAGAGTTTGTCCTTGAGCTGTTTAGCCGTTTTATCGCTCGCAGTGAGCTGCCGCAAAACAATACCGCGAGCCTTCTCTCGCCATTGATCATCACCCAGGAGCTCAACTTCACCGTCGGCTCTAGCGGCCCGTTTGGCTTGACGTGCTTGGCTTCGTTCCTTTTTCGTGGGTGATGCCGGCGCGGGAGCGGAGAGAATCTCATTCATCGCAGCGCGAAGCTCATCCACGCTTTCCGGTTTCTTTTTTTCTTGAACCGGCATGCTGGCGATCACTCGACGATTGCCTGCCAGCGGCTGTTGCACGTCCTCCCCGGCGCTTTTTGAGGCAGAGTCTTCATCCACGGCTTCAGTCGTTTCGATTTCAGCCGGATCGGGCCGGGCCCATTCGGGCATATCGGCGAGGTCCCCCTGAAATTCGTTGGAAACGGACGTAGCGTCCGATCCGGAACTGAATCCGGATCGGACGCTACGTCGTTTGAAGCCTGAGCTCACTACTTATCGCCCTCGACGACTCGCAGTTCGGTCTCTTCTTCCTCAACTTCCTCTGCTGGTAATACACCAAGCTTCTGCAAGATTTGACGCTCCAGCTCGGTGGCCAGGTCCGGGTTATCACGCAAGAACCGGCGGGCATTTTCCTTACCCTGACCAAGCTGGTCGCCATCATAGGTGAACCACGCACCGGACTTCTTCACCAGGTTGTGCTCGACACCCATATCGATGAGCGAACCTTCGCGAGAAATGCCGTGACCGTACAGGATGTCAAACTCAGCCTGCTTGAACGGAGGAGCCATCTTGTTTTTGACGATCTTTGCACGGGTTCGGTTACCAACAGGGTTGGTGCCTTCTTTGAGGGTTTCAATTCGGCGGATATCGATACGAACCGAAGCGTAGAACTTCAGGGCCTTACCACCGGTGGTGGTTTCCGGGCTGCCGAAGAAGACACCAATCTTTTCACGAAGCTGGTTGATGAAAATTGCGGTAGTCTTCGACGCCGAGAGGCGGCCGGTAATCTTTCGCAGCGCCTGGGACATCAGACGCGCCTGAAGACCCACGTGGCTGTCGCCCATTTCGCCTTCAATTTCAGCACGTGGAACCAGAGCGGCCACCGAGTCAATGACGATGATGTCCAAGGCTCCGGAGCCAACCAGCATATCCATGATTTCCAGGGCCTGCTCACCGGTATCCGGCTGGGAAACCAACAGCGCATCCGTGTCCACACCGAGCTTCTTGGCATATTCCGGATCCAACGCGTGCTCAGCATCGATGAATGCGGCGATGCCACCGTTACGCTGGGCGCTAGCTACCGCATGCAATGCAACGGTGGTCTTACCCGAAGATTCCGGACCGTAGATCTCAACAACACGACCACGCGGAAGCCCGCCAATACCCAGAGCGACATCCAGTGCGACCGAGCCGGTTGGAATTACTTCAATGGGGGCGCGAGCTTCTTCACCCAGGCGCATGACCGAGCCCTTACCGAAGGCCTTGTCGATCTGGCCTAGAACAGACTCGAGCGCCTTTTCCCGATCATTATTTGCTGCCATGGTTCACCTTTGCTTATGCAAGCCATCAATCGACCTGCCCACGATTTTTTGTCCTGCATTAGACAGTATGAGCGCCTACCGACACTTTGGACCCGTGGATCCAAAAAGTGTGGACAAACCCTGAGTTTAAGTTTTCACAGACGGTGCTCCGCCTCGTTTACACACAACTCTATCCGAATAGATGTTCGAAAATCAACGTGAGTGTTTCGAATACTCGAAACTGCCCGATGGGGGCTACGATTCCTTGGGTTCAATGTCGACCCCAAGCCAACGTTCAGCGGGTACATCTTGCGCACGGCACAACGCTTCCCACACCTGTTTCGGCTTGATCCCCTTTTTCAAGGCATCACTGGCCGTCAAGCTATCAAGTTCAGACAGGGCCATGGAGTCGGCCAGTACATGTGAGTACCGCGGGCCGAATTCATTCTCCATATTCCGCCAAAAGTCACTAAGTCGCACTGAAACAGTCTCCCACGAATGAGGCGAGGGCCCACGCATTTGCGTGGACCCTCGCCCGTCGGGCCAGCCGTCAACCGGCAACCCTTACCAAGTATGTAAACCCTAGACCGACGCCAATGGCTTGTCGTTCCGGGTTGCCGCGAACTCGTTGGCCATATCGGTTGGCACGGTGTCCGGGATCGCGATCCCCTCGGCCAGCGCAATGCGCTCCGATACTTCACGCAACATGAGCGAAAGTGGAATCTCCAGCGCGGAACAGATCGAGGAGAGCAGCTCCGAGGAGGCTTCCTTCTGTCCACGTTCAACTTCCGATAGGTAGCCCAATGAAACACGAGCGCTATGGGAAACCTCGCGGAGGGTACGACCCTGACGCTGGCGGACGTCTCGCAGGACGTCACCGATTTCATGACGGAGTACTACCATTTTGTGCTCCTCCTTCACGGGCTGGACCATACGGGCTTCTCCCATATCGCGCCAACGGACAACACCATTGACTGTGACGGGTTGCTTGACCATAAATTTAGCCTTTGCTCCTAGGTCCATCTCGAAGATCTATTCATTACGGGGGCCATCCTTGTGGCCCTACAGTTCGTACAACGACATGTCATTCGAATTTGTTCCCGTGTTATTACCCTAATCATAGATTTGCGATCTACGCCACAAAACTTCGGTTGATTTCGGAAATTCTCGGGAAAAACAGTATTTCTGGCGTTACTGTGAAGAAGCTTTACCCAATATGGAAGCTAGCTGATTGATGGCGGCTTGGGTGCTCTGTTCACGGATTTGTGCCCGGTCACCCACAAAATGATGCTCGCGGGAACCCGATTCGTTGTTGAACGCCCAGCCAATGAAGACAGTTCCCACCGATTTGCCATCGTGGGCTTCGGGGCCTGCAACCCCTGTCGCAGACACTGCCACATCTGCTCCGCAGGCACGTTGAGCACCAACAGCCATCTGTCGAGCAACCTCGGGGTCCACCGATCCGCTTACTGCCAACAGCGAGGCATCAACTCCGAGAACCGAGATTTTGACATCGCTGGAGTAGCTCACTACACCGCCGCGCAACACGGCCGAAGCGCCTGGGACCTCCGCGAGGGTCGCTGCGATCAAACCGGCGGTAAGCGATTCAGCGGTGGCAATCTGAAGCTTCTGTTCGCTGGCCATTGATATCACTGATGGTGCCTGGTGCCTCATATGTCGCTCCCCGGGAATATGGATGGTGCGCATCGGGTAGTTACCCGACGCGCACCGGATGATGTGCCGAGTGATTCGGCTGACTACTCAGCGTTCTTTTTGTAGGCGGTGCGTACCGCTACCGCCTTGAAGATGTACTCAATGCCGGTCACCACGGTGACCGCAACGGTTGCCAGCATCAGCCACCACGAAACGGTGTACAGCCATTCAATGGTGTGGGTCCACGGAAGCAAATACAGCCCAATAACCACGGCCTGCATGACGGTTTTGATCTTGCCGCCCATGTTCGCGGGAATCACGCCGTACCGGATGACTACCACCCGCAACAGGGTGATACCCCACTCGCGGATCAGGATGGTCAAGGTGACCCACCACGGCAGCTCGACCAGGATGGACAGACTGACCAGTGCCGAGCCGGTCAGCAGCTTATCCGCGATGGGGTCGGCGATCTTACCGAAATTGGTGATCAATCCGCGGCTGCGGGCAAGGTCCCCATCCAGCTTGTCGGTATACATTGCCAAGACAAACAGCGCCAAGGCGATCCAGCGCCACAGGCCGTAGGTGCTCTCATCGGCAAACAGGGCCCAGATAAAAAACGGGACCATGATGATGCGGATGGTGGTCAGCACATTGGCGATATTCAGTGTCGGAACCGGCTGTGCTGCGTCATGCGAAGCTTGATCACTCATGATGTCAGTTTCTCCCTGTCAGGTCCCAGGCATCCTCACCGGAGCCCTCGTCGTCGGAGCCGTCGAAATAATCGACGGCCTGCGGGCGGTCATCCAGGTCTTTGGCAACCAGGTCCTCAGCATATTCTGCCACCGGATCTGCATGGTTCACATTCGCCTCATTCACCAGTGCCTGCTCGGTGGCGGAAGCCGGCGTTGCGGCTGGGTCATCCCCGCGCATCGCGGCCAGCACCATAGGCAGGTCGTCGGGCTTGATCAGCACATCGCGGGCCTTGGAACCCTCTGAAGGGCCCACCACGCCGCGCGACTCCATCAGGTCCATCAGGCGCCCGGCCTTGGCAAAACCGACACGCAGCTTGCGCTGCAGCATCGAGGTGGAGCCGAACTGGCTGGTGACCACCAGCTCGGTAGCCTGCAGCAGCAGCTCCAGATCGTCTCCGATATCCTCGTCGATTTTCTTCTTTTCCGCGACCGGCATGACATCGTCGCGGTATTCGGGCTGCAGCTGGGCCTTGACGTGTTCCACCACGCGGTGGATCTCCGACTCGGTGACCCAGGCGCCCTGCACACGCATGGGTTTCGAGGTGCCCATCGGCAGGAACAGGGCGTCGCCCTGCCCCAAGAGCTTCTCCGCGCCCGGCTGGTCCAGGACCACACGGGAGTCGGTGACCGAGGAGGTCGCAAACGCCATACGCGATGGCACGTTGGCCTTGATCAGGCCGGTGACCACATCCACGGACGGGCGCTGGGTCGCCAGCACCAGGTGGATGCCGGCGGCGCGGGCCAGCTGGGTGATACGCACAATCGAGTCTTCCACGTCGCGTGGGGCGACCATCATCAAGTCGGCCAGCTCGTCCACGATCACCAACAGGTACGGGTAGGGCTTAAGCACACGCTTGGAACCCTCCGGAGGGTGCACCTTGCCGGCCTTGACTGCCTTGTTGAAGTCGTCGATGTGTTTGTAGCCGAAGTTCGCCAGGTCGTCATAGCGGGTGTCCATCTCACGCACAACCCAACCCAGCGCCTCCGCGGCTTTTTTCGGGTTCGTAATGATCGGTGTGATCAGATGCGGAACACCTTCATAGGCGGTGAGTTCCACGCGCTTGGGGTCAACCATCACCATACGGACCTGGTCCGGGGTTGAACGCATCAGGATCGAGGTGATCATCGAGTTCACGAATGACGATTTACCTGCGCCCGTCGCACCGGCGACCAACAGGTGAGGCATCTTGGCCAGGTTGGCGACAACAAAACCACCCTCGACGTCCTTGCCCACACCCATCACCATTGGATGCTCGGTTTTGCGCGCGTTCTGGCTGCGCAAGACGTCGCCCAGGGCGACAACTTCCTTGTCGGTATTGGGGATTTCGATGCCGATGGCGCTCTTGCCCGGAATCGGGGACAGGATACGCACATCCGAGGAGGCCACGGCGTAGGAGATGTTTTTGGACAGCGCGGTGACCTTCTCCACCTTGGTGCCGGGCGACAACTCGATCTCGTAGCGGGTAACCGTGGGGCCGCGGGAGAACCCGGTGACCTTGGCGTCCACCTTGAACTGCTGCAAGGTGTTGGTCAGCGCATCAACCACTACCTGGTTTGCTTCCGAGGCTTCCTTGGCTGGCGGGCCCGGGGGCAGGTAGTCGGCCGCGGGCAACGTATAGGTAATATCCCCGGACAGTTGCAGCTGTTCGGTCCGGGCCGGAATGGGGGCCTGCGGAGAGCCAGAAAGGCCCGCGGCACGCGAGGACACCTGGTCCATGGCGCTGGTGGCCGCCTCAGGCTCGGACTTCAGCCCAATGCTTTCCATGATCTGAGCCATCTCGGCCTCGGCCTTGGTGGGTCGTTTGACGCCCGGCGGAGGTGTCTGGGTCTCGGGCTGCAGATCCTCGGGTTCCTCGTCGAGGTTTACAGTGGCATGGGCGACCGTCGGATGTTCGGAGATCAGCTGTTCCCGAGAAAGCGCCTGGGTGGCCGCTTCATCTGCATCGAATACCTCTGCCGAACGGTTGCGGTGCACCGCCGGCAATGCGGTGGTGGCCGCCTCGGCCGGATGCGCTTCTTCTTCGTCTATGACCGCCTTGTCATAGGCGATGTCACCGCTTCGTTCGGCATCGGCGTGGCCGTCCACGTCATATACTTCGGTGACCTTGCGGGCCGCCGCGCGGCGCTCAAAAAATCCAGGTTTCTTTTTCTTGACGGGAGCGGCTTGTTCTTCCTGCGGATACAGGTAGGACTGATCGTGGTCCTCGGAATCCGGAGTCAGTTCGGTGTCCGACACGGTGTTGCGTGGCGTGGCGCGGGCCGGGCGTACCGTATCCGGGTCCTGGCCCAGGAGCCGGTTGTAACCGGTACGAATGCGGGTGGGGATCTGGGTAATCGGAGTTGCGGTGACAATCAGTACCGACATGAATTCAAGGAAAATGAATACTGCCATGGCACCGGGTACCGAGATCAACAGTCCCAGCGGGGTACCCAAGATGGAGCCGGCCATGCCGCCAGCGTTCCACAGCACGTCAAAGTCTTCGGAGACCGCCGGGGAACCATTGGCCAAAGACGCCAGGGCTGAACCGGACAACGTCATGATCAGCAGCCCAATGCCGATGCGGTTGTTCTCGGTCACCGCTTCCGGGTACCGGAATAACCGGAAGGCGCCGATAAACAAGATGATCGGCAGCAGCACCGCCATAAACCCAAGGGTTCCGCCGACAACGGCATGCACACCGATGCCGAACCAGCCGGACTCACGTAGTCCCCACCATTCGATGATCGCCACAACAATGGCAATCAGGGCAAGGAACAGCCCGGTGCCGTCGCGGCGCAGCTCGTAGTCGGGCTTGACGGTGCCGCCAATACGTCGGAAGGCACCACCGAAGATCCGGGCAATGCCCATCCACACGCTGCGAATAACACGCAGTGGCAGAGGCAGGTCCTGCTCCGGATTGTCGGTGGGTTTCTTGGAAGACGAAGTGCCTGACGCCTTGGGTTTACGCGTCGTAGGTTTCTTCGCCCCCTGAGACTGGGTACGTGGGGCCATAATTCTAGGGTATCGCCAACGGCTGGGAACGTACCGAATATACACGTGAACTCACACCCTCAAGAGGCGCTAGAGAATAATCACGCACGCAGGTTGGAGGAATCAGCTGTTGCTGTCTAGCCAGGCGCTGGCGATATCGTCCGCGGACTTCTGGTCCACCGTGCTCTGGACGTTCAGGGCGATCAGTTCGTCGGCGGAAAGCTTGGCGCTGACCGGATTGATAACTACCGCAAGCTCTTCGGCCTTGTCGGCTTCGATCACCGGGATCACGTTGGAAGCGAGAAATAGTGCCTTGGGGTCATCCAGGACTACCAGGTTGTCGGTTTTGATCCGCGGGTCCGCGGTAAACACGTTGGCCACATTTACCGTTCCGGCGTTCAGGTCTTCCACGGTGGTGTCTCCCGTGGCGGAGAAAGCCACGTCGACTCCGTAGATCTTGCTTAGGCCTTTCGGGCCGTAAGGCCGTTCGGCCAGTTCCGGTGGCCCGCCGAGGGTGAGTTTCTGTGACACTTTCGCCAAATCCTCGATCGAGGAGAGGCTATTGTCCTGGGCGAACTTCTCGGTGACCGTATAGGAGTCCTGGTCCGAGGCCTGGGCCTGGTCCAGCACCGCCAGGGAGTCGGGCAGCGCCTTGCCGAGTTCGTAGTAGACCTCATCCGATGCACGGGCGATGGTGTCTGGCTTGAAATACTGCAGCAGGTTTCCGGTGTATTCAGGCATGATGTCGATGCTGCCGTTCTCCAACTGCGGCATGTACGCATCGCGCTGCCCGATGTTGAACCGCCGTTCCACGGTGAACCCGGCCCTTTCCAGCGACTGGGCGTAGATCTCCGCGATGATCTCATTTGAATAGTACGCCTGTGATCCCACGACCACGCTCTTGTCCGCAGTGCCGGAGGCGCCGGCGCTGGGCTCGGTGGCTAGCGGATCGCTGGAGCCGCATCCAGCCAGTGCCAGCATTCCGGCCAGTGCCAGTACCGAACCTGCCCGCGCCTTGTGCGTTGGGAACTTCATGTTCGTGTCCTTTCAATGGGGCGATCTATCTCTAATGCAAGGGTGCTTTCGCCGTCGCTGGCGGCGGAGACGTGCGTGATCCGCAAGCCGCGAGGCACGGACATCTTCTGGGCCAGGGCCATCAACAGTTCCAGGACGAGCGCTAGCGCCGCGACCATGAGCGCGCCGCCGAGCACCATATCGTAGCGTCTGAGGTTCAGGCCGGTGATGATCGGCAGGCCTAGTCCTCCGAGGTTGATGTAGGCGGCGATGGTGACGGTGGCGGCCACCTGCAAGATGGCAGAGCGCAGGCCCCCCACCAACAGCGGCCGCCCCAGCGGGATTTCAACCTTGGCCAAGATCTCGTGTTCGGTCATGCCCATGGCGCGGGCGGCGTCAATGGTTTTCCGGTCAATGGTTTCCAGCCCGGTATAAGCGCCGGCCAGGATGGACGGAATGGCGAGAAGTACGAAAGTGATGATTGCGGCTTCCGGCTTGTGCAGCACCCCTGCCAGCAACACCAACAGGATCAGCAGACCGAAGGAGGGAATTGCCCGGGCCAGCCCGGAAGCGGCCACCGCGATTTCTCGGCCCCGGCCGGTGTGGCCGATGGCCCAGCCGGCCGGGATGGCAATGACCGCGGCAATCGCGACGGCGAGCGACGTGTACATCAGATGCTGGCCCAGCAGGAGCAGCAACGAGTTGGCCCCGCTCCACTGGGCGGGGTCGGTGAGCCAGGCAAAGGCTTCGAGCAGCAAGTTCATAGGATGCCTGCTGCCTTCGGTGCGGCTTTCCGGTCCCGGCGTGCGCGAAGCGGCTGCGCTGCGGCCCAAGGCATGAGCCAACGGCCGGCCAGCACCAGCAGCAGATCGATGAGCAATGCGATCAGCGCCACAGCGAGGACACCGGCAAGCACCTCGGGGATGATGCGTCGTTGCAGCCCGTTGATGAACAGGTAGCCTAGGTTCGTCACACCGATCAGAATGCCCACGGTGGCCAGCGAGATGGTGCTGACCGCGGTGACACGCAGACCGGCGAGGATCACCGGGGCGGCCAGCGGAAGCTCCACCGCGGCGAAGCGCCGTCCAGGGCCGAAGCCCATGGCTGTGGCGGCCGAACGCGTCTGCGGATCAACCGAGTCCAGGCCATCCACCACGCAGCGGACCATGATGGCCAGCGCATAGAGGATCAGCACCACGATGAGGTTCGCCTCGCTGATGGCGCTCATCCCGGTGATGACAGGCACGATCATCAGCAACGCCAGCGACGGGATGGTGTAGAGCAGGCCGGTACCGGTCACCACCAGGCCGCGCAGCGCCCGGTAGCGCCAGGCAGCCCAGCCCAGTGGCAGCGAGACCAGGAATCCTGCGGCAATCGCCCACAGGCTTTGGCGCAGGTGCTCCAGGGCCAGCGTCCCGATCAGGTCGAGGTTCTCCAGGATCCAGCTCATGCCCGATTTAGGTCCTGCTCGTCGACCAAGCGCCCTTGGGTCTTGCCCTGGGAGTCCACCAGCACTGTCCCGGTGGGCGTCTGTTTGAGGCGCAGGGCACGCTGACCGCGTTCGGCCCCGATGAAGGATGCGACAAAATCGTTAGCCGGAGATTCGATGATCTGGCTGGGGCTGCCCACCTGAAGCTTCCGGGCTTGACCTGAGAGGATGACCACCTGGTCTCCCAACAGGAACGCTTCCTCGATGTCATGGGTGACGAAGATGATGGTTTTGCCCAGCTCCCGCTGCAGCCGCAGCAGCTCCTGCTGCAGCTCGGTGCGGACGATCGGGTCCACCGCGCCGAAGGGCTCGTCCATCAGCAGGATGTTCGGTTCCGCGGCAAGTGCCCGGGCGACGCCGACGCGCTGCTGCTGGCCACCGGAGAGCTGGTGCGGGTACCTGTCGGCAAGGCTGGAATCCAGTCCCACCGTCGCTATGAGTTCCAGTGCTCGCTGGCGGGACTTACCGCGGGGGGTTCCCTCCAGCCGTGGCACCGTGGCGATATTTTCCGCGACGGTGAAGTGCGGCAGCAGTCCGGCGTTCTGCATGACATAGCCAATGCTTCGACGCAGCTGTACTGCGGACCCTGTACCGACGTCCTGCCCGTCGATCCTAATGCTCCCGGCGGAGGGGTCAACCATGCGATTGACCATGCGCAACAGTGTCGTCTTGCCACACCCGGAAGAACCGACGAACACCGTAGTGCGATGCGCGGGCACTTCGAGCGAGAATTCGCTGACCGCCGTGGTGCCGCCCAGGTAGCTCTTGCTGACTGCATCGAATTCGATCATGGGCGGACACCTGTTGCATCCTGGATCTGCGGCGCGCGCTGAGCAGCTGGCCTCTGGAGATCTGTCGGTGCGTTCATTTGCCCCATTCTGCCCAATCAAACGCTTCCGGCACAGTGCCGCGCGTGAATCTTCAGCATTAGTCCAGTTTGTCATCCCAGATCAGAAACTTTTAGGAGAAAACAAAACAATGACCCCGCGAAATTCTCGGCGAGATTTCGCGGGGTCATTGACAACTTTTTAGAAGGACTGCCACTGCTCGATATAGGACGGGGCGCTCAGGCTCCCGAAGCTGATTCCCAGCACGAGCAGGACAATCGTAATAATCCATGCGGTCTTCTTGTGCTGCTCATACCCGGCAAGGCGGTATCCGTACTTATCACGCATGGCACCAACCAGGATCAGGATGATGTCAATGAGTGCCCAAATGCCCAATCCACCGAAGGTAACCAGCTTCAGGATTCCCGTACCGACCTTTCCCAGGTAGAAACGGTCGATTCCCAGTCCGCCGAGGAACCATGACAGCAGCCAGGTGGCGATAAAGCTTTTGCCACCTTCTCCGCTGCCGTTCTGCTGTTGGTACGGGTTTGACTGGTAAGGGTTACCGCTGTTGGGGTAGTTTCGCTGATTTGGTGGAACAGACATGAAGTATCCTCGAAGGTCGACTGACGATGGTGATGATGATGCGGGAACTGGGCGTGATGATGACTCGCTAGTCGGTCATAAACACATCTGATATATAGATTCCCCGGAAACCACACTAGCGATAGATGAGTGATAACGCCAACTACCGCGCCCAGTGGGACTTCCGCTTCCACAGTCCTCGAGTCATGAGTCGCGAGCCAAGGACATGGAGATCAGGATCCATGCGGTGAGCATGGAAACCACAAGATACGTGCTCATGGTCCAGAGCCAGAATTCAGCATGCGCGGACGGCAAGACGACCGCGAGCACCCCGCATGCAACTAGCATTGCTGACACCGCAGCACCGGCGAGGCCTGACAGCCGTCGAGGTGTCTCGTTGACTGATGCATTCCATCGACGGTGCAACGCCAGGCCACCAAGCGTGCCGAGTCCGGGGATCAAGCCCGCCACGATTCCGAGCAGCGCCCCGTTAAGCAGGCTCACGAAAACGATGATGCCAAGTTCTCCCCAGGGCGCGACTTCGCCAGTGCTGTTCAGAACACCCTGCCAGTGGACAACGAGCCCGCCAATGGACCCCAGAAGTGCGCCCGCGAGGCCGAATCCAAGAACCATCCGTGGTGCGATCCGCTGTGACTGGCGCGGCATAACCCCTGCCAGTGGGCCACATTCGTTAGAAGGCACAGGTTCTCCCGTCAATTGTTCTTGGATCGGTTCAGCACCAAGATCACCCCGAAGGCGAGGGCGAAACACACCGCCAGCAGCCCACCGGACAAGCTGTAGATTATCCCCACATCCGGGTCCTCACTCAGAACAGCAGTGAAAATCACTAGGGCTGGAAGCAAGCCGCCAGCCATGGAGCCTAGACCTCCGCCTGCCGCTTGGAGAAGAGCAGTCGCCTCGGGAGCACGGAATTCCAAGATCCCCAGTGCCGCGTACGTCCCTGCCCATGAGAGGACACCCACCCCAACTCCGCACAGCAGCGCGATGGGCAGAATCGTGAATAAGAATTCAAGATCTAGGCTTGCAGCAGAATTTACCGGGTCAAACATCACGATGACCGTTAGTGCGCCAGTTACTGCGCCCAAGCCGACAGCCGCAAAAAACAGTTGCTTATTCATGGTGCCCAGCGCACGCGCCCGTTGATGGATCATGCGCTCATCCTAACCCGATGCCACCAAAACACGTCACGATACGCTCATTGACGTGTCGTTTTTCTGAGGCGCCGTTAAACGTCGGTATGGGTCCGCTTCTGGCACCCCGGAGGCACAAAAAAAGAACCCGCCATGCGAACGCGGTGGCAGGTCCTTTTGAGTTTGTGGCGCGAGCGGAATACCTGATCCGGCTATTTGGCCACGGTTTTTGTGGTGGTTGATGCCGCCCAGGTTGCCGTCGGAATCGTCAACCGGTAACTCTTCTTTTTCGACTGCTTCACGGTGATTTTCGCCGTTCCCTTTTTCAAGTCAACAGTCTTCAAGGTTTTCCAGGTTTTACCCGACTTCACCTGGAATTTCGCCTTCTTGGCGTTGTACTGCGCGTAACGGTACTTCTCCGGCGCATACACCTGCGCAGTGGCGGTCAAGGTGACCTTGCTTCCCGAACGGGTGGCCTTCAGCGTGCTCTTGGTTTTCCCGCGAACGTTGAACGTCTTGCTGGTGTTGTCCGTGTAGTAGCTGTAGTCCGAGAAATAGTCACCGAAATACGAATCCCAGTAGTCGTATTCGGCGCTGATGTCAGCTGGACCCACCTTGTAAACGCCGAGCCCGTCATAGCTAGGGCAGATAAAAGCCCTGTCCGAAATCTTCCGGCCGTCCATCCACAACGAATCAACTAGACCGCCGTTGCGCGTGACGTCGATAATGCCGTAGGAATCAACAAAATCCGACTTAACCTTGGTGCTGGCCTTCACCGAAACATTGCGGCAGCTTGAATCCGCAACGGTGATTGATGAAACCGTGTACCCGGTAATATCTATCGGACGTTCGCTGGCTTGTGCCGGCACTGCGGCGAAGCCCAAAGCACCGACAAGTCCAAGTGCTGCAAGCGAGCCCAGGGCGCGCTTTAACAGAGTTTTTCCCATGAATTCCCCCAGTGTGAATGCGAGTGCAATATCTAGGCGATATCGACTTCACCATAGTTTATGTGAGGGGTTCGACATTTTGGCTGGTCGTGGCACAATATTTCGCACTCAGTCGTGATCTGGATTCAATTCAGGGGCTGACTTGATGGTGCGCGGGGTGCAATACGATCCGAGTAGCGGGAAAATCATCGCACTGGCAGGTAGCCAGGCTGTTTCATGATCGTTTTCCCCAAAATAAAAGAACCCCACCAAAAAGTGGAGTTCTTTTATTTTGGGCAGCTTTCGAGGACCTATGCTTCGAGAACTACCGGCACAATCATGGGTCGACGGCGCAGCTTGCGGGAGACCCACGAGCCGATCACACGACGGGTAATCTGCTGCAGCTGGTGAGTGGTGTGGTTCGGATTATTCGAAACCGCCTCCACAATCGCCGCCGCGATTTTTGGCTTGATCTCGTTAAAGACCGAATCTTCCTCGGCCACACCGCGAGCGTGGATGTCCGGCCCGGAGATGATGGTGCCATTCTGGCGGTTGATCACGGTGATCACCGAGATGAAGCCTTCTTCACCCAGGGTGACACGGTCCTTGAGGTCGTCATCCGTGATGGTGCCGACCTTTGAGCCGTCCACGTAGACGTAACCGCATTCAACCTGCCCGACAAGCTGGGCAACCCCGCCCTTGAGATCGATGACCGAGCCGTCCTCGGCCAACAGCACGTTCTCCTCCGGCACCCCCGACTGTGCGGCCAGTCGGCCGTTGGCAATCAGGTGGCGGGTTTCGCCGTGGACCGGCAACACATTTTTCGGACGCAGGATGTTGTAGCAGTACAGCAGCTCGCCGGCGGAGGCGTGGCCGGAGACGTGCACCTTGGCCATGCCCTTGTGAATGACCTCGGCGCCAAGGCGCATCAGGCCGTTGATGACACGGAAAACCGAGTTCTCGTTACCCGGGATCAGGCTGGAGGCCAGGATCACGGTGTCGCCCGGGTTGATCTGCACCTTGTGCTCGCCATTGGCCATCCGGGAGAGCGCTGCCATTGGCTCGCCCTGCGAACCGGTGGACATCAGCACCACCTTGTGGTCCGGCAGCTGGTCGATCTGCTTGAGGTCGACCAAAACACCCTGCGGGATATCGAGGTAGCCCAGGCGTTCGGCGATGCCCATGTTGCGCACCATCGAGCGTCCGATGAATGCCACCTTGCGACCGTGCATTGCCGCGGCATCGAGCACCTGCTGCACACGGTGTACGTGCGAGGAGAAGGACGCGACGATGATGCGACGGCGGGCGCGGGCGAACTTGGCTTCAAGGACCGGACCGATTTCGCGTTCGGCCACGGTGAAACCCGGAACCTCGGCGTTGGTGGAGTCCGGCAGGAACAGGTCCACACCTTCCTCACCCAAACGTGCGAAGTGGCGCAGGTCGGTGATGCGTCCATCCAGCGGCAACTGATCCATCTTGAAGTCGCCGGTGTGCAGCACGGTACCGGCTTCGGTGCGCAGGAACACTGCCAGTGCGTCTGGAATGGAGTGGTTGACCGCAACAAATTCACACTCGAAGTTGCCGACCTGAGCGATCTCGCCTTCCACCACGATGTTGGTGTTGGCTTTGATGCGGTGCTCAGCCAGCTTGGCTTCAACGAAGGCCAGGGTCAGCTTGGACCCGTACAGTGGGATGTCTTCGCGTAGGCGCAGCAGGTACGGCACCGCACCAATGTGGTCCTCATGGCCGTGGGTGAGCACAAGGCCCACCACATCGTCCAAGCGATCCTTGATGTATGAGAAGTCCGGCAGGATCAGGTCCACACCAGGCTGGTGCTCTTCGGGGAAGAGCACACCGCAGTCGATGATCAACAGCTTGCCGTCGAGCTCGAAAACGGTCATGTTTCGGCCAACTTCGCCCAAGCCGCCGAGGGGAACAATACGCATTGTCCCCTTCTTCAACTTGGCCGGAGTCTGCATGCGTGCAGAATCGGCCTTTCCTACTGAATTCTCAGTCATATGCGGTTATACCCTTTCGTTACAGATCCCATCCGCCTTCACGTAGGTCCGTGCGGATAGCATCAAGTTCTGCGTCCGACGGTGCCACAAGCGGCAGCCGGACGACGGTGTTCGGCAGGACACCCTGCCAGTGAAGTCCATATTTTGCGGCAACGGCGCCCTGAACGTGGCCCATGATGCCGCGCTGGATCGGATCCAGCTCGAAGTGTGTGGTGCGTGCAGTGGCCAAATCGCCAGCATGCATTGCATTAACAAGGGTACGGTACTTAGCTGCCGCGACGTGAGCCGAGACCGAAACCACGCCGACGGCACCGGCGGCCATCAATGGCAGGGTCAAGCCGTCATCACCCGAATACACATGCAGGTTGGTTTTAGCCAACACGGTGGTGGTGGACTGGTAGTCGGCCTTGGCGTCCTTCAACGCAATAACCTGAGGGATCTTAGCCAGTTCAATGATGGTCTCAGGGGCCAGTGAAATACCTGCCCGCCCAGGGATGTCATACAGCATCACTGGTAGTTCAACAGCTTCGGCAATCGCCTTCACATGGGCAATAACTCCGGCTTGGCTTGGCTTGTTGTAGTACGGGGTGGTGATCAGAATCCCGTCCACCCCAGTTTCCTTGGCGGCCAGCGAAAGCTTGATCGAGTGTCGGGTGTCATTGGTGGTAGACCCCGCGAGCACCGCGGCGCGCTCGCCGACAGCTTCAACAACCGTGCGGAACAGCCCGAGGTTCTCCTCATCGGTCAGGGTTGAGGTTTCACCCGTGGTTCCGGTGACAACCAATCCGTCGCAGCCATCGTCCACTAGTTTGATGGCTAATTTTGCAGCCGTTTCATAATCGACTTCACCGGCGTCGGTGAAGGGTGTGACCATCGCGGTCAGCACCGTGCCAAAGGGGAACGCCTGATTATCAATTGCACTTGTAGCCATGGGATTAAATCTACACTCGCGCATGTTGCTATGGCATCTTTCAGCGAATCCGTGATGCCATGATTTCATGGACCAAACGAATCGACCATCACGGCTACTCGGAGTGGATGCGGCCCGCCTTGCAGCCATCTTGGGGATGTTCGCGGCCCATGTTTTTAACCTCTACGAGCGAGAGTCTCAAGGGGCCTACTCCCCTACGTTTACCGGGGCTGTAGCCTCTGGGCGAGCCTCGGTTTTGTTTATGGTTTTGGCCGGGGTTTCACTCACGCTCTTAGTTCGTTCGATGGCGCGCAGAGGCTATCCCAACCCCAAGATTTACTCAGCCCTTGCCCTGAGAGCATCAATAATTGCCGTGCTCGGAATGCTTATTGGGCCGGCAAATGACGGCATCGCAATCATTCTCGTTCACTATGGATTACTTTTTCTGTTGCTTCCACTGGCTCTCAGACTCTCAAGAGTAACAATTTGGATAGTCTCAGCCTCCTGGCTCCTGATCATGCCTATACTGTGGCGCCCCCTTGCTTTTGCGTGGGCGGGCCAAACGTTGGGTCACAATCCCACCTTCACCGACCTGCTAACACCAGGACTTCTCTTCAAGGACCTCTTGGTCACCGGCTACTATCCGCTCATGGTGTGGTTCGGTTACGGGCTTCTAGGCATCGCCATCGGTCGCACCGCATTGGCCCTGCCCCGAACGGCCATAAGGTTCACGGCGTGGGGTACCGGAATCGCGGGGCTGACACTAGCCCTAGGCTGGTTCGCCACCCGCCAGTTTCTAGACCAGATTGCAGCCACCACCAAGATTCCGCTATCCAATGCAAGCACCCTCGTACTTACCGGCCGGCTCCCCCGCGTGACCATGGACCCGTTCATGGCAGAATCCGCCTATCTCTGGCTGCCCACCGCACACAGCAACTCACTGATTTTCACCATTCATGCGGCGGCCTGCGCCGTCGCGGTCATCGGCATCATGCAATTGGCCGTCCCCCATTTAGGGAAGCTCGGACGGTTTATGGCCGGTGCGGGGCGAGCCCCGCTGACACTCTACGTAGGACATATATTGCTCCTGCCGCTCTTGCAGGACTTCCTGGAGCCGATAACCATTTGGTGGATCCTGTGCGCTGCGACAGCAGTCCTCGGACTCTGGCTTGGTTTCAGCAAGGCGACCGGCCCCTTGGAATATGTGGTGCGTGTGCTCAGCGGCGCAGACTCCGATCCTCCGGACAACAACGCACGTTCGCTGCCACGCTGAACACGAGCCGGTCAGGACAGCAACAGGTCCCCGCTTCCTCAGGTAGGAAGGTGGGGACCTGTGTTATTCGATCGAGTTAAGACTGCGGTTAGGCTGCGCTGGTTTTTCGTTCTTGGAGCCAAAATCCGATGGAGGTTCGCATCGAATTACGGGCACGGCGTTTGTCTCCGCAGGCTTCATAGGCCAAGGCCAGACGATACCAGGATTTCCACGACTCGGGATTCTCTTCGACATCGTGCTGATGGCGTGGGAAATCCGCGTCTGCCGCTTCGCGGACGAAACGGCCCGAAGGCATTCGCGGGAGATCCTCGGGAAGCTCTCCAAGCTTAGCCAGGGTTTTGCCCATGCTCTCGGTACGCAAACCGAACAGTACTTCACGAATCAAGATCCACACACCAAAAGCGGGGATCACTAGAATCGCAACACCCATGACTTTTGCTGTCACCGAATCGGTGCTCAAGAATCGGAACGCCTGGGTGAAGGCCATACCGATATACAGCGCGAACAGGAGCAGGATGCCACCGACCCAAAGTTTGGTCTTCACTGGCCAAGCTCCAAGTAGCCGTCCAGACCATAGGTCAGGCCGGGGTGGGCGGCCACTGTACGCAGGCCAAGCAAGACCCCGGGCATAAATGATGCGCGGTCAAAGGAGTCATGGCGCAGGGTGAACTGTTCTCCCGGGCCTCCGAGCAGCACTTCTTGGTGTGCCACCAACCCACGCAGTCGTACGGAGTGGACGTGGATGCCGTCAACATCCGCTCCGCGTGCACCGTCCAACTGGGTTTCGGTGGCATCCGGGCTGGGCCCGACACCGGCAGCTTCACGAGACTTCGCAATTAGTTCGGCGGTACGCACCGCGGTGCCGCTGGGGGCATCTACCTTGTTCGGGTGATGCAGTTCAATGATCTCCACCGACTCAAAATACTTGGCAGCAGTCGCAGCGAACGCGCTGGCCAGCACCGATCCAAGGGCGAAGTTGGGGGCAATAAGCACACCGAGATCCGGGTGCTGGCTCAAAAGCTCTTCCAACGCCGCCCGGCGTTCATCATCCCAGCCGGTGGTGCCAACAACAGCATGCAGCCCGTGTTCGATAGCGAAGCGAACGTTTTGTTCCGTCGCGGTCGGGACGGACAGATCAACGATGTGGGTAGCACCGGCGTCAATGATCAGCTGAAGATCATCTCCGCGTCCCAAACTCGCTACCAGTTCCATATCTTTTGCGTCGGTGACGGCCTTAACCGCTTCCAACCCCATACGTCCGGCCGCGCCGAGCACGGCCACCTTGATCTGTGCACTCATAGCTTAAAGACTATCGCCAACACCTGCATCACACTGATTTGCGTGACAAGACGCTCACGCACCGGTTTCGCGCGACAGGCTCACGCTGTGTTTCCTCTGATACTCGATTCCAACACGGTGGCGGTCATTGGTTTTCACCTTCGACTGGGCAAAAATAGTACATAGACGAAAACGAACGACAGGCAATTACGGTGGGTCACAAAACCAAACGATTCGGAATCGGCACGCTGTCGATAGTTACTCTCGCATTGGGGCTCTGCGGCTGTGGCGCATCGAGCGAACCCGGTGCCCTTTCAGACGACGAACAGCAAGTGATCGTTGACCTCGTCCAAGACCAAGGAACAGATTTCGATGCTCCGTCGTGTCAGGTGGAAGTATTCCGCATTGACGATCCCAATACTTTTGGCTGGGCAACCTGCACCGAAACACAAAAGGTGGAAGCGCAACCAGTTGCCCAGGCGATAGCTTTCCCGTTCAGGATCACCGGGGACAAGGTTCAGAAACCCGCGGACGGCAAGCAGTTTGAGCAGGACGTGAAAAAGCTTTTCCCCGAGGACCTGTGGACCGCCGTTGACCAGCATCAGCGCGGGGCCTGAGCCGCGAACTCATTGATAGTCACGACCCGCTTCCACTGGGAATCGCATCAAGTCGCTGTATTCCGCCAAGCTCGGATTCTCAAAGGATGACCTTCAAATCCGTGGCGGGCAGGTGCTTGATGGACAAGAAGCCAATGGGCGCAAAAACAGGCGCAAAAACACCATCAAACAAACCCCGGGTGAACACGGCGGCAGGTTCAAGATCCAAGATTTGCATCAAAAGACTTGAACCAGCCTCCCGCCAGAAAACTTCAAACTACAGGCCGAGGGCTGCCTCGTTGTCAAAAGGCCCCACAACAGTGATCACCCGTTCTTGGGCGGCAAGCTCCTGAGCAAGCTGTTGAACCTGCTCTGCGGTGACCGCATGAACGCGGGCCAGCGCCTCATCAATGTCTTGGAATTCTCCGGTAATCATTTCGGCTCGACCCAATCGCGACATCCGGCTTCCTGGGTCCTCCAAGGCGAGCACCGTGCCACCGGCCAGCTGTCCCTTGGCTTGGCTGAGTTCTTCGGCCGAAATCCCCTGGCTTGCCAGTCGATCCAGCTCCGCTCCGAGCAGGCCGATCACCTCAGCGGCCTTCGCCGGCGCGCAACCTGCATACATCCCGAAGTACCCGGCATCCGTGTAGGCAGCAGAGAACGAATAGGTCGAGTACGCCAACCCACGCTTTTCACGCACTTCCTGGAAGAGCCGCGAACTCATCCCGCCGCCGAGCACCGCGTTGAGTACCGCGAGCACCTGTCTGCGGTCATCATGCCCGGTGATGCTGGTGCAGCCGACAATGATATTCGCCTGTTCCACCGGACGGTTGATAATTTCAAGTCCGGGGATGCTGGTGATTTTTGCCGGTTCCGGATTTCGTCGAGGCTCCGGGACAGCCAAGGGGTCCAGTTCCCAACCGGCTTCGTTCAGCGCCGTCATCAGCATGGCGCAGAGCTCGTCGTGATCCAATGAGCCGGCGGCGGTCACGATCAGTTCACTGGGGCGGTAATGAGCCCGGTAGTGTTCCATGACCGCTTCGCGGGAAATCTTCATGATTTCTTCCGGGCTGCCTCCAATGGGACGGCCCAGGGAGTGCTCCCCCATCACCCGAGCGACAAAATGCTCGTGGGCAACATCGGTAGCATCATCGGCGTCCATGGCGAGCTCTTCGATGATGACACCGCGTTCTTGCTCCAGCTCGTGCGGATCGATCACCGCCGAGGTCACCATGTCGGCAATGACTTCCAAAGCCATCGGCAGGTCGGTGTCCAATACCCGGGCGTAGTAACAGGTAGATTCCTTGGCCGTCGCCGCGTTGGATTCACCGCCAACCGCGTCGAATGACTGGGCGATCTCCAAGGCGGTGCGTTTGCTGGTTCCCTTAAACAGCAGATGCTCCAAGAAGTGGGTGGAACCGAAGTGCCCCGCTTCTTCGTCGCGCGACCCCACCGGCACCCAAAAACCTACCGTCGTCGAACGTTGCCCGGGCATGGCTTCGGTCAGCACTCGAACGCCGCCTGGCAAGATACTGCGACGGACTTCCGACCCGCCCTCACCGCGATGCACTAGCGTGAGGTCCGCCGGATCGAGGCTCGAAAATTGCTGATCCTCCACCGAATACAACGGCAACGGAATCATGACCACTGGGTACGTCCTTAGATCGCTCGAAGACAGCCAGCATCCAGCTGGCATTGGTCTAGTAATTCTCCCACAGAGCACTCTGTGCGTGAGAACCCAACCGGTCAGCTTCGCCAACCGCGCATCAACGAGATGGCGTACGGCTGCATTGAGTGCCTAAGCGGTATTGCGACCCCCGCTGAGGTCCAGTACCTGCCCGGTCATATAGCTGGACTCAACGGACAGCAACCAGGCGGCGAGCGCCGCGAATTCCTGAGGCTCCCCCACCCGTTTCATAGGTACCCGCGCGAGCAGTGCTGCGTTGCGTTCCGAGCTGAGATCTTGAAGCAAACGGGTATTAAACATCGAGGGCGCGATGCAGTTAATGGTGATCCCATGAATCGCGGTCTCCTTGGCCACGGTTTTGGCCAGGGTAAGCATCCCCGCTTTGGAGACCGCATAGGCGCTCATGTTTTCATTCCCTTCACGGCCAGCGATCGATGAGAGCATCACGATCCGACCGTATCCACGAGTTTTCATCAGCGGCACGATGGTTTGCAGCCCGTAAAAACACCCGTCAAGATTGATTTCCAGTGTTTTCTTCCACCCCGCAACCGGTACCTGTTCAACCGCCTGTTCCGGTCCTTGGATCCCGTGGCAGAACAAGGCCCCATCCAATCGGCCGTAGGCCTCCCGCACTGCCTTGATTACCTGGTGCCAGGCGTCTGGATCCGCCACGTTCAGCGCCAAACTCAACGCCGCGTGCGGTGTGACCGGTTGCTGAAGATCGGTGGCAATCACCGTTGCGCCTTCGCGGTGCAGCCGTTGAACCGCCCGTGCGCCCAGTCCCCCGGCGGCTCCGGTGACAAGCACCACCCGATGATTGAATCTCCCCTCCCAAATCTCAAAGTCGGCCCGGGGATCGGCGGGTCCGGGAATCATCATTTGGAAGCCTCCAACGCTGCGTCCGCAGTCGCCTGGGTTGCCAGGAATACCTCGGCCAGATGGCTGCCCGCCGCGTACCCCCTGGTGACGGCCGAGCCCAAGGTCGCCCCGCCTCCTGGATAGTTGTTGCGGAACACACCGGCCGAGACGTTTCCGGCGGCATACAATCCAGTGATGGGATGGCCGTGGCGGTCCAGCACCTGGGCATGCTCAGTGGTGGCCAGTCCGCCAGAAGTTCCCAGAACCCCGGCGTGGATTGGCACCGCATAGTACGGTCCGTGCTCCAGCGGAGCCAGGCACGGGTTGGGTTGATTCAACGCATCTCCGAGGTGCCGGTCCTGCTCGCTTGCCCCGCGGCCGAATTCGGTATCTACCCCTGCCCGCGCATCGACATTAAATCGTTCAACACTGCGCTGCAGTCCTTGCGCATCGATCCCCAGGTTCCGAGCCAAATCCGGCAGGGTCGGGGCGCTGCTCATCCACTGCGGTTTCACCCCGGGCGTTGACCCGGCAACCGGGTACTTCCTGAAGTATTCCGAGTCGAAGACCAGCCACGCGGGACTGTTTTGAAGTGTGGAGCTCAACGGGTCGGTATTCCCGAAGACGCGGCACACATCGTGGTAATTCAGCGCCTCGTTCACAAAACGTGCACCGGACGAGTTCACGGTGATGGACCCCGGAAGTGTCATTTCAACATTTGCCATACGCCCAGTGGGTTTGCCGTCATAGCTGATGGAGGGAACCGAGATCACCGGTACACCCCAGATGGCCGTCATGTCGTTCACCGTGGCCCCGACGGCCAAGGCCAGTTCCAACCCGTCGCCTTCATTTGACGGAGCGCCGATGGGGGTCACCTCGAAACTCAGGTAGGCCTGGCGCAACCGCGGATTCCATTCAAACCCGCCCGAGGCAATCACCACGCTGCGCGCACTGAGCTGGTTTTTCCCCGCGACCTCAATTCTCCACCCCTGGTCGGTTTGCGACAGGTCGCTGACCTCCGCATCAGCTGCAAGATGCACCCCGCGATCCAGTGCGCTCGCCGCGAGGGAGCCGACCAACGCGCCTCCCATGGTGCGCACACCGGATTGCGCCCGCTGTTCCAGCAACGCAGGCTCAGGTGTTCGCCCGTTCAGTTCGTCGCGTTCGCTCATGCTGAGCAAGGGAAAATAGGTTGGTGGGCGCAAGGCCTGGGCCAACCCTGGATAGTCGGTTGACGCGAATGGAAGGTTATCCAGGCTGCGGCCACCTGGCGCGGCGCCGTCCCATTCCATGTGGTAATCCGGCCGCCCCAGCGGCACCAGTTTGACCTGGGTCTTTTCGTCGAGGAATCGCACGGCCTGCCCGCTGGTGCGCACAAACCAATCGATGTCTTGCGCGCTCATTGCCTGCCCGGCCGCGGCCTGCAGATACTTGGTTGCGGCGCGGGCGCTGTCCTCGAATCCCGCCTGGCGCGCGAGGTGGTTATTCGGCGCCCAGATCACCCCGCCTCCGGCGGCGCTGGTGCCGCCGAGTTTGGAAGCTTTCTCCAGCACCAGCACCCGGGCTCCTGCCTCGGCGGCCCGGACCGCCGCGGTCAGTCCCGCCGCACCAGAACCGATGACAATCACGTCATAGGTTGTTTCCAGATTGTCGAGAGCACTCAAGACGGCTGGGGTGGAATCAGTGGTGGTTGTCATGACACGTTGCTGCTTTCTTGTCCGAGAGGGGTTTCCTGATGCGCCGCGGCTAAACCAGTGACTGCCGTCGCGGGGAGATCGATCACGATTTTGCCGACGCTCTGGCCGGAATCGAGCATGGTTTCAAAAGCGGCGCTGAGGGAGTCGAAGGGGAATCGGTGGGTCACCAGTCGTGCCGCCACATCCTGATGGCGGGCGAGCACCTCCAGGGCTTCGGGAATCAGGTTGAGGCTATTGCGGCTTCCCAGAATATCCAGCTCCTTAAAGGGCAGATCCCGCAGTGACAGCAACGCTTGCCTGCCGGAAATACCGACCTGAACCAGTCGTGCGGTGGGGGCGGCCACGCTGACCGCGGTTTCGAAGGATGCCGGGACCCCGGTCGCTTCAATGATCAGCGTCGGTCCCGTGGCGGCACCCCAGAGATCACCGAGTTGCCCACCGGTTCCCGGCGCAAAGGTAGCCACCGCACCGCATTCTTCGGCCAACGCCATTCGCGATTCCGAGAGATCGGAGGCGATCACCCTCACCCCGCGTTCGGTCAGGAACAAGGTGGCCAGCAACCCGATGGGGCCGCAACCCAGGACCAGGGCGGTTTCCCCGGCCTGTGGCCTGCCCCGATTGACCGCCTGCATGGCAATGGAGCCTGGCTCGCCCAATGCTCCGAGATACCTGGGCAGGCCAAGTGGCAACGGATGCAATTTGCTGACCGGCGCACTGAGAATTTCGGCCAGCGCACCGTCCTCATAACAGCCCAAACAGGAAATTGATTCGCAGATGTTAAAGCGTCCAGCCAGGCACGGCGGGCAGGTATTGCAGTAAACCATGGGACTGACGGCGACCGGTAAACCGGGCACCAGCGGTACCCCGTCACGGGCATCGACTAGTCCAGGTTCGATCTGTTCGATCAGGCCCACAAATTCGTGCCCCTGGATGACCGGCAGGTCTGCCGGATAGTCATCGTCCCAGATGTGCGCATCGGTACCGCACAGGGCCACGTGCTGCACCCGGATCAGGGCCCGGCCGGCAGCTGGCGGCGGGGTGGGCACCTGGCGGTAGTCGATACGGCGTTTAGCCGTGGTGATGGCGGTGAGCATCATGTTTTTCCTTCGCTAGTCTCGGCACGGGACCGGCACCGGGGTTCCTAGAGTTTGTCCTTGCCGAAAAAGACATCCCAGCGGCGGATCTCACGCTCAGTGATCAGGCCTTCAAGGGCGAACGGGTCTTGGTCCATCAAGGTTTTGGCGGCCTGCTCGGATTCTGCGCCGATCACCAGCAGTGCCCCGGCTCCGGAATCAACCGGCCCGCTGACCCGCAGTTCCCCGTTCTCGAATCGTCGACGCAGGAATTCAACGTGCTTGGGGCGTACCTGATCCCGCGCGTCGCTGGTGGATGGTGAGTAGGTGTAGGTGATGGCGTAAAAGTTCATGACATGTATTCCTCATCAGTGGTTGGTTTCTAGCGGCCAGCGCCGAGGCGCACCCGGGACGTGGCTTGGGTGTTTGCTCGGGCGCTGGCGGTGTGCTCCACGCGGTGTTGCGCGGGCTCCGCGGCCAGATCCCGTCCCACGAGGTAGCCGAAGGTCAAGGCCGGGCCGAGGTTGATCCCGCCGGCGGGATAATGCCCGCCCATGACGCTGGCCTGGTCGTTGCCTACGGCGAAGAGCCCGGGCAGCGGAGCGCCGTTTTGATCCAGTACGCGGGCGGAGGAATCCACATCCAATCCGGCAAAGGTTCCAAAACTTCCCGGCACCACCTTGACGGCGTAAAACGGCCCCTTCTCGATCGGGCCCAGGGTGGGGTTCGGCGTGTTGCTGGCATCGCCTCCGTAGCGGTTGAAGGCGGTCTCGCCGCGGCCGAAGTCCGGGTCGATGCCCTTGGCGGCGTTGGCGTTGAATTCCTTGACGGTCGCCTCAAGCTGGGTCGGATCAATGCCGCATTTGGTGGCCAATTCCGCGAGGGTGTCCCCCTTGATGAGGTAGCCGCTGCGCAGGTACGGGGTCAACGGCACCGGCAAGGGTTTGGCCATACCCAACGGGAAGCGGCGTACGTAGCGGGAATCTGCGATCTGCCAGGAAACAACCTGTTGGCCTTCCTCGGTGGCCTGCATCATCCCGGTGACGTAGTCGTAGTAGCCGTTGGCCTCATTCACAAATCGTTTGCCGTTGGCAAGCACCCCGATGCTGCCGGGTTTGGCCCGGTCCATGATGTGGGGGAAGGTCCCGGTGGTGCCGTTGGGATAGCGGATCAATGACACCGGGCACCAGGCCGCCGGCGAGGCGACGTCGGTGTTGAAGCGCGCCCCAACGGCCTGGGCGAGCCGCAGCCCGGCCCCGTCGGCTTCCGGCGGGGTCAGCGTCCAATGCTCTGCGCCGGTGGGGGTCTTGGGGAACAGTTCCTGGCGAAGTTCGAGGTTTTGCGGGAATCCACCGGTCGCCAGCACCACCCCGCGGGTGGCGGTGATGGTGTATTCCTTGGTGCTGCCCTTGACCTTGACCCCGGTGATACGCCCGGTTGAATCGGTGACCAGCTGCTCGGCAGCGGTTGACACACTGATTTCGACCCCCAGGTCGTCTGCGGACTTCATCAGGCGCCCGGTCAGCGCCGTGCCGTTGACCAGCTGCATGTTCCGGCGATACACGGCGAGGGACAACAGGTGGGTGGTGACGCGTTTGGCCGCGTGGATCAGGCCCGGGATGCTGCCGGTGGACGCGGAGAGGAATTTCCCCAAATCCGGGCCGGCCATGATTCCCATCCCGAGGAAGCTGGTCGCATACAGCTGGTGGCGCATCTTGGCACGCAGCTCGCGCGGGATCTGGCGGGCGTCGTACGGCGCCGGGCCAACCGAACGGTGACCGGTGCCAGCCCCCGGGGTCTTGCCGTAGATGTCCTTGATCTGGGCGCCGGGGGTGAACTGCAAACTGGTGTGGTTGTGGAAGAAATCAACCATCTGCGGGGCACCGGCAAGGAAGGCGTCCACCCGTTCGGCGTTGTAGCGCTCCCCCAGCCGGTGCTGCAGGTAGGTGCGGAATTCTTCCGGGTCCTCATCTACCCCGTCCGCCTTGGCTAACGGGTTGCCAGGGGCCCAGGCCCAGCCACCGGAGTAGGAGGTCGCCCCGCCGCACACAGCGGCCCGCTCCACCACGATGACCTTCAGTCCGTGGTAGGCGGCGGCGACTGCCGCGGAAAGCCCGCCGGCTCCGGAGCCGATCACCACAACATCTGCGGTGGTGTCAGCCGGTGCGCTGGGTTTGGTTGCGGTGCTCATGAATTTTTGTCCGTTTCTTGGGTACTGGTGGTTGGGTGAGTCGGTCGGCGCAGATGGGCTACACCGCTGCGGCGCGCAGGGTGCGTGCCTGGATCAGCACCTGCTCGGCTCCGGCTTTGAGCTCTTCGGCCCACCGGCGAGCGCCCAGCCGGGCGACGGTTGAATCCGAGGGGGTTTCCACACTCAGCGGAACCTGGGCCGGCAGGGCGGCGACGAATTCGGCCAGGTGGGCGGCTCCCTGCCCGGGGACCATCCGTTCGCTGCGCGATTCAAAAACCAGTTGTTCGCGGGTCTCCGGGCGCCGGGCCGAAGCATCGCACAGTTGCAGCATGGCCACGTGTTCGGCGTGGGCGGCCAGCTGGGCGGGGCTGGCTTGGATGCGGCTCAGGTGCAGGGTGTCTGCCACGATCTGGCAGCCGGTTCCCTGCGCCAGTTCGGCGGCCAGTTCCAGGCTGTTCACGCTTTGATAGGAAATGACTTCCAGGGTCGGCATGATTCCGAAGTTTTTCGCGTCTTCGGTCAGCCTGGCCAGGTTCTCTCCCAGCCTGTCCAGGTTGCGGTCCGAGGCGGCGACGGTCAGGGTCCGGGCGTTGAGCGCCCCTCCGGCGTCGAGCATCG
Organism: Glutamicibacter sp. NPDC087344; assembly: GCF_044744225.1. Taxonomy (NCBI): domain Bacteria; kingdom Bacillati; phylum Actinomycetota; class Actinomycetes; order Micrococcales; family Micrococcaceae; genus Glutamicibacter; species Glutamicibacter sp. NPDC087344. The sequence continues at coordinate 422,317 of NZ_JBIUXY010000003.1, read as the reverse complement.
GCAGCCAGTGCTCGCGCTGATCGCCGCCGTCTAGCAAGATGAACTCGATGTCGTGGATCCGCAGCCCGGTGTTTTTCACCGCGGCGAGGGTTTGGGCCAACAGCGGTGAGCCTGGTTGCAGGTTGTAGGGTTTTTCTTCAGCTGTCACCGGGCGCACGCGTGCCCCGATGAAGTCGAATCCGGTGTCGGCGGCCAGGTACAGCAAGTCGGCTGGGGTGCAGTTCAGCAGCGAAAGCTGGGCCAGTCCGAGTTCTTGGGTTTCGGTGTTCATACCTCGTCCTGTCAGTTCAGAAGTTCTCAGGCGTGGGCGGTGGTGTAGAGCCGGTCGGCGATGTCGGGTGGGAGCACCACGTGTTGGGTGGCGGGGGCCAAGTCCACGGGGCGTGCGGTGCGGGCTGATTCGTAGATGGCCAGCAGGATCTGCAACGATGCGACCGCTTGCTGCCCGGTGACCGCCGGTTGACGATCGTGGCGGACCGCGGACACAAATTCGGTGATCTGCGAGCGGTGGTGATCTTTGAGCGCCCCGTTGATCTGGTCCAGCTCCACATTGGCGTCCAGCTGCGCCGGGTGCACCGGCTGGGTGGCGATGGTGTGCTGGCCGGTACGCAGCGTGAGCCGCCCGTCGCTGCCTTCCGGGAATTCGCTCAGTTCTGCGCTGGCCCCGTTGGAGCCGGTGATACGGATCTGCACCCCCAGCGCGGGATCGGCGGCGGTGCTGGCCAGCACGGTGGCCATGGCGCCGCTGGTGAAGGTCAGCAGCGCGGCGGCCGAATCTTCCACCTCGATGTGTTCACCGTGTTTGTAGGTGTTGACCGCGCCTTGCACGCGTGCCACGTCCCCGAGGTACCACTGCAGCAGATCCAGGTAGTGGATCGCCTGGGTCATCAGCACCCCGCCGCCGTCCGCCGCCCAGGTGCCGCGCCAGTTGGTGGCCGAGTAGTACTCGTGCTCGCGGTGCAGCAGCACGCTGACCTGGGCCAGCACCGGGGTGCCCAGGGCGCCGGCGTCGATTTCGGCGCGCAGCTTGGCCGCCGCGGGCCAGAAGCGGCGCTGGAACAGCACCCCGAGTTTCACTCCGGCGTCCTGGCAGGCCTGGACCATCTGTTGGGCGGCCGGGACGTTGACGGCGATGGGTTTTTCGCACAATACGTGCACCCCGGCGGCCGCCGCTTGCAGCACCACCTGGTGGTGGGTGGGGTGCGGGGTGCAGACCGAGACGATATCCAGGTCCAATTCCAGCAGCTGCTTCACCGAATCCACCGCGTGCTCCACGTGGTATTCGGCGGCCAGGGCCTGTGCCCGGGCACCGTCCACATCGCAGAGGGCCACCACGTCCACCGCGTCAAGTGCTTGAAATGCTTCGAGGTGGTTGGCGCTGATGTTTCCGCAGCCCACAATGCCCACCCGCAGGATGCGGGTATCCGGGGCGCTGCTGGTGTTCGGTGGAGTTTGCATTCTCTTGATCCTCAGGATTGGGGTGCTATGGCAGGGGCTAGGCAGAGCCCTGCCGTTGGAGTTCGAGGCGGTGCCGGCCCTACGGTGGACTGCTTAGACGGCGGCGAGCAGGAGTTCCAGGCTGGCTCGCATCCGCTGGCGATCCGGGGTGGTGCCCACCAGCAGCGCAAAGGTGTCCGCCGCTTGCTCAACGAGCATCTCGGTGCCTTTGACGGTGGCGCCTCCCACGTTCTGGGCCGCGTGCAGCAGTTCGGTGATCACCGGGCGGTAGACAACGTCGGCCACCCACTGGGTGCCGGTCAGCCATGAGGTGTCAAAGGGTGCGCCGCCGATGCCTTCCATGCCCAGCGGGGTCGCATTCACCACGCCGTGGGATGCGCTGATCCATTGCCGCGCCTGCTCCGGCGTTCCGGTGGACACCGTCTGGCCTGGCCTCAAGGAGGTGTTCAGCAGCTTTTGAAGCTGCGTCAGGCGTCCAAGGTCGGTGTCGATGATCTGCAGATCAGCCACCCCGAAGTCCATCAGTGCCGCGCCGACCGCGGAGCCTGCACCGCCGGCGCCGAAGAGGGTCACGGTGCCGCGTTGCGCCTCTGGCGATAGTCCGCGGCGCAACCCGGCCAGAAAGCCGCTGCGGTCGGTGTTGTGGCCGACCAGCCGTCCGCGCTGAAGCACCACGGTGTTCACCGCTCCGATGGCGGCCGCGTCCGGGGAGATCTCATCGAGGTGCCGCATGATTGCCTGCTTGTGCGGGTGGGTGACGTTGAATCCGGTGAATCCCTGGGCCAGCGCCTCACACAGCACGTGACCCAGGTCGGCATCCGGCTGGTTCTGCAGGTCGATGCGTTCATAGTTGTAGCGGGTCAGCCCGAGGGCGTGGGCTTCGGCTTGGTGCAGGCTCGGTGACAGCGACCCGTCCAGGTCGTTGCCGATCAGCCCGATACGGTGGGTCGACTGCCGCATGCTACTTGGTCCCCTGCATCTCGCGCAGTGCCTGAACCTGTCGTTTGGTCAGTCCGAGCTCAGCGGTGGGGGTTCGGTAGGTTTCCGGGCCGGTCGCGAAAGCGATGGCGGAGAGCGTTGCGAACCCCATGCACATCAAGGCAACCGGCATCCAGTTGGAGGTGTCGCCGGCGGTCATCATGGTGCCGATGGCCGGGGTGAATCCGGAGACCAGCAGGCCCAGCATCAGGCCGATGGCCATACCCGAGTACCGCACGCTGGCCGGGAACTGCTCGGGGAACCCTGCCATGTAGGTGGCGTTCGGTGCCGCGTAGAAGACGCCGATCATGATGATGGCCGAGGTGAAAACCAAGGTCACGTTCCCGGTGCTGATCGCATTGAAGAACACAAAAATCATGGCTCCGGCGCCCAACGCGCCGCCGATGAATACCGGTTTGCGACCGATCTTGTCGGCCAGCATCCCGTACAGCGGTTGGGTGAAGACCGCCGCGAGGTTTGCCACGGAGATCACTGCCAACATGCTGGTTCGCTCAATGCCGTTATGTTCCACGGCGTAGGCCAGGGCGAAAACATTCACGATGGTGTTCATCATGGCGAAGGTCGAGGAGAGCATCACCCGAACCACCGCGCCCCAGTGGCGGGCGAACAATTCAACAAATGGAACCTTGACAACTTCGTTGTTGTCCTTGGCTTCGGTGAATGCTTCAGGTTCTTCAAGGTGGCGGCGAATCAGGAAAGCCACGCCGGTTAGCACAATGCTGGCCAGGAACGGGATGCGCCAACCCCAGGCGAGCATCTGCTCATCTGGCATGGTGGCTACCGGGATGAACACGACGGTGGCCAGCACGATGCCGAACATCACCCCGCTCATGGTGAAGCTGGCAAAAAATGAGCGGCGGTGCTCCGGCGCGTGTTCCATGGACAGCGAGGCCGCGCCCGGCGACTCGCCGCCGGCGGACAACCCCTGGAAGAGTCTCAGGACAACCAGCAGGATCGGGGCGAAGATGCCGACCTGCTCATAGGTTGGCAGCAGGCCGATCAGCAGCGTGGAGAATCCCATGAGCAGCAGGCAGGCCATGAGTGCATTGCGGCGGCCGAAGCGGTCCCCGACGTGGCCCCACAGCACCGCGCCGAGCGGGCGGGCAATGTAGGCGACGCCGAGTGTTGCAATGGACAGCAGCACCGAGTTCGCGCCGCCTTCGGGGAAAAATACGTGGGAGAAAACCAGCGCCGCGGCGGATCCGTAGATGAAGAAGTCGTAGTACTCCAGGGCACTGCCCAGAAAGCCGGAAACCGCGGCACGGCGGGCCTGCGGCCGGACAGGGGCCGTGGTGGTGTTGGTGGAGGGAATTGCAGATCGCATGATGGGTCCTTTCGCCTCATTGCGAGGAATACCCTCAAGTGTGACCCGACTTACTTATTATGTCCACGACCTAATTACACATAGACTATGCGTGAAAACTACATAATCTTGTCCGGGGACGGCAAGACTTCCTCACTCAATTCAAGGAATGCATCCCGAGCCAGCGAACCGGGGCGCACCGACCATGCCAACCCGTGATTCATGTAGTACTGCTTGCCCGCCAACGGGACAAACACCGCTCCGGGCGGCACCACATTGGCGATTCCCTCGGGCATAAACGCGACACCGACCCCTGCGGCCACAAGCATCATGGTCATGTAGGGGTCGGTGATTTCCTGCGACACGGTGGGATAAAACCCCGCATCGGTGCAGGCGTAAATGGTTGATTGGTACAGCGCAGACCCCGCAGAAATCGGCGGGGTGATAAATGAATCATCGGCAAAAGCCGAGAGTTGAACCGAGCGATGCTCGGCCAGCGGATGCTCCTGGGGAACCACCATTCCAAAGGCCTCTTGCGCAAGAAGCCTCGAATTGATTCGAGTGGAATCCACGGGCAGCCCGACAAACGCCAAGTCTAGCGATCCGGCCTCCAGCTGGTGCACTGCGTCATGGGTCATCACACGACCCACCAACGTCAGCTCGATGTCCGGATGGGTATTGCGCATGGCACGGGTCATCGGCGGGAGCGCCAACTGATTCAGCACACCGGTGAACCCCAGGGAAAGTTTTCCATACACCTTGCCCTGGGGCACCTTCACCGCGTGGGTCGCGATGGTCAGCTCTTCCATAACCTGGCGCGCGTGCGGAAGCAACGCATGGCCGGCGGCGGTCAGTTCCACCGAGCGGGTGCTGCGTACAAATAAATCGGTTCCCAGTGAGCGTTCAAGCTTGCGGATGGTCTGGCTCAATGGCGACTGCGCCATACGCAGCCGCAGCGCGGCATTACCGAAATGCAACTCCTCGGCCACCGCGATAAATGCCTCAAGCCACCGAATTTCCACGCCTGCCCGCTTTTCCCTAGTCGGTTATCAACTCCTCCAGAGTACCGGTGAGCGACAAACTCGCGGTGGCATGCCGAGCCGCGGCCCAACCAAAAGCCAGGCCCGAACCGACCTGCACTCCGGCGCCCGGATACTCCGATCCCATCACCGAGGCAGCATCGTTGCCCACGGTATACAGGCCGTCAATTGCCTTGCCACTCTCGTCCAAGGCCTGGGCCTGCGGGTTGGTGAGCACACCGAAGGCCGTGGCCAACGGGGTAGGCACTAGAGCCATGGCATAAAACGGCGCGCGCGCCACAGGTCCGAGGTTCGGATTCGGTGTGTGTTCAGGGTCCCCGGCGACCTGCCCGAAAAGCAGCTCCCCCTTGCCAAAGTCCTCATCCTTGCCAGTTTCGGCGAAACCGTTATAGCGCCGCACGGTCTCTTCAAGACCCTGGGCATCCATGCCGATCTGCGCGGCCAGGCCGGACACGGTGTCGGATTCGTAGAGGTAGCCGTCCTTCACATAACGCTGAAGCGCCTTACGCGGCAAGTGCGGCATGGTGATCATGCCCAGCCCGTATTTGGCCAACGTGCGCGAATCAACAATCAGCCATGCGGGGATTGCCCGCCCTTCGGTGGCATACATGGCACGCACAAAACGATGGTAGGAGCAGGACTCGTCAACAAAACGTTTCCCATCACTGCCGACCGCGATCACTCCGGGTTTGGCACGATCCCAAATATGCGGGAACACCACCTGCGAACCGTCGGCACGCCGGCCAATGGAACTCGGGAACCACAACGCATTTTCCGCGTTATCCTGCCCCAATGCCGCCCCGGCCCCGGCGGCAAGCGCCAAGGTATCCCCGGTAGCACCTTCCCCGGCGCGCGAAAACTGCGGGGTGGGTTTGGGCAAATACTGCTCACGCAGCGCCGGACTCTGCGAGAACCCTCCGCCAGCCAGCACCACACCCTGGCGGGCGCGAACCCTCAATCTCTTGCCCTCATGAACCATCACCAATCCCTCGACCCGTTCGCTGCCACGGATCAGCTCGGTGGTGTGGACACTGAAACGGAAATCTACGCCGCGCTTGAGCGATTCATGGTACATCGAGGCCACCAGGCCATTGCCCATCACCAAACGGGTGCCGCGCGGACGAGTGACTCGATCACGAGCCCACCCCAACCCCAGCTTCCCAGCCAAGCCAACAGCCTTGGCGCGCTCGCCGAGTGTGCCGTTAAACAGTTTCAGAAGCGTTGCCACATCCGGGCGGCGCAGCATCAGGGTTCCACCCATCAGCGCGAACTCCGGCACGGGGCGGCGCACCCGACGGAATTCCGTGGCCGAGAGCTTGCGTCCGTCAAAGGGTTCAGGCTCCAGTGCACGCCCGGTTTTTCCGGCTTCCGGAAGCTCGGAATGGTAGTCCACCACAGCAGGAGAATGCAGGAATCGCACCCCAAGGCCCTCAAGCTCATCGAGCATTTTCGGTGCCGCTTCAAGATAGCCTAGGCGGGCCTCGCGGGGAGCCTTATCGCCTACCACGAGGTCGAGATAGCGCACAGCTTTCTCGTAATCATCCAGGATTCCCTGCTCACGCTGGAACTTGTTGTTTGGCGCCCAGCAGGTTCCGGCCGAGTAGGCCGTGGTTCCACCAAGGTACTCGGTTTTTTCCAGGGTAAGCACCGAAGCCCCATGGGCCGCGGCGGTCAGCGACGCAGCCAAGCCCCCGGCACCGGTTCCCAAAACCAGCACATCGTATTCGAGATCCCATTGACTCTTTTGCCGCGGCATCATCTGCTCCTAAACACTCATCACATGACTTCTGTTGGTCTGGTGTTTATTATGTGACGCAGAACAATGTAGTGTCCACGATATTTTTAGTCATCGATTATGACTCAAATGCACTCAATGATTTGAAGTCTCCACACAGCACGGACTGCCGCGGGAATCCACGACATCATCGATTTGCGGAAGAGCCGTGACGAATCTCTGCTCGGTGGGTAGATTCACCAGTTGCAGCCGACGACATCTTGAACCGCACCGCTCGTACCTATCCGAATCTTCCAAGGTGCGGCATTGCCCAATATCCCGCCCTGCCAAAAAAGTTCAGGTTTCGGACCTCCGGTTCTGGTATCAACCTCAGACAATTACAGTCGCGGATCCAGCGGTTCGGATTCCAATGCCAACACACCAAAAACCATCTGGTGCACCTTCCACAGCGGTTCGCCATGGGCGGTCAGCCGTAACGCCTCCAGCCCCAGCAAATACTCCTGCATCGCTCGCGCACGTTTGCGGTCGGTTGCTCGCTGCTTCAGACGCCGCAGATTCTCTTCCTCCAGATAATCGGAACCGTAGATGATGCGCAAGTATTCGCGGCCGCGCACCTTGATGCCCGGCTGGATCCACCCCTTGGGGCCGCGAGTGAGATTCAGCCACGGCTTCACTACCATTCCTTCTCCCCCGGAGTCGGTCAGTTCCTCCCACCAACGCACGGCCTGTGCCATCGATTCCTCAGAATCCAGTGCAACCCGGATCCAAGAGGTGGTGGTGAACAAGTCCGGCGCCTGCGACGCCAGCTGCTGCCCGATCTTCAGGTGCCACCCATGGTCAAGGTTTTCATAGGTTTTCGCCTCAGATGCCAACACCTGGAACGCGGCGAATCGAACCTCGTTTTTATCACCCACATACCGTCGGTAGGACTCGCGGAAAGCCAACGCATTATTGTTTCGCCGGCGGGTGCGTTCAAGCAACGCGCTTACATCCAGCCCAGTGCCAGCTGCTTGTTCCAAGATCATTGCCGAAGCGGACGTGGCAGCCACAGCGGCGGCGCCGACCGATGCGTAGCTGCCTTTGATCAATTCTTCGGCTTTCAGCGACCAGGGCAACAATTCACCGTCAAGAATGACCCAATCAGTGCCCAGCTCTTCCCACAGCCCGGTGGCATCCATTGCCTGGTGGGCGCGTTCCAAGAAGGAGCGCTCGGCCACGGGGTCAAGGAACTCACGCCCGGTTCGAGTATGAAGCGCACCAAGCCAACCATCGGATGCGCCAAATCGTTTCGGATCACGGGCCAGCAACAAGACCGCGCGTGAACCCATATGCTTTTCTTCGCAGATGACCTCTTGAACTCCGAGTTTCCGGAAGTAAGAGAACGCTTCGTCGGGGTGTTCAAGAAACCCCGTTCGATTCGAAGATTCGGCAGGAGACATTGTCGGCGGCAGGTATCGCAACCACCGAGGATCGGTGGCAAAACGACTCATGGTTTCCAACGCTCCGGCAGCCTGCTGGGCGCTAAGGCGCACGGTCCCCCGCTCGCCTGCCTTCAAGTGCAGCGGGCCGGTGACATCCTCCATGGACAGCACTCCCGGGTCGCGCTGGGGACCAAACGGGGATTCCAGCGGCCTGCCCGGTTCGGCGTATTGCGCCAGCGCATCCACCGCCACAACCTCCTGTTCGGGGTAACGCAAGGCGCTGAGCTGTCCACCGAAAACGCACGCGGTGTCAAGGCATGCGGTGTTGTTGATCCAAGCAACTTCGGTGACGGGGGTATGGCCGTACACTACAGCTGCTTGGCCGCGGTAGTCCCGGGCCCAGGGGTACCGCACCGGCAATCCGTATTCGTCTTTCTCACCGGTCACCTGGCCGTACAGTGCGAAGGCTCGCACCCGCTTGGAGGCTCTCCCATGGTACTTTTCGATCAATCCGGCGTGGGCTACCACCAGGTTGCCGTCATCAAGCACCAAATGGGAGATCAGCGAACTGCAGAAATCCTGTACCTTGCGCTTGAAGCCGGGTCCTTCTGCACCCAGTTGTTCAAGGGTTTCGGCGAGCCCATGTCCCAGCGTGACCTTGGAACCACGCAGGGCGCGTACCAATTTGTCTTCGTGGTTGCCTGGAACCGACAGCGCATGGCCTGCGGCGACCATTCCCATGACCAGGCGCAATACCCCCGGAGAATTCGGACCGCGGTCCACCAGGTCTCCGACAAATACCGTGCGTCGACCCTCGGGATGCCACGCATCTCGTGGCCGCCCCAGTTCGTCGCGATCCAGTTGATATCCCAGCTTCTCCAGCAGCAGTACCAGCTCATCCAAACACCCGTGGACGTCACCAATGATGTCAAAGGGCCCATGCTGGTCCCGGAAATCATTAAGCAGTTTGTGCCGGGAGATCGTAGTTTCCTCAACCTCCTGCGGGCTGGAGAGCACGTGGGTCCGGTTGAATCCCTCCCGGCGCAGCGACTTCAGCGAACGGCGCAGTTGTTTGTGCTGGCGATCGATCGCAGCCGGGGGCACCCGGCGGTCCCCGCGGTGCTCGTTGCGTTCGAGGCACACCCCAATAGGCAGATCCAAGACAATCGCGGTGGCCAACACGTCGTGTTTGCGTGCCAGTTCGATCAGCGTCTGCCGGGCGGATTGCTGCACGCTGGTAGCGTCAACAACCGTCAGCAATCCGGCTTCCAACCGCTTACCGGCAACAAAATTCAGCGCCTCAAAGGCTGCTTCGGTGGCACTTTGATTGGTTTCATCATTGCCGACCAGGCCGCGAAAAAAATCGCTGGAGAGGACCTCAAAGGGACCAAAGTGTGTGGCCGCAAAGCTGGACTTGCCTGACCCGGAGATGCCAACGAGCACCACGAGGCCCGTCTCGGGGATCAAGAGTTCACTCATGCCTGGTCCTTTCTGAAAATTGCCAGCTGGGTAGGTGCACCCACGTGTTCGTCTTCGGGTCCGACCGGTTGGAACTCAACGGTGTATCCAAAATCTGTTGCCGTAGCTTGAGCCCACTGGCGGAACTGCGCACGGCTGAATTCAAAACGGTGATCCTCATGGCGCATCGCCCCGGCTTCAAGGTCTGGATACTTGACGTTGTACTCAACGTTGGGTGTCGTCACGACCACCAGTCGAGGATTGGCTCCGGCAAACACCGCGTCCTGCAAGGCCGGCAGCCGGGTCGGGTCTACGTGTTCAATGACTTCCATCAGCACCACCGCGTCAAAACCTTCCAACCGCGCGTCCCGGTACACCACAGAACTGTGCAGCAGGCTAATGCGTTGCTGCTCGGCGTCCGTTCGTTCCTCAAGGAACAATGCCGCGGCGGCTTGCTCCAAGGAACGTGCTGACACATCCGTTCCGATGATTCGGGTGAAAAACGGGTCAGCCTGCAGCCGGCGCAGCAGTGCACCGGGTCCGCATCCTGCATCCACGACCCGTTGGGCTCCATTGGTTTTGAGTGCGGCGATGACATCCAGTGCTCGCTGAACACGTAGCGGTGCTGTGGTTTCTGCCGGGGAGTTCGCAGAACCATTTGTCACGCCCGTGGGCACAGCGGCCATGGCAGATTCCATACGCGTGGTGGCCAACGCGATCAGGTCTTTTTGGTGGGCAAGGTAGCGACTGGTGATCAGTTCTCGCTCGGGGTGTGTTCCCAACCAGCCCTCACCCTGTCTGGCTAGTTTCTCGGTCTCATCATCCGAAACCCAGTAATGTTTCGAATCGTCAAGCACCGGAAGCAACACGTACAGTTGGCGCAACGCCAGATCCAACCGGATATTTCCGGTCAAGACCAGGGAACTGTATTGGGATTCTCCCCATTGCGGATAGTTCTCGTCCAGCGCGATGACACGCTGTTCAACGTGCCATCCCAACGGGGCGAAGAGCCGATGAGCCAGCCCTGCGCCGGAGCGCCCGCGGGCAGAGGCGACCGGGAGTTCAATACGTAGCGGCAGCGGGGAGGCGGCTAGTTCCGGGTAGGTTTCGCTGACTCCGGTCATGGCGCTGCGCAAAACCTTGCCCAAAGCCACCGACATCAGGCTTGAAGCGACAAACGGGCGGTCGTTGACGTAGTAGTCCAAAACACCCGAGTCTCCGCGGAATCGTTTATTGCGGACCAGCCCCACCGGGTCAACTTCCATTAACAGCGCCGCGGTGGTCCGTTCGGTGCTGCATTCTGGATAAAAAACGTGGGCTTGGCCGACAGGCAGCTCGAATGACTGCACCTTGGCGGGGTGCTTACGCAGCAAATGGGACAGGGCTGTAGCGTCAATTGCCGACCCGGCGGGCGGTTCCAGTGTTATTGTCAGCAGCACGGGGCAACCTTCTCAGCAGTCATTTAGTCGATGGCTTGGTATTTTATGCAAGCCTACCGAATCTCGCTGCCTACCTGGCGTAGCGGTACACGAAGTCGCTGCTGTGTGTTGCCCGGAACGCGCAGAGCAATGGTCAGTTCAAGTAACCTCGGCCAGCCGCGTCCGCGCACACCGGTGTCAGGTTTTCTACATCGCCGCTTTCGCAGGCCATATAAACAAGGTTGGCCGCTTCTTCGGTGCTCAACACGTCATAACCCATGGAACCCGGGTTGTAGGACACCGCGGTGCTCCACTCATCAATGTTTTTGCACTCCTGGAGACCCGTCAGCTCGGCCGCTTGAAGCTGCTCATTCGTTGAGTCTGTATCTGACCATGCTTCGTTCTGGCTCTGGATCGCCGCGCTACAGGCGTCGCTAACTGGCGAGGTGGCGGCCGCGTCGAAGTTTGCGCATCCGGTCGCCGCCACGGAAAGAAACAACAGAACTGCGGCTGAGGACAAAACTTTTCGCATGTTTTTAATGCTACCCACACAACTTGGGTATGCGCTGGGTCGTTGCTGTTCCGCTGGCCACCGGTGACCGGCAAAAACAGAATCCCGGCCCCACCGTGAGGCAGAGCCGGGATTCGATGCTCTTGGATACTACAGACTAGGCGATGTTGCTGCGGTCAAAGGCATCGAGGCTGATACCCTGCTCCAGAATCACCTTGGCCCATTCTTTGGCCGAGTGCAGGCTGTGGTCACGGTAATTGCCGCAGCTGACAGCCTCGGTGCCTGGCACGTCATCCCAGGTCACCTTTTCCACCAGGTCCTCGAGTGAAGTTTTGATCGCGGTGGCAACTTGTTCCGGGGTCGGTTCGCCCCAGGCAATCAGGTGGAAGCCGGTACGGCAGCCAAATGGCGAGAAGTCGATCAGCCCTTCGAAGCGGGTGCGGATCAGCCCCGCCAGGGTGTGCTCAATGGTGTGCAACCCTGCCGTTGGAATCTCGCCGTGGTTCGGCTGAACGAAACGGATATCGTAGTTGGAAATAGCATCACCCTTGGGGCCGCGCTCAACGCCGATCTTGCGTACGTAGGGCGCCTTCACCTTGGTGTGATCCAGCGCGAAACTCTCAACTTCTGCAAGTTCAATATCACTCATGTTCAAAGTCTATCCGCTCACTATCCCCCACCGTGATGATGGTTAATGAACCGTAACCGTTAGACTTTTACAGACTCTCGGGAACGCCAGCGAACCCCGGATTGACTTCTCAGAAGGGAACTTCATGTCGGACAATAAGACCTTGCTCGTTTTTGCCCATAGCGACGAGGCTGTGGCGTTTACGGATGTCGAGCACGTCATCTCAGGTGTCGGGAAGGTCAACGCATCCGTTGCTCTGGCCGGGGAACTCGCAGATGGTTCGGTTGAGCGTGTCATCGTACTGGGAACCGCAGGTGTAGTTGGCCACGCGGGCGAGGATCGCCCGAGCTTGGACACCATTTACCAGGTGACGAAGCTAATCCAGCACGACTTCCCGCTACCCTCTGCAGATGTTGATCCGACCGGCGAGGTTCTTTTGCCAGAACTTCAGGTCACCATGGCGACCGGCGACGTCTTTGTCTCTGACGATGAGCAGCGCATCCACATTTCCGGGCTCGGAGCGTCGCTAGTGGATATGGAAGGCTACGCCTACGCGAGCATCTGCCAGCGATTCAATGTGCCGCTACAGATCTTCAAAATCCCCTCCGACTACGCAGACAGCTCGGCATCCATCGATGATTGGGATGAGATCGCCAAGCAGAAGAGCTTCCAGTTGCGCGAGTTCTTTGACAAGAATCTGCGTTAGGATTCAAGGCTCCAGATGCCCAATGGCCGAATAGCGCATCGATATTCGGCCGGGCACAGCAGCCTGAAATATGACGTTGTAGTCGAGCTCTAGTGGGCGTTAAACCAACGAAACACGCGAAACGACACCGCTTTCATGGTTGATCAGGCTTCCCATTCGATACAGTGAGCGCATGACGCCACGGACCGAGCAACCAAATGGTGGCAGCGAACTATCAACGCCACGCCACCATCAACTCATCATTTCGCTTTTCGGGCTCTATGCTCGTGCCCATGGTGGCGAGCTGCAGGTGTCAACGATCATTTCATTGATGAATGACGTTGGTGTTGAATCGGCTGGTGTACGCTCGTCGATTTCCCGGCTAAAGAAACGTGGAATCATTGACAGCGTCAAGGTCAACAACAGGAACGGCTACGCACTCTCAAACTCAGCGCTTGTCGCCTTTGCCGAAGGCGATGAACGGATTTTTTCCCCGCGTAGGGCAACAGCTACGAGTCGCTGGTTGCTGGCAACGTTCACAGTACCCGAGTCGCAGCGAAATATCCGACACAAGATTCGTTCCACTCTGATTCGTATGGGGTTTGGTGCCGTTGCGCCGGGGTTGTGGATCGCACCGGAACATCTCAAAAATGAAGCGCTCTCCTATTTCGAACGCCATGACTTGGCAAACTATTTTGAGTTTTTTCTCGCAGACCATATAGGCACGCATGAACTTGCCAAGAATGTAGGTCTCTGGTGGGACCTTGAGTCCCTAGATTTGTTGTATTCGGAATTTCTGGAGAACAACCAACCGCTGCTCAAGAAGTGGACTGATTTGACAGCATCAGAGGACCTCGCTGGACGGGACTCCGAGGCATTTGCTGACTACCTCATCTTGATCACTCAATGGCGTCGCTTGCCCTATTCGGACCCCGGGTTGCCCAGCGAGCTCCTACCCGAAGACTGGAATGCGATTGCAGCATCCGAACTGTTTGGGCAACTCCACAAGATCCTGGGAGACAAGGCAGCTCGTCATGCCGAGCATGTCATCAGCACCCAGGCTACGGCCGAAGTCTAAATTCCGATAGGTATCGCGGCGGTACCCAAAGCAGCCCGCCTCCCTGGTCACATGATGAGCAGGAAGGCGAGCTGCTTTTGTAGGTTCTACGACCGTCCTTGTTGCCGGGTTTGAATGACAGCAACTCCCTGAATCTCGATGAGCGCTTCCTCTTGCCATAGCCGGCTAACGCCGATGCCGGCCATCGCCGGGTACTTACGCCCTGCCATTTCGCGCCACAGTTTGCCAATCTCCCGACCGTTGGCCATGTAATCATCAACATCCGTGAGGTAAATCGTGACCGAAACTAGGTCTTCTGGCTGGCCTCCTGCTTCTTCCAAAGTGGTCAGCACGTTCCCGAACGCCTGCCTAAACTGCTCCACGATCCCACCGGGAACAATCTGCATGTTTTTGTCCAGAGCTGTTTGACCGCCTAGGTAGACAGTCTCACCTGCACGGATTCCATGAGCATAGCCAGAGGGCTTTGGCAGAGATTCTGGGTTGACGGTGAGGTTTTCAAAGACTGTAGTTTCGGCCATGATGATCCCCTTCAGAGATTCGATGCGATATCCAAATTAGGTCTAGCGCACAAATTGTGATGCGTGCTACATTGAGCATAAGTGACGGCGGTAAAAAAGTCGATACATTGGTCTCAGGGAGAAAGCACACAATGAAACTTGCTTCGATTCAATTCAAAACGCAGCGCTTGGCGGCCGTGGTAGTCGACGGCGGTTATGTTCCATTGCAGGCCCAAAACCTCAGCGAATTCCTCCGGGACGAGCAGTGGCGGAATCTTGCACGGCAAGCCGTTGTTTCGGGATCAAGCAATTTCATCGCGGCTAACGAGGCAACCATCCTCAATCCGATCCCGACCCCAACCAAGGTCATCTGCTGCGGGCTGAACTACTCCGACCATATTTTGGAAATGGGTCGCGAGCTGCCCGAATACCCCACCCTCTTCGCCAAATTCGCCGATACGCTCACGGATCCGAATGCACAGATTTTCAGCGAAAACTCCGAATCAGTCGATTGGGAAGCCGAGTTGGCGGTGGTGGTTGGCTCTACCCTGTGCCAAGCAACCGAAAAGGACGCACTCGAGGCGATCGCCGGCTACACGGTGGCAAATGACATCTCCATGCGCGATTGGCAACGCCGGACCCTCCAATGGTTTCAAGGCAAGGCTTTTGACGGCACCACCCCACTTGGCCCCTACCTCGTAACCCCGGACGAGCTCGACCCGGTCGCCGGTGTCGAGGTGATCTGTCGGATCAATGGTGAAGAAGTCCAGCGCGGAAACACCCGGACCTTGGTCTTCGCGGCAGCATCGCTACTGTCCTATATCTCCAGTTTCACGACACTCCGTGCCGGGGATGTGGTGCTCACCGGAACTCCGGGAGGTGTCGGCATGGGGATGACCCCACCGCGTTTCCTTCGCTCGGGAGACGTGCTCTCCACCGAAATTCCGGGCATCGGCGAACTGGTAAACACATTCACCCTGCGCGTCTCGGCCGACGCTTAACCGCTGGGTTCCTTCGCTTCACCCTATACTTCAGCTCACATTTCCAAAGGAGAAAAACCATGACTGAAACACCAATGGTCTACCGCACCGAAGGCGACAACTCAATATATGCCGGCGCAGACGGTGTAGTGGTCCCAGTTGTCACCCGGTCTGGAGAAGAAGACACCAACACGGCTCAGTCCGGCGACTGCGTTCGAGTCTCCGGCGTCAGTATCCAGCACACCCCGGCCACCAAAATCTGGTTCGGGCAGGTCTCCAACACTCCGGGCTACCGTTCACTTCCGCACCACCATGGTGAGGCAGAAACCGGAGGCTACGTCTTGCGTGGCCACGGCCGGATCTACTTCGGTGAGAACTACGAGCAGTATCTGGACATGGCCGCAGGCGACTGGGTATTCGTACCGCCGTTCATGCCGCACGTCGAAGCAAACATGTCGGTCACCGAGGAACTTGTCTGGCTCACCGCCCGTACGCCAGAAAACATTGTGGTCAATCTGGACGACGTTGATGACGCATCGTTGGAAGGGTACCGCCGAGTATGAACTCCCAGACCCTGGATTCCCAGACCTTCCTGAAAGCCATCGAACTCACCGAAACAACACCGGAAGTTTTTGATCAGGCTTTTAATGCCACCCCGCAGTACGCGCCATGGCCCAAGGCCTACGGGGGCGACATGGTGGCCCAAGGCGCCATGTCCATGATGCGCTCGGTGGACGATGACCGCGAGCTGCACTCAATGCACTCCTACTTCCTGCGCCCCGTCGACATGCACGAGCCGGTGCGCTACGAAGTGGAGCACCTGCGCGACGGCCGCGGATATTCCACCCGCCAGGTGCGCGGGTTCCAGAACGGCAAGCCGGTCTTCTCTGCCCTGGGCTCCTTCCACGTGCCGGAGCAGGGCCCGGACCTGTCCATTCAAGCCCCGGAGGGCTCCTTCGATCTGGATCCGGAGTCGCTTGACAGCGCCGCGCAGGCGCTGGCCGGCGCGGAGGGCACGGACGCCGAGTACTGGTCCACCGGGCGTAGCTTCGAGATGCGGCATGTTCCTTCCCCGGTCTATCTGTCTGTTGAAGGACACACCGAGCCGCATCAGGCGGTCTGGGTGAAGGCATTCTCGCCGTTGCCGGATGACAAGATCATTCAGCGGGCGGCTCTGACCTACGTCTGCGACTACACCATCCTTGAACCGATCCTGCGTAGCCTGAAACTGCCTTGGCGCACCGAGGGCCTGAGCACCGCAAGCTTGGACCATTCAATGTGGTTCCACCGTGAAGGCCGGGTGGATCAATGGGTGCTCTACGTTCAGGAAGCGGTCTCAAGCCAGAACAACCGCGGCCTGGCCTTGGGACGTTTCTACTCCCGGGACGGCAAGCTTCTGGCTACCGTCGCCCAAGAGGGAATGATTCGCGGCCCGCGCGGTTAGTTCATTCACCCACTACTCGTTCACGTTCCGCACCCGACGAATTGAACTCTGGAGATACGACATGCCTCTATCACCCTCGTCCCACGTTGATAGCTTCACTCGAGACCATCTACCGCCACTCGAACAGTGGCCGACGCTGGAATTTACCTTGCCGGAGCTGCAGTACCCCGACCGGATGAACGCGGCCACCGTGCTGATCGACGACGCCGTCGCCGCCTTCGGCGCGGATCGTCCGGCCCTGCTGGCGCCCGACGGAACCACCCTCAGCTACGGGCAGCTGCTGACCCGCTCCAACCAGGTGGCGCAGATGCTGGTGGAGGACTTCGGCATTCTCCCGGGTAACCGGGTCATGCTGCGCGGACCGAACAACGCCTGGCTGGTCGCCTGCTGGCTGGGCGTGCTCAAGGCGGGGGCCGTCGCGGTGACCACCATGGCCGCGCTGCGCGCCCAGGAGATCGCGGGCATCACGGACTTGACCAGGCCGTCAGTCGCCCTGTGCGACCACCGCTTCATCGAGGACATGGTGCTCGCCGCTGATGGCGCCTACCCCGTGGTGGCCTTCGGTGGCGAGGGGGACTCGGATCTGGCCGAGCTGGCCGCGGCAAAGTCCGGGCAGTTCACGAATGTGGACACCGCCGCGGACGACGTGGCGATGCTGGGCCCGACTTCCGGAACCACTGGAACGCCGAAGATCACCATGCACTTCCACCGGGACATCCTGGCCAACGCAGACACCTTTGCGCGCCATATCCTCAAGCCCACCAAGGACGACGTGTTCGCCGGGTCTCCCCCGCTGGCTTTCACCTTCGGACTCGGCGGCCTGGTCGTTTTCCCGCTGCGCTTCGGGGCCAGCTCGCTACTGACCGAGCGGGCCACCCCGGTGGAACTGGCCGAGCTCTCCCACCGGGCCGGAGCGACGGTGCTGTTCACCGCGCCCACAGCCTACCGGGCGATCATCAAAAACGGCAAGGCCGACCTGCTGCGATCGCTACGCGTCGGCGTCTCGGCCGGCGAGCACCTGCCGGCCGAAACCTGGCACCAGGTGCAGGAAGCCACCGGCCTGGAACTGGTCAACGGCATCGGCTCCACCGAGATGCTGCACGTGTTCATCTCGGCCGCCGGCGAAGACATCCGTCCCGGCCGCACGGGCACCGCGATCCCCGGTTTCCGCGCCACGATCCTGGATGAGAACGGCAAGGAGCTGGGCCCGAACGAGATCGGCCGGCTGGCGGTCATCGGCCCGACCGGCTGCCGCTACCTGGATGACGAACGCCAGCTGAACTACATCAGCGACGGCTGGAACGTCACCGGGGACGTGTTCCTGAAGGACGAAGAGGGCTATTTCATCTACCAGGCCCGCAGCGACAACATGATCGTCTCCTCCGGCTACAACATCGGGGCCCCGGAAGTGGAGAACGCGTTGAACCAGCACGACGAAGTGCTGGAAACCGCGGTCATCGCCCGCCCTGATCCGAACCGAGGCTCCATCGTATGTGCCTTCGTGGTGCTGGTGGACGGGGCCGAGCAGTCCGAAGCCAAGGCCAAGGAGCTGCAGAACTTCGTCAAGGCGACCATCGCTCCCTACAAGTACCCTCGCGAAATCCACTTCGTCGACGAGCTGCCGCACAATCCCAGCGGCAAGCTGCAGCACTTCAAGCTGCGTGAGGCGTTGAACGCCGATTCGCTGTCCTAGCCGGCAGTCCACCCCAACAAATTTTTGACCGCAGTGCCCAAGGGCATTGGCGAAAGGACAAAGACCATGAAAATCGCAGTGATCGGCGGAGGTCCGGGCGGCCTGTACTTCGGTGCCCTGATGAAGCAGCTGAACGAGGCCCACGAGGTGACGATCTGGGAACGCAACGCGGCCAGCGACACCTTCGGCTTCGGCGTGGTGTTCTCCGACGAAACCCTGGGCGGCATCGGCAACGCCGACCCGGTGATCGCCGAGTACATGTCTCGTCGCTTCGCCCGCTGGAGCGACATCGACATCCACTTCCGTGGTGCCATGCACACCGTCGGCGGCCAGGGATTCGCCGCCATGAGCCGCAAGGAGCTGCTGCAGCTGCTGCAGCGCCGTAGCATCGAGCTAGGTGTTGACGTGCGCTTCTCCACCATCGCCCCGCCGGTGGAAGAGCTAATGGCGCAGTACGACCTGGTGCTGGCTGCCGACGGCTTGAACTCCGCCACCCGCGCCAAGTTCCCCAAGTCCTTCAAGCCTTCCCTGGATCCGCGCGTTTCCAAGTACATGTGGTTGGGGACCGATCAGGTGTTCGAGGCCTTCAAGTTCTTCGTCAAGGAAACCGACGCGGGAACCATGCAGATTCACGGCTATCCGTACTCCGATCAGGGCTCCACCTTCATCGTCGAGATGCACGAGGACGTGTGGCGCGCCGCCGGCTTCGATGAAAGCGAAAACGAGGTCTTCCCTCCGGGCGTGAGCGACATGAAATCGGTGTCCAAGATCAAGGAGATCTTCGCGGACGAGCTGGCCGGCTATGAGGTGCTGACCAACAATTCCAAGTGGATCAACTTCACCACGGTGCGCAACCAGCACTGGCGCCACGAGAACATCGTGCTGCTAGGCGATGCGGCGCACACCGCGCACTTCTCCATCGGCTCGGGCACCAAACTCGCCATGGAAGATTCGCTGGCTCTGGCCGCCTGCCTGCACGAGCACAGCTCGGTTCAGGCGGCGCTTGAAGCCTACGAAACCGAACGCCGCCCGGTGGTTGAATCCACCCAGCGCGCCGCCCAGGCATCGCTTGAATGGTTTGAGAACATCGGCCAGTACAAGGACCAGGACCCAATCCAGTTCTGCTTCAACCTGCTCACCCGCTCGCGCCGCATCACCTATGACAACCTCAAGCTGCGCGACCCCGAGTTTGCCGCCACCGTGGATCAGGATTTTGCACGCTTGAACGGATCCGAGGTGGTCGCCCCAGCGATGTTCCAGCCGCACAAGATCGGCGAGCTGGAGCTCGCCAACCGAGTGGTGGTCTCCCCCATGGACATGTACTCGGCGGTCGACGGCGTGCCCGGCGACTTCCACCTGGTCCACCTGGGCTCCAAGGCCATGGGCGGCGCCGGCCTGGTGATGACCGAAATGGTCTGCGTCTCGGACATCGGCCGCATCACCCCGGGCTGCACCGGCCTATACACAGACGAGCAGGGCGCCGCGTGGAAACGAATCACCCAGTACGTGCACAGTAACTCGCAGGCAAAGATCGGTGCCCAGATCGGCCACTCAGGACGCAAGGGCTCCACCAAACTCATGTGGGAAGGACTTGACGAGCCGTTGGAGGAGGGCAACTGGGCAGTACTGGCCCCCTCAGCGCTACCGTACGGCGAGGGCTGCCACGTCCCGGTGGAAATCAGCCGCGCCCAGATGGACGAGGTCCGCGAACAGTTTGTGGTTGCTGCCAAGCGAGCCGACGAGGCAGGTTTCGACCTGCTTGAGGTGCACGCCGCGCACGGCTACCTGCTCTCCTCGTTCCTCTCCCCGCTTTCCAACCAGCGTACCGACGAATACGGCGGCTCGCTGGAAAACCGCCTGCGTTTCCCGCTGGAGGTACTGGACGCGGTGCGTGCCGTGTGGCCGGCGCACAAGCCGCTGGGCGCCCGCATCTCCGCCACCGACTGGGCCGAGGGCGGCAACACCGAGAACGACGCGCTGGAAATCGCCAAGGCATTCATCGTCCACGGCATCAACTCGATCGATGTCTCTTCGGGCCAGATCATCCGCGATGAGCGTCCAGCCTTCGGCCGAAGCTACCAGACCCCGTTTGCCGATAAGATCCGCAACCAGGTTGCCGCAGCCGCCGGAGTCACGGTTATTGCCGTGGGTGCCATCAGCTCCTACGACGATGTGAACTCGATCCTTTTGGCAGGTCGCGCCGATCTTGTGGCGCTGGGACGCACCCACCTGTACAACCCGCAGTGGACCCTGCAGGCAGCGGCAGAGCAGGACTACGTGGGAACGGGAGCCACCTGGCCGATTCAGTTCAAGGCCGGACGCCGCAAGCCGCCGAGCGCACGCACCGACGCGGTCCGCCCGCGCCTGTCGCTGCTCGCGGAAAATGTCCAGGACGAGCAAACCCATCTGCGCTGGACACCTACAAGGGATACAGTAAACGACGACCTGTTACCCAGCATCTAGACCTGATCCGTACGCAGTTTGTAGATTCCGCCCCAAGGACAGTGCCCACGACCCGTTGCTCGACGAGTTGTGGGCACTGTCATGTTGGTTCATACGGTATCCACAAGTCGCTATCGAACGGACGTGAGCATCTTCAGTCCGGTGAGGAATGAAGGTTTGCATCCAGTCCGCCTTGCGGTTTCAGTTCGGATGAGCCGAACTTTATCCAAGGTCCCCCGAGGACTAAAGATTTGCGCAGACTGCGGCGTATCCCCTGATAACGCATAGTCTAGGGCCAAACGGCTTATGTTCAGGTTCCTCAGCAGGTTGCTGAGTACCGAAATCCCAGTACCCTTCTGAAGGCCTCGCTTCAGCTCGGCTGCCGCCCGCGGAACACCGGTTGATTCGGCCAGCTGGTCAAAAGTTTCCTGGCTGAGATCAAACCAGTCATTCCAGACAAGCGCCTGCTGGCGTGCGGCCTGGGTCCCCTCGTCCAAGGAGACCAGCGGAAAAATGTTGTCGCTGAACTCAAAATCGTGACGCTGTCGCCTAGCGAATACTGCAACATCAATGTCTTGGAACTCGGGAATGAGTGCGACCACTACCCCGGATTCTTCCGGGAATCTGAACCGGTGGTAACGCTGTTCGCCCGCATATCGCACAAATCCGCATCCGTCCGCTTCCCAATAATGCCAACGTGCGCTTTTGTCCTTAGCCGCGGCAATCACCATGTGTTCAGCGCGCAGGCCTGCACCGGCGAAAACAACCCATGACTGGACAGGCTCTTCATCATCACCGCCCGGTCGCGGCACTCCGGAGACACACTCATCGTTGAGGAAAACTGCTGACGCGGCCAGAGAGGCCACCAGCCGTTGGCTGATGGCCTCTCGAAGAGCCACCGTTCTCACCGCACCGTGCTCGTCACCGGTGAGAATACTGACATCTTCCATACCTGCAAGTAAAACCTGGACCGAGGTTGTGTCGCGCAGGAAGTGTGGACCTTCAATGATTCCCACAAGTCCCAAGGGTGCCAGAACATTGCGCACACGCTGTGCGGCATCAAGAACCCGGCCGGTATACGCCACGGATAATTCATTGAAATCAAACTCGGTGTGAATCACACTGGTCTTTCTAGGAAGTACTCCACTAGGTGCACCGATTAGTGCACTTGAATTAGATCCTAGGGCACAGGTGAGGGACCGGGATAACTAATGCCCCTTGAAAGCTTCAGCCAACCACCAGGCGCCGCCATCCGAGGCTATTTTCGCATCGATCACCAGCGGTTTGGATGGGTTCGAATCCACCCAATCCTGCACAGCATCCAGGTCCGCGCGGGTGCGGACGGTAATCCCGTCGGCACCGAATCCACGGCCGATGGCGGCGAAGTCGGTTTCTGGAAATACTACCGAACCCATATCCGGAACCTCATCGGCCTCGCCAAAGTGGTGAACTTCTGCGCCGTAAGCCGCGTCGTTATAGACAATACACACCAGCGGGAGCTTCAGGCGCACCGCGGTGTCCAACTCCGCGATCGCCATATGGAACCCGCCGTCTCCGGTGCCGAGCACCGGCAGACGGTGTGGTTGTGCCAAAGCCGCACCAATCGCGGAGTAAAGCCCCAAGCCAATCGATTGGAACGCCTGGGTGAAACAGAAACCATCTTCGTCGGGTACATCGAGGAACTGGCTTGGGTAGCCCATGAAGTTGCCCGAGTCAACGCTCACCACCCGTTCGGTCGGCAAGATGTCGTTCAGAGCCTTGGTCAAGGCCCGGGGATCTATCGACGTATCGGTGGACAGATCTGCATACTCAACCTGCTGCCAGCGGGCTTGGGTCTCGATTCGCTGTTTCACTTCTGGGGTGCGATAGCCTTTACGAACGGCGGTCTTCTGGGCGAGCAATAGCTCCAGCACGTCCTTAGCGCACTCGGCACTGTCCCCCACGACACCCAGATCGATGGGCCGATTCGCCCCCAGCGCTGGTTCGTCCAAATCCACCTGGACCACCTTGGCAGCCTTGCCGATCAGGTGTCCGTGCCTCATGGTCCACATGTTCAGCGCGCAACCGAAACCCACAATCAGATCTGCCGAGGCAATCAGCTCAGCGGTCAGCGGAGATGAAAAACCGCCAGAAATACCAAGATCAAAATCGTCAGCATTAAACAATCCCTTGGCGACTGCCGAGGTCGCCACCAGCGCACCGGTATGGCGGGCCAAGGAAAGAATCTCCTGTTTGGCGCCACGACCACCGCGACCGGCAACAAAGACCGGACGTTGCGCATTCTCAAGCAGGACGGCCAAAGCTCGCACAGAATCTCGCGAGGGACGGATCGGTTCGCGCGGCGCCACTTCAGTTGCCTCCATTCCGTGAGGCGCAGGAAGTGCCTGGATATTCAGCGGAAGGTTCAGCACCACGGTTCGGCGGTCGTTAACAGCGGTGCGGTAGGCACGCACCGTGTCTGCGACCGCACTCTGTGCGCTGTGAACCCGCTCAGAGACGGCGTAGACAGAGGCCGCGAACGAGTCCTGATCCATGGCAAAGTTCGAGTACACCGCGCTTGGCGCCGCTTCAGCTGCGAGCACGATCATCGGGGTGCGAGACTTGGCCGCCTCACCGATGCCGGTGGCCGCATTGGTCAATCCGCACCCCTGATGGACCGAAACGACACCCACCGCGCCGCTGGTACGGGAATAGGCATCTGCCATCGTTGCAGCCCCACCCTCATGACGCGCCGCGGTATAGGGCACCCCGTGATTAATGAGCGCATTGGTAATGGTGAAGTTGCCGCTGCCGACAACACCAAAAACATGACCCACGCCGAGTTCCGCGAGGGTTTTTCCGACTAGTTCTGCAACGTTCATGGATCGCTCCTTTGTTTTCTGCGCCCCATACGGGAATACAGCAATGGGACACTCTGATGATGCGTGGCAGCCCTGATCGTGATGGCTGCAACAACGCCTATTCGTTGGGAACCAATGCGAGCACCCTCGCGGGTGCTCCGGTTCCACCAACGATGGGAAGTGGGGCAACTACAATTAGGGATCCGCTGAGAGGCAGCTTGTCTAGATTCTTCAGTGACGTCACACCATATTTGTCATTGCCAAGCAAAAAATTGTGCATTGGAAATGGCGGGTCTAGCTGAGCGGCATTGCCCGCGTCGATTCCGACAGTTTCGACTCCTACGCCCGATATATCCAGATTCAGGGCAATATGCCTCGCGCACTCGGCCGTGAACCCAGGCGTATGCGAACCAGTCTCATCTGCATTGAGGAATGCTTGACGATCACTTCCGTACTGATCCCAACCTGTTCGGAACAACAGCCAAGCGTTCGACGGGAACGAGCCGTGATTTCTCTGCCATTCTTCTAGGTCGTCGATGGTGATCAGGTAGTCTGGATTGTTTGCCACCTTGTCTCTAAAATCAAGGACAACACCCGCCCCGACAAGCCTTTTCGGATCGATCTGCGAGACATCTTTACCATCCCGTCCCGTCACCCAGTGAATGGGTGCATCTAGGTGCGTACCAATGTGCTCACCAGTATGAATATTGTGGTGCTTCCAAAACGGTCCCGGACTGTCGTACGCGGACACTTCTTCTAGATTAAAATCTATGAGGTTTGCGAATGGCTCGGGCAGAACTAAAGTCGGCGTGTCTTTGGACAGCGGAGTGGTTAGATCCTGAACCGTGAAAGTACCTGATGCCAGGGAAGCGAGAAGTATGTTTGTTTGGCTCATTTTTCTCCCATGCAGAAATTGGAATTTGGACCCTCGCACTAATATCGAACGCCTGTGACGATCGTCACGAGGTGATGCTAGTAAATCTATCAGAGGCCAAAGACCAATCAAGCAACCTCCTCAAATGAGTCACCGTCGGACCATTACACTTTCCTCCTCCAATGGAGCGAAAATGCAACCCCAAACCACTTGCACCCCTCAGGCTTTCGTGAATCAAGACTGACACTAAACCCTCTTATGTATATCTTTTAGCGCAAATACAATCACTACAATTAGATAAAGCAATGACCTTAGTCAATTTCAATCGATTCGAGAGCTTGCCCCCGGCGCAGCAAGTTTGCCGCGCAAGAATTCCCGTGGCGCATTCAGTGCGAGAGCACCCCTAAGCGAAGGTGCGGAGACTTATTGACGCTCGACACACCATTCCTATAACTTCACTGTGACCCACCTCTCACATTGAAATGGAGTGTCCCGTCATGTCCAAATCCACTCATCGCCCACCATTGGATCGCCTCAAAAGAGAGTTCCCGTCAGGGTCAAGATCTCTTCAGAACATGTTGACTCAGCAGGCGTCATCCATTCCAGATGAAGTCTTGTATCGCTTCGATGGCTGTACTGTCACCAATACACAGGCAACGAACATCGCCGCTCGCGGTGCCTGGACCCTAAAACAATACGGCGTCACTCCAGGAGATCGAATTGCACTAATATGCGACAACATTCCTGAATTCTTTGAAGTTTTCCTCGGAGCAGCCTGGTTAGGAGCCGTAACGGTTCCACTAAATACGGCGGCCAAGGGAGAACAACTTCAGCACATGCTCGAAAACAGTGGAGCAGAACTGCTCGTTGCCGGAGACCATCATCTAGAAAAACTGGGGCTCCTCGACGTATCGGGCTTGGCACTAAAGACTGTCCTCACCATTGGCCCTAATTCACCGAACCTCGTAGACGAATCAAACCTTTCAACTCACGAGTGGAAACTGTCAGACTCCACACTCGAAGCGCATGATGCGGACGATTCCGATCCGCTAGTCATTCTCTACACTTCCGGGACCACTGGAGTTTCTAAAGGTGTAGTCTGCTCGCACGCACAGTATTTCTGGTGGGCATTTCACAACGCCGATATTCTGGAATTGACCGCCGGCGACGTCCTGCTCACATCACTGCCACTCTTTCACACCAATGCTCTAAGCACGTTCTTCCAAGCACTCATCACTGGATCTAGCGCATTTTTCAAGCACCGTTTCTCGGTTTCGGGCTTTCTCCCGTCACTTCGTGAATCAGACGCAACCGTCACCTACCTATTGGGCGCCATGGTGCCGTTTCTCCTGTCCATGCCCCCTTCCGAAGCCGACAAGCAGCACAATGTGCGAGTCATTTTGGCCCCAGGCGTTCCAGCTGAAGCCGCACGAGAATTTGAATCGAGGTTCAACACTCACCTTCTCGATGGTTTCGCTTCAACTGAGTCAAATTTTGTCATTGGTTCCAGCTATCCAGAACGTAAGACTGGCACAATGGGCACGGTTCGTCCAGGATTTGAAGCAGCAGTCGTTGACGAACGAGGAATTGCTGTTCCGGATGGAACACCGGGTGAATTATTACTACGCGCTGACGAGCCTAACGCATTCTCTTCCGGTTACTTCCAAATGCCTGAAAAGACCATCGAAACGTGGAAGAACTTGTGGCTACATACTGGCGACAGAGTCATCCGTGACCACGAAGGATACTTTGTTTTCAAGGACCGGATCAAAGACGTAATTCGCAGACGTGGCGAGAACATCTCGTCTTTCGAAGTCGAACAAGCCATCTGTCGACACCCTGCTGTCAAACATGTCGCTGTATATCCGGTGCAGTCCGAGCTAGCGGAAGACGAAGTGATGGCGTCATTGGTACTTAATGACGGATTTATTTTAGACCCACTCACCCTCATGAATCATTGCCAGCCTATTCTTTCCTACTTTGCTATTCCGAGATACGTAGATATCGTTGCTCAACTGCCAACTACAGAGAACGGAAAAATCAAGAAATTTGTTTTGAGAGAAACCGGAATCACACCAACAACGTGGGACAGAGACAACTCAACATATGTACTCACGAGATAACCCGATCGCACCATGCGATGACTTTAGATCCACGATTGAGGAGGACAAAATGGGCACCAAAGGTGTTACTCAGCAAAACGGCTCTCGCGACGTCAAGAAATACGTGATAGCCTCGCTCTTTGGCAGCGCTCTAGAATGGTACGACTTTTTCTTGTATGCGACTGCCGCCTCGTTAGTTTTAGGTCGCCTTTTCTTTCCTGCCGGCGTCGACCCGCTTGTAGGAACGATGGGTGCATTCGCCGGTTTTGCGGTAGGTTTCGCGGCTCGACCGCTGGGAGGACTCATTTTTGGCCATATTGGCGACAAAGTAAGTAGGAAGACTTCTCTTGTTTTGACACTATCGATCATGGGCGCAGCGACATTCCTCATGGGGTTGCTACCCACATACGGGCAGGTTGGTATTGTTGCGCCAATCCTTCTGATCCTATTGAGAATTGTTCAAGGCATTGCGGCAGGTGGCGAATGGGGCGGCGGAGTCCTTCTCATCAGCGAAAACTCTGGGGCCGAACGACGGGGCTTGCTCTCGGCGTTCAGTCAGTCCGGGGTGTCCTTGGGATTCGTGCTATCCGCAGGAGCATTCTTCTTGGTTCAGCTGCTGCCTGAAGAACAATTCCTCAGTTGGGGTTGGCGAATTCCGTTCATGCTCTCGCTCCTGATTTTTGTCGTAGGAATGTACATTCGTTTCAGGTTGCCTGACAACACTGATTTCAAAGATTCAAATGAACCGAAACACAGTAGCGTCCCCGTGATCGAAGCACTGAAAACGCATCCGAAGGAAATCCTCATTGGAATGGGACTGCGCATCGCCGAAAATGGTGGCTCCTACCTATTCCTGTCCTTCTCGATCGTTTACGGTGTCCATGTTGGGGTTGACCAAGGAATTCTACTTATCGGCTGCATGCTTTCGATGATCATGTCATTCGGAACCACGCTTTTCTTCGGGCATCTATCCGACAAGATTGGTCGCCGTAGGGTCTATACATTCGGTGCACTCATGCTCATTGTCCTTGCGTTCCCTTTCTTCACGCTCATTCAGTCAGATTCTGCGCCATTGATTCTTCTAGCCTTCTTTATGGCCAACGGGCTATGTCATGCCGCAATGATTGGAGCTCAGCCGGCATTCTTCCATGAACTATTCTCTGCCAAGATTCGATACTCCGCCATGTCGATAGCCCACGAAGTAGCAGCCGTTGTAGCCGGTGGCCTAGCTCCCCTTATCGCCACGGCATTGCTGCTGAAATATGACAGCTCCATCCCCGTCTCCATCTATGCCATCATTTTGGCTTGCATCACTTTGATAGCGTTGGCATTTTCGAGGAATCTCGGTCAGCGCAGAGTTCAGGCCAACGGGCAAGGGCACGAAAGCACTCCAGATAAACATTTCATCGTCGAATCCGAGGTCAAGTGATGCGAGCCTCGATTCGGCAAGGATACGAAGGCGTCGCCGTAGCGGTACCTGTTACCGTCCCTTATTCACGTCATTCGGAACACCCGGTTCAGTGGTGGATCGGACAAGCATTGCGCAAGCTTTGTGAGGAGTCCGGGATCTCTAAGGATCAGATCGATGGTTTGTCTCTTTCATCATTCACCTTGGCACCCGACGGTCCAGCAGCCATGACACAACATTTGGGGCTCAGTCCTCGATGGGTCGATGGAATCGCGATGGGTGGGGCGTCCAGTCTCGTTGGACTCCGGCGAGCGGCCAGGGCAGTCCAAGCAGGAGATGCAACTATAGTGGCTTGCATCGGTGCCGACATCAACAAGCCCGGCGCGTTCCGTGATCTGGTCACTTCATTCAGCCGTTTCTCACAAGATGCAGCTTATCCCTACGCCGGAGCTGGTCCCAATGGAAGCTTTGCAATGCTGACTAACCATTACATGCGTCAGTTCGGCGCAACGGCCGGGGACTTCGGAAAGTTAGCTGTTTCTCAACGCCTGAATGCCGGATCTAACCCGATTGCTCTATTGAAGGATCCACTGACAATTGACGACTATCTCCGCAGTCGCCTCATTGCCGACCCACTCCGTTTATTTGACTGTGTGATGCCTTGCTCCGGCGCTGAAGCATACCTCGTCATGCATTCCGTCACTGCGGAGGCGCTGGGTATCGACTACGCAGTCCTCCTAAGCGCGATTGAGCGGCATAATGCCTTTCCCAAAGACGAAATCCAGACACGTGGCGGATGGCAAGTTGATTCCCAAGAATTGTGGGATATGGCAGGGGTTTCCCATACGGACATCGACGTCGTGCAGACTTACGATGACTATCCAGTCATTTCAATGATTCAGTTTGAAGATCTAGGTTTCTGTGCCAAGGGCGAAGGGCCAGAATTCGTCCGCAACCATACGTTTACTACAAATGGATCATTCCCGCATAACACGTCCGGCGGGCAGCTCTCGACGGGGCAAGCCGGTGCCGCAGGTGGGCATCTTGGCACCGTCGAACTGCTCAGGCAGATCTTGCATAAACCGCTCGGAGAACAGACAAAGGAATGCGCGACCGGGCTCGTGTCTGGATTTGGAATGATCAATTATGACCGTGGTCTTTGCACAGCTGCAGCAATCTTGACTCGGAGCGAATCATGACCAAAACATCACAATTCAATGCCGTTCAGCCACCTGCGGCGCGGAGTTCCACAGCCTTGGGCCTTTTACGAGGCGCGTTCTGCGGCAATCTCACGTTGCAGTCTTGCATCGACTGCGGTGAGATCCAGTACCCACCTAGTGATGCGTGCAGAATTTGCCTCTGTGGAGAATTTTCGTGGAAGCCTGTTGATGGTTCGGGAATTCTACTGGCCGAAACACTCATTCGGGTCAGCAACGAGCCCTACTTCTCCGAGCGGCTTCCTTGGCGAATAGGAATGGTGCGCAATATCAATGATGTTTCTTTAGTTTGCCACCTCTTGCCAGGTTGCAGCGTAGATCAAAAAGTCATCGTCGACATTCGAATAGATGAGTCGGGACGCCCTGTATTGGTAGCCCGACCTGAGATTGAAAGCAGGGTTCATGAAACGGACGTTCCGAGGCCATGGGGGAATGAATTTAATAGTTCACTTGTTGGCAAGAAGATCTTGTTGGATGACATCAATTCGCCGTTTGCGCAAGAGCTTATCCAACTCGCACTGACGCACGGGGCAAGTTCAGTGGCGTCCGCCAAGCATGGCCGTGGCACGAACGACGAAATTTTCATTCGAATGAACTGATTCGATGCCCGCCTTCTCGCTGCCAGGCATCCACAGGAATAGAAAACCGATTCACGATTCGTGGATGCCTGTCGGCAGGCCAAGCTCTTGGGCCGACTATAGCGAAGCCAGTTGCTGCCCGATACGGTTTGCCTCGCTGGTTAGGTAATCGATCAGGAGTTCTGTAGCACGTGTTAGTGGACGATCTGGGCTAAGCATGTAACCGACATCTTGAGCAAGACCCGAAATCTTCAATGAATGCATCTGCAGCTGCGGTTCAGTTTCCACCATCGACTCCTGCATAATCGCCAAATAACCAGATTCAAGCAGTAACGTTCGCAGCGGTGCGGGTGTTGCACATTCCAATCGACGCTTGGGCAACGGAACCCCGGATGCGTTAAACTCGTCGATCAATGAATCGTACAGTGGCGTTCCCGCGATCGGCATAGCCCAAGGAAACTCTGCCAGTCGATGCAGTTTTTTGTTGTGTCGTTCAAGGGCAGGATGCCCCTGTTTCGCAACGATGCGATAGGGTTCCCGATAGAGTGAGACAAGTTTCAATTGAGCGGTACTTGGATGCGGAGTGATTCGTCCGACTAGAAGATCCAGATCACCTGTTATCAGTTCCTGAATCAACGTTTCCGGAGGTGCCTCGCTGATTCGAATTATGGTATTTGGATGGTCTTCAGCTAAGTGCGCGACCGCTCGCGGTACCAGTAAGTTCGCCCCGGTAACAAAAGCTCCTACAGAAACCGACGAGCTGTTCGGGTCATTGAGCTCTCGTACACGTCTACGCAGAGTCTCTACTTCACCGAGAATGGAACGTGCGTGTTCGACATATGCCTTGCCGGCTGGGGTAGCAAGCATCCCTTGGCGCGTACGCTCGAACAGCGCTCCGCCAACCGCAGTTTCGGCCTCTTTAAGCGCGCGGCTAAGAGCAGGCTGGGTCATAAATAGCCCTTCTGAGGCCCGGGCTAGGCTACCGTACTCGAAAATTGCCACGACTAGTACCAGGTGTCGAATCTTGATATCGCTGCCGAGCATCACTCCATAGTCCATCGGATGATCCTATCTTTTGCTACTGTCCCAAAGTATAGATAACCCTCGCTGGGACCTATTGTCAGCGTACCTAGTCGCTAGGAAACCAGTACTCGGAGAATTGATGCGGGCCACGGCCTGGACCGGTCAGAACCGAGCGGAACATGAGCGGTGACGAATTTGCCCGAGGCCGCTTCCACGATTGGCCGCCCCTCGTATTCATGGCCGAAGACCTCAAACGAAAAGCTCATGGACTTCTCCCCCAACCGATCAATACGTAGCGCCGTGGTGACACGCTGACCGAAAAAGAGCTTGGCCCTGTAGTCAACTTCCTGCCGTACGCGCGGAGCGATGGGAAAGTACTCCGGAAGATCAAGTTCGCGAAACAATTTCGACTCCGCCGCTTCCACAAATCTCATGATTGCGGAGTTGTGCTGATGCCCCGCGGCATCGGTATCAACCCACTCGATAACACGCTCGTTAGCGGTACCAGCCAGCGCTCCCGCGAGATAGCTTTCAACCATGTCTTCAATTCGCCCATGCCGTCCGGCACCATTCATCATGCACTCCCGAAGTTTCGAAAATACTTATCTAGAACTATTGTAACGCTCGTCACGTTAACGCCATAATATGTGAATCAGAGAATCCGTCGAAACATCTGGCTGAGGAGCAACATGGTTACGAGCAAGACCGTTGAAGCGTGGAATATTCCCAAACGAACTACGGGGTTGGTGCTGTTCGCGTGTTGGTTGGCTATTCTGGCCGAAGGTTATGACGTGGGCGTCCTGGGTGCGGTCTTGCCAGCCCTGGCCGAATACAAACAGTGGTCATTAACTCCGCTGGAGCTAGGAGGATTGGGCGCCTACGCACTGGTTGGCATGCTGATTGGCGCGCTGTTCATCGGCACTCTCAGCGATGTCATTGGACGCAAGAAGATGCTACTTGTTTCCATGGTGATTTTTACCATCACCCAAGCTGGGGCGGCTTTGGCACCGACCCCGGAAATCTTCGGCTTATTCCGATTCCTCGGTGGACTGGGTATGGGTGGAGTGATTCCCGTTGCAGCCGCCTTGACCATTGAATACTCAGCGCCGAAAAAACGTTCGCTGAACTACGGCATCATGTACTCGGGGTACTCTCTGGGGATTGTCGCCGCCGCTTTGGTTGCGATGGCGCTCTTACCGGTGCTCGGCTGGCGCTGGGTCATCGCCGTCGGCACCCTGCCGGTACTCGTCCTTCCGGTGATCGCTTGGCTGCTGCCCGAGTCGTTGGAATATCTTGTGGCCAAGGGCCGCATTACCGAAGCCAAGTCGCTTGCTTCAAAACTCAACGTTCGTAACTACCAGCCGCAGGCTCCAGCCAGCCCGGCTAAGAAGGTGCCGTGGCGTGAAGTCATGGGTGCGATGTTCTCCGGCAAGTACCTGCGCTCAACCGTGTTCTTTTGGATCTCGCTGTTTTGCGGCATGGTTTTGGTCTACGGACTGAATACTTGGTTGCCGCAGATCATGCGCAAGGCCGGTTACGATCTGGGTTCCTCACTGACCTTCCTGCTGGTCTTCTCGCTGGCTTCCGCAATTGGCGGCTTAATCCTGGGTTACCTTGCCGACAAGTACGGACAGAAGGTCATCTTGGTGGTGTTCTACCTGCTCGGTGCCGGCGGCATCTTGATGCTGATGTTCCCGAACTCCATGTTCGTGAATCTGTGCCTTGTTGCTTTTGCGGGTGTTGGCTCAATCTCCACCTCGCTCGTTTTGACCGGATACATCGCTGACTACTATCCAGCCGCACAGCGCGGAACCGCAACGGGCTGGGCCCTGTCATTCGCCCGCATCGGAGCAATTTCAGGTCCAATCATCGGTGGCTGGATCGCCGCGACCGGGGTTAGCTTCGAGTTCAACTTCATTTTCTTCGCCATCGTAGGTGTAATCGCTGCCGTGGCCGTCGCCCTGATCCCACCTCGCATCACCGAAGACAAATCGAGTTCGCCGAGCGTCGGCAAGGAGCTTGTCACCGACTAACGATCCACAAAGAGAACCACCAAGTGCCCCGCCGAGATTCGTTTCGGTGGGGCACCTTTTCGGCAGCCTCAGCCCTGTTGTGTGCCCAGGAACACGAAAAGTCCCGCCCCACCGGCTAGGTGGAACGGGACTTCGTAAAAACTGACCGGCGAGATTACTCGGCGGCTACAGCCTCGGCGTCTTCCTCAACAACCGGTGCCAGCGACAGCTTGCCGCGGTCATCGATCTTGGTGATTTCAACCTGGATCTTCTGGCCAACGCCGACGACGTCTTCAACGTCCTCAACGCGCTTGCCGTCATTGATCTTGCGCAGCTCGGAGATGTGCAGCAGACCGTCCTTGCCCGGGGTCAGCGAAACGAACGCACCGAAGGTGGTCAGCTTCACGACGGTGCCCAGGTAACGCTCGCCGACCTCAGGAACCTGAGGGTTGGCGATGGCGTTAATGGCCGAACGGGCAGCCTCGGCGGATTCGCCGTTGGTTGCGCCGATCAGTACGGTGCCGTCATCTTCGATCGAGATGTCCGCTCCGGTGTCTTCCTGGATCTGGTTGATCATCTTGCCCTTAGGGCCGATAACTTCACCGATCTTGTCCACTGGAATCTTCACGGAGATGATTCGTGGAGCGTTGACGTTCAGCTCATCCGGGGCGTCGATCGCCTGGTTGAGCACGTTCAGGATGTGCAGACGGGCTTCGCGAGCCTGGGTCAGCGCAGCAGCCAGAACCGAAGCTGGGATGCCGTCGAGCTTGGTGTCCAGCTGGATTGCGGTCACGAACTCGGCGGTACCTGCAACCTTGAAGTCCATGTCGCCCATGGCGTCTTCGGCACCCAGGATGTCGGTCAGGGCAGCGTAACGGGTTTCGCCGTCAACGGTGTCCGAAACCAGACCCATGGCAATACCTGCCACAGCGGCGCGCAGCGGCACACCGGCGTTCAGCAGCGACAGGGTCGAGGCGCAAACCGAGCCCATGGAGGTCGAGCCGTTGGAGCCCAGCGCCTCGGAGACCTGGCGGATGGCGTATGGGAATTCCTCGCGGCTTGGCAGCACTGGAACCAGTGCGCGCTCGGCCAGTGCACCGTGGCCGATTTCGCGGCGCTTCGGCGAACCCACACGGCCGGTTTCACCGGTCGAGTATGGCGGGAAGTTGTAGTTGTGCATGTAGCGCTTGGACTTCACTGGGGACAGCGAGTCGATCTGCTGCTCCATCTTCAGCATGTTCAAGGTGGTGACACCCATGATCTGGGTTTCGCCACGCTCGAAGATCGCCGAACCGTGCACGCGAGGCAGCACCTCGACCTCGGCGGAGAGCTGACGGATGTCAGCCAGGCCGCGGCCGTCGATGCGGACCTGCTCGGTCAGGATACGCTGACGCACAATGTGCTTGGTCAGCGAGCCGAAGGCCTTGGAGATTTCACCGGCGCGGTCCTCGAAGCCCTTGCCTTCAGCGGTCAGCTCTGCAAGAATCTCATCCTTGTAGTCGCTGGAAGCGTTGTCACGGTCCTGCTTGTCGGCGATGGTGTAGATCTCTGCCAGGCGGGTCGAAGCGGCGGCCTCGACTGCGGCGTAGGCATCTTCTTCGTAGTCGCGGAAGACAGGGAACTCAACGGTTTCCTTGGCCGCTCGGGAAGCCAGGTCAGCCTGGGCCTCGCACAGTACCTTGATGAACGGCTTGGCGGCCTCAAGGCCTTCGGCAACAACCTCTTCGGTTGGGGCCACTGCGCCGCGTTCCTTGATCAGTTCCCACGCGTTGTCGGTAGCTTCGGCTTCCACCATCATGATGGCAACGTCGTCTCCGGCGATGCGGCCGGCGACAACCATGTTGAAGACCGAGTTCTTCAGCTGGGAGTGACGCGGGAAGGCAACCCACTGGGCACCGTTTCCATCATCAACCAGGGCAACACGAACGCCACCGATAGGGCCGGAGAACGGCAGGCCGGAGAGCTGGGTGGACATCGAGGACGCGTTGATTGCAACGACGTCGTACAGCTCATCTGGATCGATGGCCAGAACGGTGACAACCACCTGGACCTCGTTGCGCAGGCCCTTGACGAAGGCCGGACGCAGCGGGCGGTCCATCAGGCGGCAGGCCAGGATGGCCTCGGTCGACGGACGGCCTTCACGGCGGAAGAAGCTGCCCGGGATGCGGCCGGCAGCGTACATACGCTCCTCGACGTCCACGGTCAGCGGGAAGAAGTCGAAACCTTCGCGCGGGTGCTTGCCGGCGGTGGTCGCCGAAAGCAGTGCGGTCTCTTCATCGATGTAGACCATTGCGGAACCGGCAGCCTGCTTGGCAAGGCGGCCGGTCTCGAAACGGATGGTGCGCGAGCCGAAACGACCGTTGTCGATGACGGCTTCGGCGAATTGGATTTCTGGACCCTCCATGTAAGGGGGTACTCCTTTCAATCGCTCCCATGTATTGGATCAGCGAACCGTTTAGCCCTACCCAGATCTGGTCTTCGATCGAGACCCGCGCGTGAACCGGCTGCGGTTCCTGCGAAGATCACTACCGAGGACCGCGAAACTGGCGGTCGGGACCAACGGTTAGTCAGTCCTGGGAGTTGTTTTCATTCGGGACTCGGCACAAGGTGCACCGATCCACATCTAAGCCTACCGGGAATTGCCCAACGGCGCAGTTTTTGCCGATTTTGGGCATGTGGGCGGCACCAAAACTTATGCACGTTAAAGACCACGACTTCACTTGACCGAGATACATTGCACGTCCCCAAGTACCTTAAAGCGGTGCTGTGTAAGTAAAATCAAAAAACTTGATCTGAGGAAGGTCCATGAATCACAAACCCGCAGCCCTGATATTTATTGCCATTGGCACCCTACTGGTTTCCGCCTGCACACACGCAGAGTCGACAGCAGCTAGTGAACTGACGGTCCAAGCCTCGGAAGCCTCCGCACCATCTGAACACGATTCGCGACAGACCCCGGCGGTTCCCAGCGCAACCGATTCCGCGCCAAGCAACCCGTCGTCCGAAAAAGAACTTGCGGCCTGGGCCGAGGAGAAAAAACAGGATTGGATGGATGACATCAATGAAGGCTGGGAAGATGTCGTCATGGACATCGATGAGCCCGCCGATTTTCTCAAGTGGTATCCGAGTGACCCGCACGGCCATATCGAGTCTTTCCAGGCGCCGCGCTACGGGCACCTGGTGCTGACACTTGAACCGTACGCTTGGGAAACCGATGCTTTCAGCGACTTAGCCTACGTCGGCAGCAACACCATGCTTCGCATTGGCGCACGGGACAAGAACCTTCAAAGCGTGACCGTAGTGACCCGGGACCAAGAGCATTCCTATGAGGCCACCCGCGAGAACTGGCCACCTGTTGAGCAATAGCCGGCATACGTGGTGAATGCCGGTACGCTCCCGAAGCCCTAGGCCTTGCTCGATGCCCCCTCAGCGGACAGCTCCAGGGCAATACCGTTCAGCTCTGCGGCGGTGAGCCCGGGCCAGCCATGCAGCATCCCAAGCCAGCGCCCGGGAATTGCCGAGGCGCCACAGGCCGCGCCGATCAACGAGCCGGCAATCGCGGCCACGGTGTCGGTATCCACCCCGCCGCGCACGGCGCCTTCCAACGACCGAACCAAAACCTGCTGGCTCGATGGTTCCGGATCCAATCCCTGTACCGTGGCGGCGCTAATGGCACTCCAAGCACCCTGGAATGCTTCGACCACCCAGCCGTTGTTGGCGAAATCCCGTGGTGCGGCGTTTTCCGCCGCAATGATGCGCTGTTCCCAGAGCTCGGCTCGCGCCGGTGCCAGCAGGCCCAAACCCGCACGAATCTCCAGCTCCCCGGTGAGCACCGCGTGTTGGATCGCCACGCTCCACAGACCGCAGGCCTCGCCGGCTTCCGAATCAAAGTGGGTCAGTGCGCTGAGTTTCACTGCCGCCGCATAAACTTCCTCCACGGGACGATGCAAGTACGCCAGGGCGAGCGGGGCGGTCCGCATCAGGCTCCCGTTGCCACCGGAACGTCCGGTGCGGTGATGCGCGGCCTCTGCCGCCTGCCTGGCGTCAGGTGCAATCGGAAGCTGCCTTCCATCCTGTCGGGCCAACACTTGAGCCGCACGTAGCACCGCACTGGTTTGCACCCCCACATCCGGCGCAGTCTTGGCCCAGTCTGCCCAGCTTTGCACCATCTGCGTGCAGGCAGCCTCCGAGGCCGCCCCACCAGATGCCAGCAAAGCCTGCGCCATGGCAATAGCCATCGAGGTGTCATCGGTCCATTCGCCAGGTGCAAAGTCCCCCAGGCCGCCGCCGATCATATCCACCGGCTCTCCGGCCCCAAAGGCGGGCTTGAATTCGTATCCGGCACCAAGCGCGTCACCGGAGGCCAGCCCCAACAGGACCCCGCGCGCACGGTCTTGGAGGTCATTGGTGAATTTCATTCTGTCCCCTAATCACTCGTCGTTGAACAGCGTCGACGCTTTACCAACAATGTACCCAACGGCACCGACAGTTCTCCGGGCTCAAGCGCCCACTGAGTACCGCCGTTCGGGCCTGCCCACCCCGCCGTATTTCAAGCTGACCTGGGCGATACCTTCGTCGGCGAGGTATTCGAGGTACCGGCGAGCGCTCACCCGCGAGGTGCCGAGTTGCTCGGCGGTTTCGCTTGCTGAAATCGGTTTGGCCGATTCTCGCAGGATCCGCTCGACAAGTCCCATGGTTTCTACACTGCATCCCTTGGGTAATGGTTTCCGGCCCTGTCCACCCAGCCCAAAGAGCCGATTGACCTCTTCCTGGTCAAGTGGCTGGTCCGGTTCGCGCATCGAACGATAGGTTTTCCGGTAGTGCTCCAGCCGGTCGTGCAGGTCCTCGCGAGAAAAGGGCTTCATCAGATAGTGGACTATTCCCCCACGTAAAGCCCGGCGCACAGTTTCCATTTCGCGGGCCGCGCTGATGACAATCACATCGAGTTCCGGTGTGGCTTCGCGCAGGCGTTGGAGCAGGTCAAGGCCGTTCATATCGGGCAGATGAATATCGAGCAGCACAAGATCCGGCTTCAGCGTTTTGACCGCGCGTAGCGCCTCCGCGGCGGTGTAGGCCACACCCGCCACAGCGAACCCGGGCTCGCTGTTCACAAATCCCGAATGAACTTTGGCGACCATAAAGTCGTCGTCGATCACCAGTACCTTGATCAAGGAGAAGTCCTACTTTCTAAGTGTGGCGGTGAAGCATGCACCGTGGTCATTGCTTGCCTGCACATCACCGAGGCGTCTGCGGCAGATCAGACGAGTGAGGGCAAGACCGAATCCCCTGCCTCCGGCGCTGGAACTGGCCTTGGTGGAATAGCCTTGGGTGAAGATCTCCCCGAGTTCGTCCTCAGTGACACCCACACCATTGTCCCTAACGATCACCGTAATCAGCCCATCGCTCGCGGTGAGCGATATTTTGATGCTCGGCGCCGATGCGTCGGCCACCGCGTCGATGGCGTTGTCGACGAGGTTGCCAATGACGGTAGTCAGGTCGCGGGCCAGTTCGTCATCGCAACGCTCAAGTCCGGATTCCTCCCCCAGCTGCATCATGATTCCCTTCTCGGTGGCCACACTGGTTTTCGCAATCAGCAGGGCAGCGATGGTCGGATCAGTGATGCGGGCGGCGATCTCTTCAAAGATACGGCTTCGGCTGAAGCTCACCCCGTCAATAAAGTTAACAACCTCGCCGTATTCTTCAAGCTGCACGAGCCCGGAGATGGTGTGCAGCTGATTGGCGAATTCGTGGGTCTGCGCCCGAAGCATATCCGTAGTGGCCTTGGTATCGCCGAGTTCCTGTTCCAAAAGCGTCAAGTCCGTGCGGTCACGCAACGTAGTCACCGACCCGAGGTCACGGCCCGAGGAGGAAACCAGCATACGGTTGAATACGATGACCCGTTCACCCACCAGCATTTGCCGGTCAGGGACAGGCTGCTCGGTCATCAATGCCTGGCTGACCGCCCCGGGCATCTGAAGCTCCTCCAAGGTTCGTCCCACGCACCGCGTGGGCAGCTGAAGCAGCTTGCGCGCCTCGTCATTGGCCAGGGTGATCCTGCGGTCCGAGCCAATAGACACCACTCCTTCGCGCACTCCGTGCAGCAGCGCTTCGCGGTATTCGACAAGTCCAGCAATCTCTGCCGGTTCCATCCCAAGGGTTTGTTTTTTCACCCGGCGAGAGAGCAATACCGAGCCGACACCGCCTAACAGCACCGACACCAGGAGCACCAGTGCCGTGGTGGGCGCGACTTCACTGAAGATCTCTTCGGTACTCGGATAGTTCTGGCCGACCGTCACGAAACCCACCATCACGCCCTCTACGTCATAAACCGGCACTTGGGCAATCAGCACCCTGTTGCCCCCGCGGTTCACATCTCCACTCCAAGCCCGGCCCGCCAGCACAGTGCTTTCGGGCGGGACTGATTTTGTGCCGATCTCATCTGGATGGCTGGAGGTCACAATCGTTGCGTCGCTGGTGGAGATGCTGACAAAACGCAGCCCCGAGACGCTGCGTACGGTCTCGGCCATGGCCGGCAAGGCGGCTCCCTGTCGTGGCTGCGCATCCGGGAGCAAGGTGCGTAAAAGCGGGTTGGCCGCGAGGGATTCGGCCGCAGAGAGGCTGCGCCGCCCTTCAGATTCCTCGAAGCTCGCAATCGCCTGCCCGACGGTCAGGACCACCACTCCGACCAAAACCACGCAGATGAGCAACAACTGCAAGACCAGGTACTGAGCGGCAAGGCTAAATTTGAACCTCGGCCGCGCGGAGGCGGAGGTACCGACTGCCATCTGCACTCCCTCGACATGTACCCCACCGCTCCAACCGGCATTGCGGCCCAAGGGTGTGAGGTAGATTTTTTGTGACCAGATAACCCCATCACGTTCATGAGGCAAATCACAGCCCCCTATCCGGTTACACAATGAACAATATCTACTTTGTGTACGCAAACGTGATGCGTGTCACTTGTAGGCATAACGTGGAGGAATTCCACTCACCCACCGATTCGATGAGGAATCAACATGCGATCATTCAAATCCCTGCGCTTGGCCGCCGTTGCCGCCGGTCTAGCACTCGCTGCCACCGGCTGCGGCGTCACCAGCTCAAGCACCGATCCCAGCGAAACCACCGGTGGATCAGGTCCCATCGAAGGCCTTCGGATCTTGGTACCGAACACCCCCGGTGGTGGATATGACACCACCGCGCGTGTGGCCGCCAAGGTGATGGAGGAAACCGATATCGCCGCCAATCCGGAGGTCTTCAACCTTGCCGGCGCAGGCGGTACCGTCGGGTTGGCTCGTATTGTCAATGAAGCTGGCAACGGCGACTTGTCGATGCTGATGGGCCTGGGTGTGGTCGGTGCCAGCTACACCAATAACACCGACGCAAAACTGACCGATACCACCCCGATTGCCAAGCTCATCGAGGAGCCGGGAGCGATCATGGTCTCCAAGGATTCGGAGTTCAAAACCATCGATGATCTTATCGAGGCCTGGAAACAGGATCCGGCGAGCATTAGCGTCGGGGGCGGCTCCTCCCCCGGCGGACCGGACCATCTGCTTCCCATGCAGCTTGCCCAAACGGTGGGTGTTGACCCCACCAAGGTGAACTTTGTGTCTTATGACGGTGGAGGCGACTTGCTCCCGGCCATCCTGGGCAACAAGGTGGATGTGGCGGCTTCCGGTGCAGGCGAATACATG
Source organism: Glutamicibacter sp. NPDC087344 (assembly GCF_044744225.1). Classification (NCBI taxonomy): domain Bacteria; kingdom Bacillati; phylum Actinomycetota; class Actinomycetes; order Micrococcales; family Micrococcaceae; genus Glutamicibacter; species Glutamicibacter sp. NPDC087344. The sequence continues at coordinate 381,779 of NZ_JBIUXY010000003.1, read as the reverse complement.
CAGCAGATCGAAAAGGGCGAGATCCGGGTGCTGGCCACCAGTGGCGAAGAGCGCCTGGAAAACGTTGACGCTCCGACCTTCATCGAGTCGGGCATCGACCTGAACTTCACGAACTGGCGAGGTGTGGTTGCCCCGCCAGAGATTTCCGAGGCCGACAAAACCAAGTGGATTGATGCGCTGACCAAGATGCACGAATCCGAGGCCTGGAAGCAGGCGCTTGAAACCAATGGCTGGACCGATGCGTTTGCCACCGGCGAAGAGTTCTCCGCCTTCCTCACCGAGCAGGATCAGCGTGTTGCCGATGTCCTGAAAGCCCTGGGTCTGGCGTGAGCCAGGTAGCTACGCCATCCAAGAAACGCGTCGAGCTGCTGTTCGCCGCGTTTCTGTTTTTCCTTGGCGTTTTGGTGTTTGTTGATGCGTCGCAGATTCACGTGACGTATTCCCAGGCTGACCCGGTGGGCCCCAAAACGGTCCCCTACTTGGTTGCCGGGATTCTGGTAGTCACCTCGATCGCGTTGAGCGTCACGGTGCTGCGCGGGAATCTTGCCGAAGGCGATGAGGGCGAAGATGTTGACCTGAGCCAGCCCACTGACTGGAAAACCCTGCTGCCGCTGGTGGGTGTGTTTGTGCTGAACATCCTGCTGATCAACTGGGCAGGCTGGGTGATCTCCGGGACTCTTCTCTTTTTCGGTTCCGTGATTGCTTTGGGCGGTCGGCGCTATGTGCTGACCTTCCTCATTTCGCTTGCGCTCGCCGTGGGATCGTTCTACGGCTTCTACCTAGGCCTGGGCATCAAGCTCCCGGCCGGGATCCTAGAGGGGGTGCTGTAGGTGGATACACTCAATCTGCTGATGGAGGGATTCGCCTCCGCGCTAACCCCGGTCAACCTGCTATTCGCCTTCCTAGGTGTGCTGCTGGGAACCGCGGTGGGTGTTTTGCCTGGTATCGGACCGGCCATGGCAATCGCCCTGCTGCTGCCTGCCACCTACGGCATGGAAACCGATGCCGCATTGATCATGTTCGCCGGCATCTACTACGGAGGCATGTATGGCGGATCAACCACCTCAATCCTGCTCAACACCCCCGGCGAATCAGCCACGGTCATTACCGCCATCGAGGGACACAAGATGGCCAAGGCAGGCCGTGCCGCCCAGGCACTGGCCACCGCCGCCATTGGTTCGTTTATTGCCGGAACCATTGGAACCGCCTTACTGGTGGCCTTTGCCCCACTGGTGGCCGACTTCGCGGTGAACATGGGCGCCCCAAGCTATATGGCGATCATGCTGCTGGCGCTGATCACCGTCACCGCGGTGCTCGGGACCTCGAAGATCCGCGGGTTTGCCTCGCTTGGAATCGGATTGGCCATCGGGCTGGTGGGCATGGACCCGGTCTCTGGCCAGAATCGATTGGTTTTTGGTTTCGCACCATTGGCCGACGGACTGGATATTGTGGTGGTTGCCGTGGCGATTTTCGCCATCGGTGAGGCACTGTGGATCGCCGCACACCTGCGCCGCACCCCGGTGAAAACCATCCCGGTAGGAACCCCGTGGATGGGCAAACAGGACTGGAAACGTTCCTGGAAACCATGGCTGCGCGGAACCGCTTACGGTTTCCCCTTCGGTGCCCTGCCCGCGGGCGGCGCGGAAGTGCCCACATTCCTGTCCTATGTCACCGAGAAAAAGCTGAGCAAGCACCCGGAGGAATTTGGCCACGGCGCCATCGAGGGTGTCGCCGGACCGGAAGCTGCAAACAATGCCTCGGCCGCCGGAACGCTGACGCCCATGCTGACTTTGGGGTTGCCCACCAACGCCACCGCAGCGGTGATGCTGGCATTCCTGGTGCAGAAGGGTATCCAGCCCGGCCCATTCTTGTTCGACAACGAGCCGGACCTGCTGTGGACCATGATCGCCAGCCTGTTCATAGGCAATGCGCTGCTGCTGCTGATCAACCTGCCGCTGGCACCCATGTGGGCCAAGCTTCTGAAAATTCCGCGCCCCTACCTGTATTCGGGGATCCTATTTTTCGCCACGCTTGGGGCCTTTGCAGTCAACCTGCAGGTCACCGATTTGGTCCTGCTTTTGGTCATCGGCGCGTTGGGATTCGCGATGCGCCGCTTCGGGTTGCCGGTACTGCCACTGATTTTGGGTGTGATCATTGGGCCGCGTGCAGAAAAACAGCTGCGCCAGACGCTGCAGCTCTCCAGCGGCGAGGCCTCGGGGCTGTTCAGCGAACCACTGGCCGTAGCGATCTACGTGATCATCGCGCTGGTGTTGCTCTTCCCACTGATTCTGAAGTTGGCTCGCCGCCTGCGCGGCGGCTCAAATGGCGCCCAAGCTGTGACGGCTAACGGACCCGTTGGCGGCAACGATGATCTTGCCGATATCGAGGACCTGAATACCGTTGCGGACAACAATCTCGAACGCACCGTGCACTCCGTGCCACCTTCGACGCAGCACCACGAGGGCCAACGAAAGGACCAGTCATGAGTGTCGTCGTGGGATATATCCCCTCTCCGGCCGGCAAGGCGGCACTGGATCGGGCGATTCTGGAAGCCAAACGCTCAGGCTCGACGCTGGTTGTAGTGAATTCCTCCAAGGGTGATACTCCGATCGATGACCGGCTGATCGATGCCCGGCAGTTCAATGAACTGGAAGCCCGGCTTTCTCACGAGGGTATCGACTTCTGGATCGAGCGCCTCTCCCAGGGCCGGGATGCGGCCGCCGAGGTGCTGCGGGTGGCCGAGGCACGCAAGGCTGAGCTGATCGTCATCGGGTTGCGCAAACGCAGCGCCATGGGCAAGTTCCTCATGGGCAGCACCGCCCAACGTATTCTGCTCCAAGCCACCTGCCCGGTACTGAGCCTGAAGGCACCGGACGACTGGTCCTGACAGCCTCGCGCACCCCATCCCCGCGACACGGTACACCACCGGGTCGCGGGGATGGTTGCGTTCATCGCCTACACATCAGTTCTGGGCCCCGCAGCTCAACTCAAGGCGCATCATTCCAAAGCTCACCAACTCGAAAACCTCGGAAAACTAGAGGAGTAGCCGACCCGATCATCCCGTTGGTTTTGCGGACCAGGGCAATCGCGCATGTGCTCCACACAGCACACACCGGCCCACATTTCTGCATCTCCAGATTCCGCGCCGGTAGCACCATCCGCTCCGACCGAGCACTTATTTAGCGAACGGTTCACTGCGACAACGGTTCCCAAAACCTGTAGTTGAGCTTCATCCTGCGACTCCCTTTTGACACTCTTGCGGAACCTCAATCCGGTTATTTATGAACAACAAAGGCAGGAATCATAAAACGACTACTCAAGTTACAAATCTCCAAGATTCGCCACTTTCCCCGCTTGCGTCCGTTATGCATTCGTGATCTAGTGAGCGTTGATCAACCTAATGGAATTGCAGGTTGGTCGATTAAATCATCTCCGTACACCGAAGGTTTGGACTCCGATGCAGCACTCCCACATGACCAAACGCCATCGAACCCGCTTGTCCTTGGCGGTTGTTACCGCCGGTACCCTAGCCCTTGGCGGCTTCACCGGCGCAGCGACTGTTGTCGCCCCTGCCATGGCTGCTTCCAGTGTGAGTGTCCCTGCGGCTACAACCGCTGCTGAAGTACCGCCAATCAAGGTCTTCCGCGACATTGTCCCGGTAGCTAAGGGGCAGGAACTAGTTCAGGTCAACAAGGAACTAACCGACCGCACCAAAAGCGAAACCTACTACAATGTCCGCCCTGGACTAGTCGAAGACGGCCAACGGCTCGGCGCCAGCAGCTCTTGGTACCCCAACTCCGGTTGGACCTACGAAGTTTCGGTCAAAGACGGAATGATTTTTGAAGGTCCTGAGAACAGTGAGCCTACCGACGACTCTCAGGTCTCGTTGCAAACTTCAACGTACTTTTACTACCCTGATAATCCCGAAGATCCCGGAATGTCTCCAGGTACGACGTTCGCCGGTGTGGTCTACGTTCCATCCGGTGCGGCGAGCCTAGTTACTTCGACGGTTGATGAATTCAGTGGCGTTCCGCTCTTGGAGACCGGCAGCACCGAGTGGAACCTCGCCTTGCCCGACACCTTGTTTGACGTATCCGACGCCAAAGTCACCGTCTCGTACTGGGGTGACACCGGTGGTGGTTTTGAAGGCGAAGGCGAAACAATTGAGTACGAGCTGACTGATATCAGCATTTCCGACGGTGTCATGACCATTTCCGACTCCGTCCTTGCCGAGCTTAGCGCCGGCAGTTCCTACTTCCTCTCGATCCGCGGACCGGGCGAAAAGGAGCACGCGACTGTTTATGTAGGCCTCTACGACGGCGAAGACGAAGAACCAACCGCTGAGCCAACGGAACCGACCCAGCCAACCGAGCCAACGGAACCAACCGAGCCAACCGAGCCAACAGAGCCAACAGAGCCGACCCAGCCAACGGAACCAACCGAGCCAACCGAGCCAACCGAGCCAACCCAGCCAACAGAACCAACAGAGCCGACCCAGCCAACAGAACCAACAGAGCCGACCCAGCCAACGGAACCAACCGAGCCAACCCAGCCAACGGAACCGACTCAGCCAACCGAGTCAACGCAGCCAACCGCGCAACCTGAGAATCCGGACACCGGCAACCCGGTCGCACCTGAAGATCAGCAGTTGACCTATGACAAGGATGCGTCGGCACCGCAAGAGGGCAAGTACGTTTTCACCACCAAGTCCAAACTGGAGGATGGACCGACGACGGTCACCTACCGGACCAGCCCTGATGCACAGCCGCAAACCCTGCAAGGCACCGTGGTTGACGGCAAATTGGTCATCCAAGCAGATGAAGAATTCGCGCAAAGCATCAGCGAACATACCCAGGTTTTGGTAACCATCGTGGGTGAGGACAACAAAAAACTGTCCACAGTGGTTTCCGGTGCGAACACCCTTGCCCTGATCTCCACCGTTGTTGATGACCAGCTAGGTGTTCCCTTGGCTGAAGCCGGCGCAGATCAATGGCGTTTCAGCATCCCGGAAAACTTCCCTGACCTTGTCGGGGACGATTTCAGCTTCGAGGTCCGCTACTCGAACGAAGATGGAACGCCAGCAGTTCTCAGCAACCTCACGTACATCGTCGACGGTGAGGAACTGGTGATTACGGATGAACGTGTTGCCGCGGTGACGTCCGGGCTTTTCTACCTCTACGGGGTGCCAGCCGTAGCTTCAACGAATGCAGATTCGGCGGCCCAGCCTGCCGCTGCGGTTGTGCCAGGTAGCGTCTCCTCATGGTTCGGTGTGTACGCTCTTGACACCGAACCAACCCCAACGGCACCATCACCAACCGACAACGTGCCAACCGAGGATCCAGATCCTTCACAGTCCACCCCGGAGGATGAATCTTCGGCGCCGAGTGCATCTACCACTGATGCGCCATCTTCCTCGGAAGAGACATCCAGCACGGAGCCCTCAGAGTCGGATGAGTTGGCGCAGACCGGCGCCAACACCGGCCTGTGGATCACGGCAGGACTTGGACTCGTTTTGGTTCTTGCCGGCTTGGCTGCTGTCATGACACGGCGCCGCGGACGTCACGGATAAAGAACTCAAATCGGCTAGGCCTAGTCCATTTTCTGGTCACGGCCTGAGACCGCAGTGGCGGCCATCCCTTCCTTCAAGGTGATGGCCGCCTTTTTGCGCCCGTCTGACAACCCGCACATCATTGATTTTCGGCTAAAGCGCAACAAACTCATACCGCTACGGGCTGAAAAACCCGCATGGCTCACTAAGTTCAAAGGAAATAGGCCTAACGTAGTATTAGGGTATTTTCGTTGTCATTTGGTGACGAGCCCACCGACCACATTCCGTCACTCCGAACGTGGAGTGTCTGCACAGAGACGAAGGCACCAACTTGAACGGAAACGCCACCTTTAGACATCACAATGTTGCCCTCTTAGCGGTCAACAGCGTAGAGGCGCCGGAGGTGGTTAGCTCGGCAGAATTCGACGAACGTCTGGCACCGAGCCTGAAGCGACTTAAACTGTCGCGCAAACTGCTCGAACGTGTGTCGGGTGTGAAGGAACGTCGGTGGTGGCCGGAAGGTGTCGGCTTCGACGACGCCGCAATTGAAGCGGGCAAAAAAGCCCTGGCCCAGGCCGGAATTGAACCCGGACAAATCGGTTTGCTCATCAATACCTCCGTGACCCGTCGCAATCTGGAGCCATCGGTGGCTTCCAAAATCCATAACGGGCTGGGGTTGTCCTCCTACGCCATGAATTTCGACGTAGCCAATGCCTGCCTCGGATTTGTCAACGGGATGAGCTTGGCCGCCAACATGATTGACTCCGGGCAGATTAAGTACGCTCTGATCGTGGCCGGCGAGGATGCGAAACCCACCCAAGAAACCACGTTCAGACGGTTGAATGCAGAGTCCTCCACCCGTGAAGACTACATGCGCGAATTCGCGACCCTGACACTCGGCTCCGGTGCGGCTGCCGCTGTCATCGGTCCGGCCGACGAACATCCCGGGGCCCACCGAGTACTCGGCGGTGTCTCCCGTGCCGGAACCCAACACCACGAGTTGTGCGTGGGTGGTCCAACGGGAATGTACACGGACACCAAGGGACTGCTGGACAACGGCCTGGAGCTTGTGGTCGATGCTTGGAACGAGGCCCATGATTCCGGGTGGAACTGGAAGTCAATGGATCGCTACGTCACCCACCAGGTTTCCAAGTCCTACACCAACGCCATCATCAAGGCCGTGGGGTTGACCCGCGACCGGGTGCCGATCACGTTCTCCAAATGGGGAAATGTTGGCCCTGCATCCCTGCCGATGACCCTCTCCCAAGAAGCTGGAAGCCTGAAATCCGGGGACCGCGTGCTGTGCATGGGCGTGGGTTCCGGCCTGAACACCGCAATGTTGGAGATCGCCTGGTGAACGAGGTTTTCCCCGGAGTCCGTGCCGAATACTCGCGATACCTCAAGGTCCCCTCCACGTCCTATATCGACACCCCCGGTACCAGCCACCGCTGGCACCTGCTGGATAATCTCGCCGAGCTCGAAGACCGGGGAATTACCCCGCGCGGGACCTTGCTGTGTGTGCACGGCAATCCCACCTGGTCCTATTTGTGGCGTTCCCTGTTCGCCCACGTCTCAGAACATGCGTTGCCCTGGCGAATCATTGCGGTAGACCAGTTGGATATGGGATTCTCCGAACGCACCGGGCTCTTCCGCCGCTTGGCCGACAGGGTTAATGACCTCAGCGACCTGACCAATACCCTGAACCTCGCCGGCCCGGTGACCACGGTAGGGCACGATTGGGGAGGCCTGATCTCCCTCGGGTGGGCGGTTGCCCACCCGGAGCAGCTAGCCCAGGTGGTGCTGACCAACACCGCGGTGCATCCGGCCGGCTTCACCTTGCCCCCGGCCCTGCAACTAGCCTCCCACCCGGCGGTGCACGGCTGGGGAACCACCACCACCGATACGTTCTTGCGTGTCACGCATTCCCTGGCGAACCCGGCGCTCACTCCCGAGGTTCGCAAAACCTACATGGCGCCTTACACCAGCACCGCGCAGCGCGCCGGGGTCGGCAACTTCGTGGCCGACATCCCCTTTGCCGATGACCATCCAAGCCGCCCGGCGCTGAATTCGATTTCCGCCGCGGTCAGCGAACTGACCGTACCGGCGTTGCTGCTCTGGGGTCCCAAAGACCCCGTGTTCTCCGACCGCTACCTGCGCGATTTGATGGGCCGCCTGCCGCAGGCCCAGGTCCACCGTTTTGAGGGTGCCGGGCACCTGCTGGCCGAAGACCGCGACATCGCCACCCCGATCTTCGACTGGCTGGACACAACGCGGCAGGCCGGTGCCGGTTCCCAGCGAGCCGACAGCATCCAAAACTACCGCCCGATGCTCGCCGAACTCGACGCCCGCACCGAGGATCACAGCCGGGCCGTGGTGGATGTTAATCCGCCGCGCTCACTATCCTGGGCGCAGCTCGGTGACCGGGTCAACTACCTGGCCCACGGCCTGAAAAACCTCGGAGTCAGCGCGGGATCACGAGTTAATCTGTTGGTCCCGCCGGGGATTGAACTGACTACCTTGATCTACGCATGCCTGCGCCTGGGCGCGGTCATCGTGGTGGCCGACGCCGGGCTGGGCACCAAGGGACTCGGCCGGGCGATCAAGGGTTCCGGCCCGCAATTCCTGATCGGCATCCAGCGTGCGCTGATCGGTGCCAAGTCGCTGGGCTGGCCCGGAACACGGATCGCGGTGGAACCGCTGCACCCCGCCCTGTCCAAGCTGTTGGGCGTGACGCACTCGGTACCCGAACTCATCTCCCAGGGCGCGGCGCACCATCCCGCGGCCGCCGATTTCGATCCTGCCGACGCTGACGCCGACGCGGCGGTGCTCTTCACCTCGGGCTCCACCGGACCGGCCAAGGGCGTCGTGTACACCCACCGGCAGCTCGCGGCCATGCGCGATACCCTGGCCACGACCTACCAGCTGAAGGCCGGCTCGGCACTGGTGGCCGGATTCGCCCCATTCGCCTTGCTCGGACCTGCCCTGGGCGCCACCTCGGTGACCCCGGATATGGACGTCACCTCCCCCAAGACCCTGACCGCCGCGGCGCTCGCCGAGGCAGCCGCGGCGGTGGACGCCACCGTGGTTTTCGCCTCCCCGGCAGCGTTGAGCAACGTCTTGGCAACCCGCCAGGAACTGACCGAGGCGCAGCATCAGGCCCTGGGCAATGTGTCGCTGCTGCTCTCTGCCGGGGCTCCCATCCCGGAGCCGCTGCTGGAACAGCTGCAGCAGCTGACCCCCCACGCGGCGCTGCACACCCCGTATGGAATGACCGAAGCCCTGCCGGTCACGGACATCGACCTGGCCGGGATCAAGGCGGCCGGCAACGGGAACGGGGTCTGTGTCGGCACCCCGGTAGCCGGCGCCAGCGTGGCCATCGCCGTGCTGGATGCCGACGGCGAACCGTCTGACGAACTGACCTCCGACGCTGGACTCACCGGTGAAATCCTGGTCCGCGCACCGCACGTCAAGGACCGGTACGACCGCTTGTGGATCACCGAGAGCCTCAGTACCTCGATCCCGGGCTGGCACCGCACCGGGGATGTAGGGCATCTCGATACCCAGGGCCGGCTTTGGGTTGAAGGACGCCTGGCCCATGTGCTGCGCACCGCCCAGGGGCCGATCACCCCGGTACATGCCGAGCATCTGGCCCAAGCGGTCCCCGGGGTCGGGCGCACCGCGCTGGTTCCGGTGGGACCTGCCGGGACGCAGAGCCCGGTGATCGTGATGGAAACCGTACCAAGGTCCGCCAAACCCGGCCCAGCATCGGCTGAGCTTTCGCATCAGGTGCGCCGGGCAGTTGCCGCCGCCGGCATCGAGGTGTCGGCCGTCCTGGTGGTTCCCGAACTGCCCACCGATATCCGCCACAATTCAAAAATCGACCGAGCGCATTTGGCCCGATGGGCCACCGACACCCTCGCCGGGGGAAAGATCCGCACACCATGAGTTCCGCAATTTCGCCGCTGCCGCCGCAACGCATTCTGGTGACCGGTGCCAGCGGCATGCTCGGCGGTGCCGTCGCCCAGCTGCTGCGCGCCAAGGGCCACCAGGTCCGCACCTTCCAGCGTCGGGCCTCATCCGGCGCCACCGACGAGGTGCTGGGCTCGATTGATTCCCCGGCGGATGTCGCCCGGGCCGTTGACTCCATGGATGCGGTGATCCATCTGGCGGCCAAGGTGTCATTCACCGGGGCCTGGGAAGACTTCGTCTCAACCAACATCCGGGGAACACAACTCCTGCTGGATGCCGCCCAGGCCGCCGGGGCAGCAGACGTGGTGTTTGTATCTTCGCCTTCGGTCGCGCATTTTGGGCAGCCGCTGGCCGGGGCCCCGGCGGGCACCGCGGATCCGGGCAAGGCTCGCGGTTTTTACGCCCGGTCCAAAGCCGCGGCCGAGCTCGATGCGCTGGCACGCAATAGTTCGCGCTTCCGCGTCGCTGCGATCCGCCCCCACGTGGTGTGGGGTCCCGGAGATACCCAGTTGGTTGAACGGGTCATCCAGCGTGCCGCCAGTGGCCGGTTGCCGTTGCTGGATCAGGGCGCCGCCCTGATCGACACCACCTACATCGATAATGCCGCCGCCGCGATTGTGCGCACGCTGGAGCGTATTGAACAGACTCAGGGCCGGGCCTTGGTGGTCACCAATGGTGAACCGCGGCCGGTCGGGGAACTGATCGCCGGTATCTGCGCCGCCGGAGCAGCCCCCGCCCCGAAGTTCAGTGTGCCCGGCTGGCTGGCTAGGGGCGCCGGATCGGTGATTGAACGAATCTGGCTTGCCGCCGGTTCACGCAACCTGGTCCACGACGAACCGCCGATGACCCGTTTCCTTGCCGAGCAGCTGTCCACCGCTCACTGGTTTGACCAGCGTGAAACTCAACGGATCCTCGACTGGAAACCACAGGTCACCATCGATCAGGGGCTGGCTGAACTTGCGCGCCACTATGGTGGGCGGCCCCCGCTGCAAAGTTGACCGCCGCTACCCTACCCGCCGTGATCGGGTCGCATCTGTTGCGATTTTCTGATCCCTCACGGGATGCGGCTGCCGGCTAAGCTAGGTGAGCAGCTGAAGCAAAGCGGGTTGCAGCGGTAGCCATCTCTGGCGGCTGCAATCGATCACCCACAGGCCCTTGAGCTGGATGTTTCATTCCACGACATGCAAGGCCCTTCGCGGAACCATCACGGTGAACTGGCGAAACCACGCTGTAACTGTAACCCTGAAGTTCATGAGGCAAGCAACGCTCAACTACTTGTGCCAAGAACTGCGCTTCAAGGTTTAACCATGACAGGTTTAACCATAAACGTGAATGCTCCCGCCGTAACCGGCCGGCAGCCCCTGACCGGTAGCCCACCGGGCAAGCACCTCGTAGACCTGCGCCAGCGTCAGAGACTGTGGACCGTGTGCTTCCACATCGTCATCCGGGCCGCTGGAAGTTTGCTCAGCGTTGGGGCCGTAGGCGATCCGCATGTTGTAGGCCCGCCCGTCCAGGACGGCCAGCTCCAGCATGAAGTTGCCATCCTCCAGCCGCGCACCCTGCGCATACCGGGTGATTGGCTCCTCACCCTCCAGTTGAAAGGTATGCCCCGGCTCTGTAACCAGCAGCAAGATATCGGCAATCTGAGGGATCGACTCGAGTTCTTCCCACGATCGCGTGGATGTTGTGTTCCAGAAAAGTTCTTCGACCGGTTCTGGATCCTGAAGCAATAGGTTCAATTCCTCGGCGGAATACCACTCCCGCAAATTATCCAGGTCCAGGTGGCCCACGGTTGCTGTTTTTTCGCTCATGCGACAGATCCTAAAATGCGACACCGACACAATGGCCATAATCCCACCGGGTCAAAGAACCACCCCGGATCGGCTGGGATCCGGGGTGGTTCAGTGTGTTGATTCATTACTGCTTGTATGGATTCTCCGGACCAGGTCTCCCGTTTCCTGCATTTGGATCGGTTGATGGCTGGGGTTGTTGCGCCGGGTTTGTCGGACCCGCAGGCGTGACCGGGTTGATCTGGAACGATCCTTGATCGCTTGGTGGTGTCCCGCCAGCCAGCCTGACCAGTTCAGCGGTGTTCTCTGCGGTTCGAATCTGAGCGATCAACGATTCCAGCCCGGCACGGGCAAGAACCAGATAGATCAGGCAGAAGAGCGGCCCCAGGACGATCAGTACCAAAAATCCGAGCCCTACGTTGGCGCGGAAACTCCCGATAACAATCGCAAGGTAGCTGACAGCTAGCAAAACCATGATCAAGATGTACACGATCTTGATGATCGACGGGGTGACAAATTTCCTGAAGTCGAAATCGAATAACGCTTTCACAGAAGTACCAACTTTCTCGATGCGATGAAGATGATATTGCCGAGACTACCGAATAATTTGTCAGTTGATAAGTGCAAACGGGCAACGATTCATCGATTGTTCACGACGCGCTTCCGGGAACGTGGAGGGCAGGTGCCCGGTGACCTGCACGGGGCGCCGGGCCACTATCCGATACGGCTCGCCGGAGAGCAACTGGCTAGGAAGCCAATCGTTGTTCTTCTGCGTCCGCGAAAATACTCGTTGGTCGTTCCAAGCCGTAGTGTCCACGGAGGGTGTCGCTCTCGTATTCTTCACGGAACAGACCGCGCTGGCGCAACAGTGGCGTCACGTGAGAGATGAAGGATTCCAGGCCGGAGGGAAGTACCGGTGCCATGACGTTGAAACCGTCAGCGGCGCCTTGTGTAAAGGATTCTTCAAGATGGTCAGCAATCTGCTCTGGAGTTCCGACCAAGGTGTGGTGTCCCCGCCCGGAACCGAGCTCCCGGATGATCTCGCGGACCGTTAGGTCCCTGCCGTACCCAAGGTTAAGCACAACATCCCTTCGAGACGTGCTCTTTTCCGAGGTGGCAAGTTGTTCAAGCCCTGCCGGAAGTTTGCGGTCAAGATGCAAATCAGCTGGATCAGCGTGCAACACATGGGACAGGTTCGCCAATGAATATTCAGGCAGAATGAGCTCATCCAGCTCGTCGGCGAGCGCCAGTGCTTCCGATTCGGTAGACCCGATGATCGGAACGATGCCTGGCAGGATTTTTACCGCCTCGGGGTTTCGCCCCAAGCTGGCTACCCGGGCCTTGGTCTCCGCATAAAACGCCTGAGCCAACGGAAGCGACTGGTGAACGGCGAAAATCGCTTCAGCCCAGCGAGCCGCGAAATCCTTGCCTGCTTCGGAGGCCCCTGCTTGGATGATCACCGGACGGCCCTGCGGCGAGCGGGGAACATTCAATGGTCCTTCCACCTGCAGATGTTCACCCTTGAACCCCGCGGGGTGAACCTTGGCGGGGTCAGCCCAGATGCCGTTGGTTTTATCCCCTAGTACCGCATCATCCTCCCATGAGTCCCAGAGCCTGACCGCTGCCTGCAAAAATTCATCGGCCCGGGCATACCGTCCGGAGCTGTCGGCCTGGCCCGCGGCGGAAAAATTCCTGGCCGCCGCATCTCCCGCGGTGGTGACCACGTTCCAGCCGGCACGGCCGTTGCTGATGGTATCAAGGGTGGCGAAATTTCGAGCAAGGTTGAACGGTTCGTTGTAGCTGGTGGAAGCTGTAGCGATCAACCCGATCTTTTCGGTAACCGTTGCGATGGCGGTGAGCAGCAGGACCGGGTCGAGGGCTCCGATGGGCCGTTGGGCTGCCGGTGCCTGCACCACGGGGCTGTCGGCGAAAAACACCGCATCGAACTTGGCCTGTTCAGCCAGTTGGGCCAGGTGCTGGTAGTGGCGTACGTCGGTTCCTGCGTGAATATCACTTTCCGGAAGCCGCCACGAAGACTCGTGGTGTCCGGTAGACATCAGGAACGCATTGAGAATTAGTGAACGAGACATGTCATTTTCCTTCGGTGTCTAGGGAGTGTTAAAGAGTGGTTAGTTTTGGTCCCAGCGTGAGAAGTGGCGTTCCAATGCCACGAGCAGTGCGTTCACCACATATCCGAGTACGGAAACAGTCAAGATGGCTGCGTACATCTGCGGGATCAGGAAACTGGCCTGGGAGTTGGTGATGAGGTAACCCAACCCGGCCTTGGCCCCGATCATTTCCGCGGCAATCAGAACCAGCACCGATGCGGTTCCGGCCATCCTGATGCCAGTGAAAATGGTGGGAACCGCTGAGGGGAGGATGACCTTGGAAAAAATCTCCACGTTGGTCAGGCCCAGGGTTCGTGCGGCCCGGATCAGCAGCGGATCCACGTTGCGTGCACCCAAGATCGTGTTCAGCAGGACCGGGAAGAACGCCGCATAAACAACGATTGCAATCTTCGAGGTCTCCCCAATACCCAGAATCAACGTGAAAACCGGGAGCAGCGCTAGCGCCGCAGTGTTGCGGAATACTTCCAGCAAGGGGTTCAGGAACTGTCGGATCTTCGGATACCAGGCAATAATCAACCCTGCCGGGATACCAATGGCAATGGCCAAGGTGAATCCGGCAGCGGATCGAGAGAGGCTGGCCACGATGTGGGTCCATAAATCGCCGCTGATCGCCAGCTGCCACAACGCTTGAAGCACCTCATGCAGTGGAGGGAGAAACACTTTGGCCGAGGGGGCCAGCACAAATAGCGGAAGCAACTCCCACAGCGCCAGAAACAACACGATCGCGCCGGAGCGATACAACGACTTTCCCAGCCATGCACCAGCCGGCCCCAGGGGGTTGATTCCCTGCGGAACAAGTCGCACCGGCAGAGGTTCGGCCGTTGAGACCGACGTGCTGCTGCCCTGGGTCACCTTCAGGTCGCCGCTCATGCCGCTGCTCCTGCCGGCACCGGCGCTTCACTCGTCGCCCCTGCGGCAAGGGGACTGTGCGGTGCATGTAGCAGCTGCCAAATCCGGTGGCGGTACTCGCCAAATCGAGCGGTGGAACGGATGTCATCAACCACCGAACGCTCCGGAAGATCAATATCGATGATTTCTTTGATGGTTCCAGGGCGACCAGACATCACCGCTACGCGTTGCCCGAGGTACACGGCCTCTTCAATTCCGTGGGTAATAAAAATGATGGTCGTCCCGGTCCGAGCCCAAATTTGAAGAAGCAGGTCTTGAAGCTGTTCACGGGTTTGGGCATCGAGCGCCGCAAATGGTTCGTCCATCAGCAGCACCTGCGGTTCATGGGCCAGCGCCCTGGCAATCGCTACACGCTGGCGCATCCCACCGGATAATTCGCTGGGATATCGATCCTCAAAACCCTGCAATCCCACAAGGCCCAAGTATTCGACCGCCCTGGCCCGGCGTTCGGCCCGCGAGGCGCCGCCCCGCCCACGGGCTTGGCTTTCCAAACCTACCTCGACGTTGGCCGCCGCGGTACGCCACGGGAACAGCGCATATTGTTGGAATACCACCGAGCGCTGCAGCCCGGGTCCTTCAATCCGTTCTCCGTCGACCAGCACCTGTCCCAGATCTGGTGTGCTCAGCCCGGCCAGAATGTCCAGCAAGGTGCTCTTGCCGCAACCGCTTGGCCCCACCAAGGTCACGAACTCACCATGCTCCACCTTGAGATCAAGGTGTTCAAGTGCCGTCACCCGCTGGGCTTGGGCGCCATTGCGACGGGTGAAAACCTTGCCAACGTCGATAATTTCGATGGTAGACATAAACGTTATTTCCCTTCGGTCGCGAGATCGTTGAATTCGTTGGTGTAGTAGTCGCTGGGGTTGATGTCTCCGCTATGTACACCGGTGTCGTTAAACCACGCCTGCCATTGGGTGAAGTCCGAGTCTTCGATCAACCCGTGCTCTCCAACCGCGTAGCTTTTGTAGTACTTCAGGGCGTCGGTATTCTCGCCACGGTCCCGGCCCTCGATGATGCTGCTGAGCCGTTCGATAACTTCTTCCCTGGTATGTGAGCTGGCCCAGTCCGCAGCCTTGCCTATTCCGGTCACCAGGGTCCTGGTCTGCTCGGGATATTCGTCAATGAAGTCGTCACGCAACACATACTGGCCCGCGTCGAATTCTCCGAAGTATTCGACATCGTTGAAGATCTTCGTCAGTCCGCCGTTTGCCTCGGCCACCGCTTGGAAGAGGCTGCTGAGTTGGCCTGCATCGACTTGCCCGGTGCGGATCGCCTGCTCGGTGTCGCTCGGTGGCAGGACCACCAGCTGCACCTGGCTGATTTCGTCCTCGGTCAGTCCTGCTTCACGCAGGTAGGTGCCGATCAGCGCCTCAGCGTGGGCACCGAGGGTATTCACCGCGACGGTTTTCCCAATGAAGTCGCGCGGTTCCTTGATGTCGCTGCCTTCAAGCGCGTAGAAACCAATATTGCTTTCGGCGTTGGAACCATAGGAAGAAACCACTCCTGTGATCCCGGCGCCGGCTTCCTGCAGTTTGACGACAGCCCCAGTAAACGCGCTGGCGATATCCGTCGAGTTGGTCGCAGTGTTTTGAATTTGGGAGGGTCCACTGGTGTTGTTGCCAACCCATTCCAGGGCAATACCGTCCAGGTATCCCAGATCTTCGGCCAGCTCCGGCAAGGTCACCGAATTAGCCGCCCCCTCATAACGCACATTCAATGTGCCATCGGCGTCGGGTTCCGAGGCTTGGCCACTGGCTGCGCATGATGCCAGCAATGCAGAGGCTGTCAGCAACAAGGTGGCACCAACAAAACGTTGTGTGCTTTTCCGATGAGGTACGTGGTGATGCGGCGGGGTCATTGTTCTGCTCCTTGGCGGTGGGTTCCGTGATGAGGTCGTGAGAACCATCCAAACAGGGGCGCCAAGCCTCGACTAGGGTCGTGTCATTGCGGGAAATACAACGAAACTATGGCTTTTGGTTCCGCCAAATGACGCCCGATGTGCACCAGTGGCGGCCGCGGACGCACGGTCCGGTGTGCAGGCAACATCAGGCGCGGTACATGACGTTTGTGACATCTCCCGGTGGATTCTCGCCGCCATATTCGTTGTTTAGGCCTCGGCGACGTTGCAATCATTTGCGAGCCCACGTCATCCAAAGCTCAGAAAATTTGAAAGATTTTTAATCTCGCTGACTACGTGACGCCCAGTATCCGCTTCGGGCTCCCTTAGGATGAGATCATGCCCGGAACTTCACCCACTTCGTTTGTCCCCCGGCGCTTGGCCCCGGGAGACACCCTGCGAGTTATCGCCCCTTCCTGTTCACGATCCTTTGTGATGGAGCATGACAACACCCGGTGGATCAACGAACGTTTCGACGCGTTGGGGCTGCGTGTACAGTTTGGCGATCACGTTGATGAGCGCGACGAGGTTGACAGCTCCTCGATCGACTCGCGGCTAGAGGACCTCCACGCAGCATTCGCAGATCCGGAAGTCAACGGGATCATGAGTGTTATCGGCGGATTTAATGCCAACGAGCTGTTGCCCTATCTGAATTGGGAACTGATCGCTGCCAATCCCAAAGTGTTCTGCGGCTACTCGGACATCACCGTCCTGGCCAACGCGATCTATTCGAAAGCCGGACTGATCACCTATGTCGGTGCCCACTGGTCAAGTTTTGGCATGCGCGATCATTTTGAACCGACCGGGCAGTGGTTTCGCCAGGCGACCCATGAACTCTCGTGGTCCGTTGAACACCATCATGAGTTCACCGACGATTTATGGTTTATGGATCAAGATCAACGAGAAGTCCACCCCACTCAAGGGCCGTGGATACTTAATCCGGGCAAATCCTCGGGTCGTGTGATCGGGGGAAACCTCGGTACGTTGCGTCTGCTACAGGGCGGTGAGTTCATGCCTGAGTTAGCGGGGGCATTTCTCTTTCTTGAGGACGATAGCGCCACGAACATCGACGAATTCGCGCGCAGCCTCGCTTCACTCCTGCACATGCCGGGGGCAGAAAGGATCCGAGGACTGGCTATCGGAAGATTCCAATTCGCCTCACAAATCAGCCGCAGCCTGCTGGAACTTATCGTTGCCAAACATCCGGTCCTCGCCGGGATCCCTGTGGTCGCCAACCTGGATTTCGGGCACACCAGTCCCATGTTCACCCTCCCCATCGGAGGCTGGGCCCAGCTGGATACAACCGACGGCAAGGTGCGACTGGACTTTGCCCATCAGAGCGCCAGTTGATCCGCTAAGGGATAGCGCGGCACCAAAAAATAAAGGGCTGACGTTTGCCTAGATGGCGAGCGTCAGCCCTTTAGTTCATGGTGAAGTTTCCGCAGACCGTAGAATCCTAGGTTTAGGCCTTGTCGATGGCTTCCTTCAAGGTGGTCAAAAGCAACGCCACCGAGGTCGGGTTCGCGTTGGGCCCCATCAGCCCAATACGCCACACACTATTGGCGTACTGTCCTACGCCGCCGCCAATTTCAATGTTGAACCGCTCCAACAGGTATCCGCGGACCTTGGCCGAGTCGACGGCCTCTGGCACCTTGACGGTGGTCAGTTGGGGCAGTCGGTAACCCTCTGTTGCAAAAAGCTCCAGCCCCATCTCCTGCAGTCCGTCCTGCAAGGCGGTTCCGGCGGCCTGGTGGCGTGCGGTGACCGATTCCAATCCTTCACTCAGAATTCGGTCCAGCCCGGCTTCCAAGGACGCAACCATGGCAACCGGTGCGGTGTGGTGGTAGGTGCGTCCCCCGCCGGTGCCACCGGTGGTGTATCCGCCAAGCAGGCCAAGGTCCAAATACCAGGATTGAGGTTTCTGCACTCGGCGTTCAAACGCGCGGTCTGAAATGGTGAACGGGGCCAGCCCTGGTGCAACACCGATACATTTCTGAGTGCCGGCATAACCCACATCGATGCCCCATTCATCAGCCAAAACCGGCATACCGCCAATGGAGGTCACCGCATCGGTGATCAACAGCGCGTCACCTTTGATGGCCCCGAGTGCCGCAATGTCTGAGAGCACACCGGTGCTTGTCTCGGCATGCACGGCGGCAATCACGGTTGGATTCGGGTGAGCGTCTGCCACACGCTGCGCGTCAATCGGTGTCCCGTAGTCATGTTCCACACGAACAACCGTGGCTCCAACACGAGATGCGACCTCGCACATGCGCTCGCCGAAAAGGCCGTTGATAGCAATAACTGCAACGTCGCCCGGGTTCAGGGTGTTGACGAAGGCTGCCTCCATTCCGGCAGATCCGGTCGCACTCAATGGCAGGGTGCGGGCGTTCGTTGTTCCCCAGAGGGTGCGCAGGGAGTCGCAGACCCGGTCCATTCTCGCGATAAATGCTGGATCCAAATGGCCAAGCAGCGGAAGCCCCAGTGCCGAAGTCGCTTCAGGATACGGGTTGCTGGGGCCGGGGCCGAAAAGATGGCGATGAAGAACTGGCTGAGTCATGACTGCTCACTTTCTTGACACAATGAAGCTCGAACGTAGTTCAAGCCTAGTCGCCACCTCGGACTTGAACGAAAGTTAACTTCCGTATGACAGAAGTACGAGTGAACCGGATTGGTGAAATCACACGGATCTGCCTCACTGCACGTAGGGCGACCACTTCGGTCAAACTCGCCATTTTTGTGGCCGGAAACTTCGGGGCACGCTGCGCGCCAGTGAGAAGAATGCAAAAATCAGGCTGAATCAGCCTCGATAAACTCAATCAATGCCATTGGACTTAGGTGACCTTCTAAGTGGCGCCTCCCGAATACGATGAGTGCGACGTTCGCCCGGCGTCAAGACGGCGCCTATGGAAAGTTAATCAACCTTTGCGGCATCCCTTCCTCAGAGTCCTGAGCAGGTTGTACATTCGTCCTGTCCGCTTGGGGTGGGATCACTTCGAGATTCAGTCATCCATGCTCAGATTTCGGTGCCGCGAGCATTATTTGATCGAAATTTCTGGTCAAATCTGGCCGCGCCCAACAACAAGATGTCTGGCAGTCCATCCAATGACGAGCGCGGCAGAATACTTCGTGGGGGCGTGAAGAAACGTTGATCAAAAAACTGATCAAATCTACGTCAGTCTTGTCGTGCCATGGAACCCACCCACGCGACTCGTTTCTGATCAAATTTTTTGTTCAGAAATATGTGCCGGCTCCACTCCGTCCATCACACCCGAAGCGCCGCGGCAAACATCATGATCTCCGCAGATTTTTTCATCAGGCAGCGTGCCACGGCCACAAACGTTTGCCGCATGTTGAGAGCCAACTATCCGCGCGTCTTCGCCCCGCTCTACCTCTCCAGAGGTGGCCACAAACGGTCGCACCAAGGTCAACAGCATCCGACCCAACTGACCGAATCCCCGAACAGCCAGTTCAATCGTTCCCTGAAAACACAAAACCCCCGACTCCGTAAGGAATCAGGGGTTTTAGCTGAACAGCCGGAGACTACTTGCGCAGGCCCAGACGCTCGATCAGCGAGCGGTAACGCTCGATGTCGGTGTTCTTGAGGTAGCCGAGCATACGACGACGACGACCAACCAGAGCCATCAGGCCGCGGCGGGTGTGGTGATCGTGCTTGTGCTGCTTCAGGTGCTCGGTCAGGTCCAGAATACGACGGGACATAACAGCGATCTGAACCTCAGGCGAACCGGTGTCACCCTCGTGGGTGGCGTAAGCCTTGATGATGTCATTCTTGATTGCGGCATCCAATGCCATAACAAACTCCTAGAGTTGGACCGCGTTTCATTCAATGCAAGTGTCAAACACTCACGGTGGCCATTCGCAACCGCGGACTGCAGCGAAAGCCGTCAACAATCATATCATCGACGGGTGCCCCGACGCGCCCTCCAAGCATGCGTGAGATAGGGCACCTGCACCTTCGCTTCGGGTGCATGACCCAGATGTTCCATCCAATACCAGGAAAGGTTCGCCTCCACCTTGGATCGAGTGCTTTCGCTCGCTCTGCGGTAATAGCTGCGGGACTTGGTCAGTTCAATGATCTCTGCAAAATCCAGTTCCATAGACCAGTGCCAGATCCCGTGTTCGGGTTTGCTGAATTCTTTGCCCAGCGGTGGTTCCAGCTCTGGGCGGTGCACATCACCTGCATGCATGATGCGAGCCAGCCGATGTACCCAGCCAACGCTGACGTCCAGCTGATTCCACAGCAGTGTCAACCAGCCGCCGCTGCGTAGCAACCGTGCTGCTTCCGCGCTGGCCTTGGGATGATCCACCCAATGCCAGGCTTGCGCGTACGTGACCACATCGAATTCGTTCCCCG
The DNA here is from genome assembly GCF_044744225.1 of Glutamicibacter sp. NPDC087344. Lineage (NCBI taxonomy): Bacteria > Bacillati > Actinomycetota > Actinomycetes > Micrococcales > Micrococcaceae > Glutamicibacter > Glutamicibacter sp. NPDC087344. The sequence continues at coordinate 361,162 of NZ_JBIUXY010000003.1, read as the reverse complement.
GCAGACCGGTGTCCTCCCCTGCAGCGCAAGTGCTTGGCACCTGAGGCAGGCGTTCGGACAATACCCGGAGCATGTCAGCCGACGGATCCACCGCGCTGACGTCCAGCCCGCGGGCCACCAGCTGAGCGGTGAAAATACCGGACCCGCAACCGATATCTACCGCGGTACGCGGTTGCGACTGCAAGGTGAAGTCCAGCGCCGCCGCCGGATAGGCAGGGCGTATCTTGTCGTAACTATCCGCCTCGGTTTGAAACGCGGCGGCCAGCTCGGCTCGCCGCACAGCGTCCACCGTGAAGGCGCGTTGCGGCAGGGAAGGAATCTCAGCCATTGGGCCTAGTGCTGCTCCAAGGCCAGTACCGCACGGGCCTGCTGAACGTCTTCGGCCATTTGGTCGATCAGCGCTTCGATCCCGCGGTAGGCGACCATTGGACGCAAGTGAGAGACAAACTCGATGACAACCTGCTGGCCGTAAAGGTCAAAGTCCTCCACACCTTCATCCGGCCGGTCCATCACGTGTGCCTCAACCACCCGGGAGATACCTTCAAAGGTCGGGTTTGACCCCACGGAAATCGCTGCGGGCCAACGGATATCGGCTTCGTCGACCAACCAACCGGCGTATACCCCATCGGCAGGAATGATGCCGGAGGCATCGGCAGACAGGTTGGCCGTAGGGAATCCCAGTTCACGTCCGCGGGCGGCTCCGTGAACCACTTCGCCGCGCATACGGTGTGCGCGTCCAAGAATCGCCGCGGCTGCTTCGACATTTCCGGCGGCTAATTCTTCGCGCACCCAGGTGGAAGACAACCTTCGTTTGTCTCCGACGTCCTGAACGCCGATGACTTCGAAACCGTACTTCTGCCCTAGCTGCTTCATGTAGGGGAAGTCGCCAGAGTTGTTGCGGCCAAAACGCACATCATGGCCCACCACAACAGCCACGGCATGCAGCTTGTCCACGATGATCGACTTCACGAACTCTTCGGCGCTCTGATCAGCAAAATCAAGGGTGTAGTGGATCATCAGCACGGCGTCCAAACCAACATTGGCTAGGGTGTCCACCCGATCGGCGAGGCCCATAATCAGCTCCGGAGCACTGTCCGGACGGTGCACCAAAGCCGGGTGCGGTTCAAAGGTGATAACCACCGACTTCGCTGCACGCTGTTTGGCCTGCGAAACGACGGCATCCAGAACTTCACAGTGTCCCAAATGGACCCCGTCGAAATTGCCAATGGTTACAACAGTGGGAGCCACGTCTGTGGGGACCGCGTCCAGACCCTTCCAATAGTGCACTTTGCTCCTTTAGGGGTACTTTCTTCAGCAGATCAAAATACCCGCCAAAGTAATTCTTACATGGGTTTAGCCGTGACGCTCACTACGATTACGGTACAGCCACCACAATCCCACCAGCGGAAGCACCAGCGGAATATATCCGTAGCCCTCGCCGAAACCGCTCCACACCGACGGGTGGGCGAAAATCTCCGGGTGGGTCAGGGACAAAATCCCGACAACCAGCACACCAACCAGCTCGATGCTGACCGCCCACAGCGACACCAGCCAGGCGCGGGGTTTGGACGAGGACAGCGAGAAGGTGGCAACCGCATAGATCAGGCCTGAGATCAGCGACAGGCTGTAGGCAACCGGTGCTTCGTCGAACTTGCTCGTGATCTGGTAGACCCCACGGACCGTCGCGGCCAGGGCAAGGATGCCGTACACCGCGATGATGACCCGTCCCAGGCCCGTGGCGCGGCTGGGTTTTGGCGCATCACCGGCTTTCTTCGCTTCGGCTGCCTGCAGGATACGCGAATTGCGTGGCTTCTGACTCATGTGAAGGCTCCTATTGCCAGATCTGTTCCATGCGGAACAACATTACGAAAGTGACCAATGCCGAGGCTGATAACACGGCGTTGGACCAGCGACTTTTTTCACTCACTGCCCAGAAGAAAGCAACCGGGGGCATGATCAACGCCGTGATGAAATATCCCCAGAATTCCACCGGGTCCCCCACCACGGTTTCTCCCCCGAGTTGGCGGATTGCTGCGGCAATGCCGTAAACAACCAGATACACCTCGGTGGCGATTGTCCCAACCAGCGCCCAGTCATCTGGATATTTGCGGATTATCGTGGCGATGACCGCAATGAGCAGCGCTACCGCACAGATGATCGCGCCAGCGACAAAAAAGCCGTTCATAACAAACAAAAGGGACAATCCTCTCTGGATTACGAGCAGATCGCGGTGATTATTTGGCCGTGAAAACTAGGGTTGTCCGGGCCTTGTCGCCTTTGTCTTCAAGCAGGGCCACCAGCACGCCATTGGGTGCGAAGGCGGCTACTGGCTGGCCCGCTGGGACATCCATGGTTAGCGAGGATGCGCTGATGGCACGTCCAAACGACAGCTCAACAGCCTCGTTAACGCTGACCGTACGGCTGGGGAAAATCGCCGCTGCGGCCTTTTCGAGCGGCAGAATCTCAAACTCCTGCGCCAGTTTTTCCAGAGTCTTAGTCAACTCGATCTTGTACGGGCCGACCTCGGTGCGCCGCAACGCGGTCAAGTGCCCGCCTACGTTGAGCGCTTCACCTAAGTCGCGGGCCAGCGCACGGATGTAGGTGCCAGAAGTACAGGAAACGGTGACGTCCACATCAAGGATCTTGCCACCATTTTCGCGACGAATCTCATGGATCTCAAAACGTTTGATGGTCACCGGCCGGGACTTCAGTTCAACCTGTTCACCGGCCCTAACCCGTGCATACGACCGCTTACCGTCGACCTTGATGGCCGAGACCTGGCTGGGCACCTGTTGGATCTCGCCGCGAAGTTTTGCAACTTCTGCCTCGATCTCCTCATCGGTGACGGCAGCTGCAATACGCTCTGAGACAAGATCGCCTTCGGCGTCATCGGTGACGGTGCTCTGGCCCAGACGAATGGTGGCGGTATAAGTTTTGTCGTGTCCGACGATATAGGTGAGCAGACGGGTCGCTTTGTTCACACCGATCACCAGCACACCGGTGGCCATGGGGTCCAGAGTCCCGGCATGGCCCACCTTGCGGGTCCCTGCCAGTCGGCGGATGCGACCCACCACGTCATGGGAGGTCATTCCCTGTTCTTTGTCGACTAGTACGAGACCAGAGGCCTGCTCTTCAGTGTTCTGCCCGGCTTTACTCACGGATTAAAGTATAGGCGTTGCCCTGATCATTAGCCTGATTCAAACTCCAATGTGGTCGATCCCATGGCCTACCTTGATGTCTCAAGGATCAAAAAACCCGAGCCGTTGCCCAAGACATTCAGGGGTTCACACCATAAATCAATATGCTCGCGAAATCATGTCCCATTGACCCATGGCATCAACAACTCTAGAATCTAGACACTTGCGTGAATTATCACGCTCGGTCTGTTGGGTACGAAGTGGCTGGGGCGCTTCTCCACGAGCCGCCTCGCACGGCTTCCATCACTCGTAATTTTTTTGGGGTCTTCATATCTCACCCTGTTCCGGACGTGCGCCATCAGGTTGTCTCACCATGCAACGACTCACTTGAAGCTTGCGGGTTTTGGTCTACTTCGCGCGGTCACCATGGTGGCCGCGAGTCACCCGCAAGGCAAGGAACACCCCATGAAATTCCGTGCATTCGCAGCCGTTGCTGCGGGAGCGCTATTGGCAACGACGCTGAACGTCGTACCGGCACAGGCTGGCGGTAGCTCCTCCCATGATTCAACGGCAACAGTCAAAAACGTTGCAACACTCATTGACGGTCTCACCGGACCGTTGCGGGTTGCACATGGACCCGGTGGCAATATTCTGGTCGCAGAATCATTTGCCGGGTTGCTGTCGTCGGTGAGTCCCAACGGGACCAAAAAGGTTTTTGCCTCCTCTCCCGGCAATGAACTGGCCGCCGTGTCCTATACAGGCGGCACCACGTACTACTTCGAAAACTTGGCGGCCCCGGCCGAGGACCCTACGGCCCTTGCCCCGGCGCTGTTGAAGACCATCGATAAAAAGGGCAAAACCCGCACGCTCACCGATCTGACCAAGTGGGAGGTCAAGCTGAATCCCGACGGCAAAACCGTTTACGGGGTGCGCAAGGCTCCGCAAAGTTGTTTGGATCAGGCTCCATGGATGCAGTCCAGCGGTGAGGTGTACTCGCATCCCTACGCAACTGCGGTAGCCCGCAACAAGATCTACGTGGCAGATGCCGGCGGCAACACCCTATGGAAGGTGGATTCGCGTGGAAAGGCCAGCGTCCTGAAGGTACTCCCCGCGGAACCAGTAGTTATTGATCAGGCAATTGTTGCTTGGGCCGCCGAGGCCGGGCTTGATGTTCCGGAGTGCATGTTGGGACGGACCTACTGGGTTCAACCGGTACCTACGGATCTTGAAGTTCGGGGCGACTGGTTGTACTACTCTGTCCTGCCTGGTGCTCCTGGTGAGAATTTCGCCAAGGGCAAGGTCTACAAGCTGAACCTGAACAGCAAAAAGAGTTATGTGGTGGCGAGCGGATTGAGCGCTCCGACAGGCATCGCGTTGGATGATCGCGGCACGGTTTTTGTCACCGAACTCTTCGGCAACGGCGTCTCCAAGATTGTTAAGGGCAAAGCGGTGAATGTCCTGCCCGCAGCACTGGCATCCGACGTCGACATCAGTGGAAACAAGCTGGCGGTGAGCACCAACGCCTTGGCACCCTCCGGAGAGGTGGTCACTGGCACGCTGAAATATGGCCGGCGCTAACTTCTGAAAGGTGATATCGATCCGTGTAGGGCCCTGGGGGACCTACACGGATTTTTTCTGCCCCAGAGTCCGTTCCCACGCATCTTCAGTTTCATGAAGACCAACACCCTGACGCATCTGGAACACCGCTGAATCCAACTGGCTCTGGCCTAGATCATTTGCCCTCTGTCAGAATCTTCAAAAAAATTTCCGTCTCCTTTCCAATCCGTCAAGTGCTGGGCCTCGAATACTCGGTGAAAGCCCGCCCCACCGGGTCGGGAGAAAACGACGGCCACGGCCGTCGCCGGATAAGGAGAACGAAATGAAACTCACTCAACGGACGTTCATCCCGGCACTGGGCCTGATCGCGGTGTCCGCCCTGGGACTGAGCGCATGTTCCTCGGATACCACGGCTCCGGAGGCCTCAACCTCAATGGCGCCGGAAGCTTCCAGTTCAACATCTGCGGAGGAAAGCAGCGGTGCAGACAGCAGTGGCGGCAGCATGGATCCAACGATGAGTCTTGTTGGCTCTGGTTGCGCCGCGTACGCCGAGGCGGTTCCAAGCGGCGATGGCTCGGTGGCCGGAATGGCGCAAGATCCGGTCGCGGTCGCGGCCTCGAACAACCCGCTGCTGACCACCTTGACCAAGGCAGTCTCCGGAGAGTTGAATCCGGACGTTGATCTTGTCGATACCCTCAACGGCTCCGAATTCACCGTTTTCGCACCGGTTGATGAAGCATTCAAGGCCCTGCCGGAGAAAGACCTGAATGCGGTGGTCAAGGATTCAGACATGCTCTCCAAGGTCCTGACCTATCACGTTGTTGCCGGCCAGATCCAGCCTGCTGACCTGCCCGGAACCCACACCACCGTTGAGGGGCAGGATTTGGAAGTCACCGGCAGCGGCGAAAATCTGAAGGTGAATGATGCCGAGGTGATTTGCGGTGGTGTGCAAACTGCCAACGCGGTGGTCTACCTGGTTGACAGCGTCTTGATGCCGCCGGCAGACAAATAGTTTCACCCCGTGTTCGGCCACCGGTCTGCGCGGCGGACAGTGCACCTGATCCTTCACCGGAAACAGCTGCCTTTCCTGCCTCGTGGACCGGTGGCGCGAGCACGGCAGGCCGTTGAACCTGAATGATGGATGTGAGCCATGAGAAAGATCAAACCGTGCGTGAGACTCTTGGGTCTATGAGTTCAGAGACCACAGACGACACCCCCGACCGGGTGCAGCCCGAGCCTGAAGAACTCATGCGGCGTATCGCTTCCGGGGACGAGCGAGCCTTCGAGGTGTTCTACGACCTTTTTGCCGCGCGTGTTTTCGGGCTGATCCGACGTTTGCTGCGAGACGAAGCCCAAAGCGAGGAAGTCCTGCAGGAAGTTTTTGTTGAAGCCTGGCAGCAGGCCACCCGTTTTGATGCGGGGCGAGGCAGCGCCGCGAACTGGTTGTTCACCTTGGCCCACCGGCGCTCGGTCGACCGTATCCGTTCCAGCCAGGCAAGCAGGCAGCGTGAGCTGCGTATCGGAGTGCAGGACATCGGAACCGATTACAACGACGTTGAAGAAAACGCGGTGCTGCATGACGAAAACCGAAGAATTATTGTGGCGCTCAAGAGCTTAAGCCAGGCGCAACGAGCGGCCATCGAACTTGCCTACTTCGGCGGCCACACCCACCAAGAGGTGGCGCACCTGCTGGAAATCCCGGTAGGCACCGCCAAGACTCGCATTCGCGATGGCATGATTAAACTACGAGACCTGATGGGGGTGGCGTAATGGAACGTGATGAGCACGAACTGACAAGTAGCTACGCCCTGCATGCGCTGGGCGATGAAGAACGTGAGCGCCTGCTGGAGCAAGCCAAGCACTCCCCCACGTTGCGCGCCGAGTTGGACTCGATGGATGAAACAGCGGCCATGCTGGCGCTGAACAGCTCAGCTGTGGTGCCACCGGCACGGCTGAAGTCACGCATCATGGACGAGATTTCCCGTACCCCGCAGCTTCCACGTGAGGATCTGGTTCCGCCAACCCCTGTTGCCACGGATCAGGCAGGCACACCCCAGGCGGTGCAAACTGGCGCAGTGCCAGAAGCTGCCAGCTCACCGCGGTCTACGAAGAAGTTTTTCGCACTCGCGGCAGCCATCCTGCTTTTGGCCTCCGCGGGGCTTGGCACCGTCGTGCTGGTGCAAAACGCCGAACAGCGTGAGTTGCAGGCCCAAGTCACCACACTCAACAACCGGCAGCTTGAACTCACGCAGTTGCTGGGTGCCGCGGATGTCCAAAACAAAACTCAAAGTATGCCCGACGGCGCCACGGTGACCCTGTCCTATTCGGTGTCCACCGGCCTGATGGCTGTGACCACCACCGGAATGGCGCAGCTGCCTGAAGACCAGGGGTACGAGTTCTGGCTGATTTCGGCCCAGGGCGCCCAACCGGCAGGAATGCTGCACGGGGCCGAGGCCAACGGCCTGCAGCTGCTTTCCGGTCCCATGGACGGCATCTCCCACTTCGGTATTACCGTTGAGCCGGCGGCGGGTTCTCCCGCCCCGACCACCGAACCACTCATGGTTCAAGAACTCTAGGACCGAGGTCTCCAATCCGCGGCGGGCCTCGCTTCGAATCTGCACCAAGGGAATTCGCCCTGTGCCGGTGGCCGTGACGTGCAGCCTCGTCCCCGGTGTCGCTCTGTTCGAGGTGAAGTGTGATGGAAAAAGCAATAGCAGGCAAACGAAGCGTCGAGGCCCGCTACGCGGTGGCGGGGTTCTGTGCCGCGGCGGCGTTATTCGGCGTGGCCCAGTTCGTCGCGGTATTTTTTGCGCGATCGTCCGCGCCGTTGGTGGCCCTGGGCTCAACCTTTATTGATTTCACCCCCGCGTGGCTCAAGGACCTGGCCATCGCGTTGTTCGGGACCAATGACAAACTTGCGTTGTTTGTGTCAATGGCCGTGGTCATCTGCGTGGTTTCCTTATCTCTTGGGATATTGGCCCGGCGCAGCTTCGGCGCAGCCAGCGCCGTCATCTTGGTGTTGGCCGGCATAATTGGCGCCGCCGTGCTCACCAGGTCGCAGACCGGGGTCATGGATCTGGTTCCGGTAGGTGCGGGAACCCTCGCCGCGCTGGTCTGCCTGCGTGCGTTGTGCACCCTTGCCGCCCGGATTCCTCAAGCACCGGTGGCCGACGAACCAGGCGGCGGCCCAGAAGACGGGACGGGGCGACGTAATTTTATGCTTGGCGCGGCCGGATCGGTGGTCCTTGCACTGGCCGCGTCCTATCTAGCATCCTCGCTCTCCGTGGCCCGCAACACCGCCGAGGCCGCACGCAAGGTCTTGCGGCTCCCGGCGGCCCGCACGAAAGCTCCCGCAGTCCCACCCGGCGCGCAACTGGATCTGGCAGGGATGCCGCAGTTCGTGACCCCCAACCAGGACTTTTACCGGATTGATACCGCTCTGTCGGTACCCGGGATAGATCCGGCGCAGTGGTCGCTGCGGGTGCACGGGATGGTGGAACATGAATTCACCCTGAGCTTCGAAGAGCTGCTCGCAGCGGATCTGGTGGAACACTACCTGACCTTGACCTGCGTCTCCAACCCGGTAGGCGGCGATTTGGTGGGCAACGCCAAATGGCTGGGCTATCCGCTGCGTGAGCTGCTGGCCCGCGCCAAACCGACCGGTCAGGCCGATATGGTGCTGTCCACCTCGATCGACGGGTTCAGCGCTTCCACCCCCTTGGAGGCCCTGACCGATGACCGGATGGCGCTGCTGGCCATCGGCATGAACGGCGAGCCGTTGCCGCTGGAGCACGGCTTCCCGGTGCGGATGGTGGTTCCCGGACTCTACGGGTATGTTTCAGCGACCAAATGGGTGGTGGACCTTGAGGTGACACGTTTTGCGGACAAGGCGGCCTATTGGACTACCCGGGGCTGGTCGGCCCGCGGGCCGATCAAGATGTCTTCCCGGGTGGATACCCCGCAATCCTTTGCCAAGGTCGCTTCGGGACCGCTGGCCATCGGCGGCAGCGCGTGGGCGCAGACCCGCGGTATTTCCCGGGTCGAGGTCAGGATCGATGACGGCTCGTGGAATGAGGCGACGCTGGGAGACCAGATGGGACGAGATACCTGGCGCCAGTGGCGTTATCTGTGGCAAGAGGCAACACCGGGCACCCATGCGGTCAGCGTGCGGGCCTATGACCAGCATGGCGAGCTGCAAATCGAGCAGCGTGCGAACCCGGTGCCCGACGGGGCTTCGGGCTGGCACCGGGTGCAGTTCACCGTCGAATGAAACTCCACCCTTGGCAGGTTTCAGCCCTCACTCAGGAGTTTGATGGTTTTCGCTACCCGCCGTGCCCGGGTGTCCTCGCCTCGGGCCGCATTAATGGGGTCCACCTGGGCACGCTGCTTGCTGTAGGACAGGGCGTTCCAGGCATCCGCCAACGCCGGTTCGGCAGAGAGCAGCACCAAAAGGTCTTCCGGGACCTCCACCGTGCGGGGTTCCTCATCAAGTTCCAGGCTCACGCTGATCTCGTCGCCGGCACCGCGGCCCGTGGCCGTGCGGGTTTCGGCATTAAATGAGATCAGGAACTGGCCGCCCATCGACGCGACGGTGTTCCGATAGCTGTATTCCCCGTCAATCGTCACCACCACCGGCACCCGTTTGCCGTGTGCGAATCCGCGCACAATGTCATCGGGAACAACAATCCCCACGTTGTTGCCGCCGGTGGCAATCAGTGTCGTCGTAAATTTCGGCATGTGCTGCTCCTGAACTCGCATCGCTAGTTGACAACACGTTAGCCCAAAAAGTCGATGCTGACTAGAACCGTTGCGTTATTGCAAGGCAATTTATACACCAGTACCCCAGGCGGCGCAGCGTACTGTGCGCCGCCTGGGGCATTAGTTCGACGGGTGAAACTCGGTTGCGGGTTAAAGCCTAGGCTTCGTCCTGCTCCTGGTCATCCTTCTTGTAGGGGTCCTCGTCGCCGGCAAAATGTTTGCCTTCACGCAGGGCCGCCACTTCGGCGTCCTTTTCACGGGCCTTGGCCAGCAGTTCCTCCAGGTGCGAAGCGCCTTCGGGGATTTCGTCGGCCACAAAGCTCAAGGTCGGGGTCAGCCGAATGGTCAGGTTGCGGCCCAGCTCCTTGCGCAGGGCCCCCTGGCGCTTTTCAAGCATGGAGGCGACATCCTTTTTCAGGTCGTCGTCGCCGAACACCGTGTAGTACACGGTGGCGTGCTGCAGGTCGTTGGTGACGCGTGCGTCAGTCACCGTCACGTTGTCGATGCGTTCGTCTTTGATGACGGTGCGCAGGGACTGGGCCATGAGGACCTGCACGCGCTTGGCAAGGCGTGCGGCACGGGCTGAATCAGCCATGGTTTTCTCCTTATGGTTCAAAATTTGTGGGCGCCTGACCACATACTAGCGGTCAAACGCCCACAAATTGCTAAGTCACGAAGCTAACGGCGCAAGGCTGTTAGGCGCGTGGCTTCTCGCGCATCTCGAAGGTCTCGATGATGTCGCCTTCCTTGATGTCGTTGAACGAGCCAAGGCCGATACCGCATTCGAAGCCCTCGCGGACCTCGGTGACGTCGTCCTTCTCGCGGCGCAGCGAGTCGATCGACAGGTTGTCTGCAACCACGTTGCCGTCGCGCACCAAGCGGGCCTTGGTGTTGCGCTTGATGGTGCCCGAGCGGATGATCGAACCGGCAATGTTGCCGAACTTCGAGGATCGGAAGACCATGCGGATCTCGGCGGTGCCCAGCTCCACTTCTTCGAACTCCGGCTTGAGCATACCCTTGAGCGCTGCTTCGATGTCATCGATCGCCGCGTAGATGACCGAGTAGAAGCGCATGTCCACGCCTTCTTTGTCGGCCAGTTCGGCAACACGCTCGGCTGGGCGGACGTTGAAGCCAATGATGATCGCGTTGTCCACGGTCGCCAGGTTGACGTCGTTCTGGGTGATCGCACCCACACCGCGGTGGATCACGCGCAGCTGCACGTCGTCTCCCACGTCGATCTTCATCAGCGAGTCTTCCAGTGCTTCAACAGCACCGGAGGCGTCGCCCTTGAGGATCAGGTTCAGGGTATCGATCTTGCCCTCGGCCACAGCCTTGTCGAAGTCTTCCAGGGTGATGCGCTTGCGACGCTTGGCCAGCATGGCGTTGCGTTCCGCGGTCTCACGCTTGTCAGCGATCTGACGGGCGGTGCGCTCGTCGTCGGTGACCAGGAAGCTGTCGCCTGCACGCGGCACGGAGGACAGGCCAAGGACCTGCACCGGACGCGAAGGCAGAGCGATATCCAGGTTCTCGCCGTTCTCGTTGAACATTGCACGCACACGGCCGTGGGCGGTGCCCACCACCATGGTGTCGCCCACCGCGAGGGTACCGGACTGGACCAGGACGGTGACCACGGAACCGCGGCCCTTATCCAGGTTGGCTTCGATTGCCACACCGCGAGCGGACTTGTCAGGGTTTGCCTGCAGTTCCATGACATCGCTGGTCAGCAGGACAGCGTCCAGCAGATCCTCGATGCCCAGCTTCTGCAGCGCCGAGACCTTCACGAACATGGTGTCTCCACCGTATTCTTCGGGAACCAGGCCGTACTCGGTGAGCTGACCCATGACCTTGTCAGGGTTCGCATCCGGCTTATCAACCTTGTTGACCGCCACGATGATCGGCACACCGGCCGCCTGCGCGTGGTTCAGCGCCTCAACGGTCTGCGGCATGACGCCGTCATCCGCTGCGACAACCAGCACGGCAACGTCGGTGACCTCGGCACCACGGGCACGCATGGCGGTGAACGCCTCGTGGCCCGGGGTATCGATGAAGGTCATGGCGCGTTCGCGACCCTCGTGCTCGTGGGTGATCTGGTAGGCACCGATGTGCTGGGTGATGCCGCCGTGCTCGCCCTCGATCACGTTCGACTTGCGGATTGCATCCAGCAGTCGGGTCTTACCGTGGTCGACGTGGCCCATGATGGTGATGACCGGGGCGCGCTCTTCAAGCTCGTCCTCGCCCTCAGCCTCGAGTTCGGCTTCCAGGTCAAGGCCGAAGCCTTCAAGCAGCTCGCGGTCCTCATCCTCCGGGGAGACAACCGATACCTTGTAACCCAGCTCTTCGCCGAGGACCTCGAAGGTTGCCTCGTCCAGCGACTGGGTGGCGGTAGCCATTTCACCGAGGTGGAACAGCACGGTCACCAGGGCTGCCGGGTTTGCACCGATCTTGTCAGCGAAGTCGGTGATCGATGCGCCACGGCGCAGACGGATCTCGGTGTCGCCGGTGCCGCGTGGAACATTCACGCCGCCCAACGACGGAGCGCTCATCTGCTCCAATTCCTGGCGCTTGGCGCGCTTGGACTTGCGCTGCTTGCCGCGACCGGCGCCTCCCTTGCCGAAGGCACCGCCGACGCCGCCGCGACCGCGCGGGGCACCCGGACGGAAACCGCCACCGGTACCGCCGCCAGCACCTGCTCCGCCACCGCCGCCTGGGCGGCCGCGACCACCGGCACCGGCGCCTGGGCGACCGCCGCCGGCCGGAGCCGGACGATCGGTGCGGTTAGGCATCATGCGCGGGGTGGCGGTGGTGCCACCCGGGCGCGGTGCGCCTGCGCCTGCTGGGCGCGGGCCACCGGCACCGGCTGGGCGTGGACCGCCCTGACCGGCTGGACGCTGGCCGTCGCGTGGCGGGCGTGGACCGCCCTGGCCTGCACCGGCACCTGCCGGACGCGGACCGCGCTGGCCGTCGCGTGGCGGGCGAGGACCGCCCTGGCCTGCACCGGCACCAGCCGGACGCGGACCGCGCTGGCCGTCGCGTGGCGGACGAGGACCGGCAGATCCGCCCTCGGAGCGCATACCCTGCTGCGAGCTGAACGGGTTGTTGCCCGGACGCGGACCGCCTGGACGTGGTGCCCCCGGACGAGGAGCGCGCGAGCCGTCACGACCGCCACCGCGGCGTTCGGTTGGCTCGTTGGTGCGCATACCCTGCTGGGAGCTGAATGGGTTGTTGCCCGGACGCGGGGTACCTGGCTTGGGAGCCGGGCGTGCGCCTGGCTTAGGTGCACCCGGAACCGAGGCACCCGGGGTTGCCTGGGCCTTCGGTGCTGCCGGGGCGGCTGGAGCCGCAGGGGCGGCAGCCGGCGCGGCCTTTGGCTCAGCCGGCGCAGCGGCGGCTGGCTTGGCGGCCGGGCGCGGGCCCGGGGTGGCGGCGGCAGGCTTCGGAGCGGCCGGACGGCCTGCACCCGGGGTTGCCGCCGGACGGGCCGGAGCTGGCTTGGCAGCGCCGGCATTCGAGCCCGGGAATGCGTCGCGCAATTTGCGTGCTACCGGGGGCTCGACAGTGGAGGACGCGGAGCGAACGAACTCGCCCATGTCCTGCAATTTGGTTAGTGCTTCTTTCGAAGTGATTCCGAGCTCTTTGGCGAGCTCGTGAACGCGGGGTTTAGCCACATCTCTCCTGTGTTGATGTGATCTGCATAAACCCCGAGTCCATAATGACTTAGGTGTTCTGGCAGATCAGCTGTGTAATTCGTGAAATTCTTCCGCCGCACGGTGGAACACGCAGAACTGATTGTTCATCGGTGTGCGCTCAACATTGCGGACTCATCGGGTTGCCATCAGATTTCTGACCCGCTTTCATCATGTTTGCCAGATGGCCGGCCAAAGGCCGGACGATCTTCGTATGCGGTGAATTGCTCGAGCACCGTTTCGGCGTTGACTGCGGACTTGAAAGCCCGGGAGAACGCTCGGCGTTGCACTGCTTGCCGCACACACTTTTCATTCTCGTGGGTCCAGGCACCCCGCCCGAAAGCGGAAGCGCCCACATCAAGAAGCACCGCGTCAAGCGGTGCCTGCTCGGTGAGAACCCAACGAATTAGCTCATTTCGGGAGGTAGAGGTCCGACAGCCAATGCACGTGCGTTGCTGATGCAGCTTCATGCGAGCGCCGTCGCCACCTTCCTATTAAAATGAACCAGCTACTAGTCTAGCGCGTTTACGCCCCGGTGTGCGCGTGAGCTTGGTATCACACGCACCCAGGGCGCAATTGCAACTGACCAGAAACTTCTGCTTCCCAGTTTTAGTACTGAGGTTCCTTGCCGCCGGAAGCCGCTAGGATATCAATTCGCCAGCCGGTGAGCTTGGCGGCCAAGCGGGCGTTCTGCCCTTCCTTGCCGATAGCCAGCGACAGCTGCGAATCCGGAACCACCACACGGGCGCGTCGCTCCGCCTCATCCAGGATCTCCACGGAGACCACCTTGGAAGGGGAAAGCGCCGCGGCGATGAACTTGGCCGGGTCCTCGTTGTAGTCGACGATGTCGATCTTCTCGTCACTCAGTTCATTCATGACTGCACGCACACGAGTTCCCATTTCACCGATGCAGGCACCCTTGGCGTTGACCCCTGGTTTGGTGGCGCGCACGGCGATCTTGGTGCGGTGCCCGGCCTCGCGGGCCAGCGCCTCAACCACAACGGTTCCGTCAGCGATCTCCGGAACTTCCATTTCGAACATCAGGCGAACCATGTTCGGGTGTGAACGCGAAAGGGTAACCGCTGGGCCCTTGTTGCCGCGCTCGGCGGAGACCACGTAGGCGCGCAGGCGGTTGCCGTGCTGATACTTCTCGCCCGGGACCTGCTCGACGGGAGGCAGCAACGCTTCGACGTCGCCGATGTTCACCTGCACCATATGCGAGGAATAACCCTGCTGGATGACTCCCGAGATCAGGGTTCCCACGCGGGCTGCGTATTCGCCAACAACCTGGGCATCCTCGGCTTCTCGCAAACGCTGCATGATGACCTGGCGCGCGGTGGATGCCGCGATGCGGCCGAAACCGTGCGGGGTATCGTCGAATTCACCCAGCAGCACACCGGCCGCGTCGCGATCTTCAACAAGGATCGAAACGTGGCCGTTGCTGCGCTCAATATGAGCGCGTGCACCTGGCATGGCGCCTTCGGTCTTGTTGTAGGCAAGCAACAGCGCGGACTCGATGGTTGGGATCAGGACATCCATGGGAATGTCGCGGTCTTTTTCCAGAATGCGTAGTGCGTCGAGATCAATGTCCACGCCTAGCCCTCCAAATCTTCAGTGTCGATAATGTCAAGCAGCTCGTCGTCGAAGTTCAGCTCCGGATCAACAACTGCCTTACGGATGTTTTCAAAAGAGTGAGTCACCGGATCTAGGATCTTGGTTTTCATACCCTTTTTGGCAGGCTCGCGGTGTTCGGCAATGACAACCTCGTTGTCAGATACCTCGGTGATACGTCCGCGAAGCTTGGTGCCGTCGGTCAGCGTCAGCTTGACCATGCGGTTCAGGGCGCGCACCCAGTGGCGTTGCGCGGTGAGTGGTCGGGAGAGACCCGGGGAGCTAACTTCAAGCTCGTAGGGGGATGCTGCGGCATAAATGACGTCTTTATCCAAAGCATTTGAAACGGTGGTGGTGACTTCACCCAGTTCGTCGAGATTCACCGACTCGCGGCCATCTGCTTTGTCGACGATAACCTGAATGATCATCTGCTTGCCCGAAGGGCGAAGCGAAACCTCTTCAAGAATTAATCCGTGGGATTCTACTTCCGTTTTCAACGCAGTACTCAAACGCTGCGCTTCCTGTTCGGTATCGGCCGGCTTACCGGTCATGGATATCCTCCCACGCTATTCGATGTTGTCCTTTAAGCCTATATCCCCAAACCTCGATTGAGAACTCGTTGACCGGTTCAGGTGAAGGAACTCACGCCCAACCCGTGCACCACGCCACGATCAAGCCGCGAAACCCCGCGGGACCGGACGACTTCATGGGATGATCGATTCGCTATGACTGAACCATCGCCACATCCAGCACCATCGCAGCAGCCTCCAGCCAAACGAGCCCCGGGCTGGCTCGCCCCTGCACTTGTTGCTTCGCTCGCTGTGGCCGTTACGTGGGGTATCGGTGTAACGGTATTTCGTGGCGCCCTGGTGGACAGGGGCCTGCCGGAAGTTGTCGCCGATGCCACGCAAGACCAACAAGCACAATGGGTCTACGGGTCGCAGCTGGCGGATCTGGGACATCAGGCAGCCGGTCTTGCGACCTTGGCCGAAACCCCTGAAATCTCCGCCGCCCTGACCGACCTGAGTACTTCACTGTCTCAGGGTGCCGCGCTTTTGGGTGAATTGCGTTTCGAGGATCAAGGCGCTGTAGCGCTAGCGGAAAGCTACTCCCCCGAGGCCCTGGAAACATTAACCAGCGCGGTGGCTGCGCTCAGTTCCAGCATTCCTTCGTTTGAAGAACCCGACATGCCACGCGGTGAGACGCTGGCTCGAATCGCCTTTCAGATCAACTCCGACGCTCGCAACGCGTTAAGCCTGGGCGATGAGGAGCAAGCGGCGTCCTTGCCCAACGCCCTCAGCGCAGGCGGCGGCACCAGCGATCAGGGCTCCGTTGAACCTCCGAGTGTCGCCTGCCTCACCGACCATCAGCTGCTGGAAGGCACAAACGCGCCAGAGGATCCAGCACTCGTTGAATCCGTAGCGTTTGCACGGGCTCTGGATCGCGGTTACGCGTTGGACTACACCTTGCAGCTCAACGCGGCACGAAGTAGCAAGTCTTCAGCAAAAGCGTTAGAACAACAGCGCATTGAGCTCAACACCCAGTTACGGACCCTGCGCTCGGCACTACCGGATGGCTGCGCCGACCTGCGTTCAGCTGCCTATGATTTGCCAGAAAATGGTCTTGAGGCCCTGGACGAGGCCGCTTCCCACGCTGCCCAGGATTACGCGGATGCGCTGGTTACCGCCGCAGGAAATCTTGCCGGAGAGCGGCAGGCTTCGGTGGCCAGTATCGCCACTGAGGTTTTGATCGATCAACAAAAAGCTTTGGATGCACACCCTTTGTTAATTACCGCGAGCGAATAGCTTTCCGATCGCCATCCAAACATTTTCGTTCCGATCGCGCACCTGCGAAACGTCAGAAAATGTCGTTTTGTTTCATTTCGAAAACAAAAAAATAAATCTGGCATTTACGTAGCAAGTTTTAGGATTAGCAAAACACTGCCTTCGTGCATGCCAGATACCGCGGGGCGGCTCGGCCAACGACTTTATTTCTGTGATTCAGGCATACCTTCCCCATGCAGCAACGAACCGTTTCAGCATTGCGTGTGGCAGATCTCGCGAAATCTCATGTTCAGACATTCCAGACTCAAGGCTGGTTAGCATCCCCTTCCGATCTCGCTATTTTCTGCGATTAGGGTTATGGTCAGATTGTCGAGTATTTTAAATTTGAAAATTATGATGCGTCAATCACAGCATTTTCCGGAACATATTTTTCCGGATCAGATTTCGAACTTCCGAGGCTATCACTCGATTCGATCCCTAAAGATAGAGGAAAACAATAATGCCAGGACAAATTGTCCGGTCAAAAATCGCTGCACTAGCCTCAGAAGCCATCGGATCGCGTCAATGCCGCGAGATCCTGCGAGAACATGGCTGGAGTGAAGGAATGCCGATCATCGTCGCTCAACACGACGAAAAACTCGGTGATGTGATGGCATTGGCCGCAGCTCATAAACCGCCAGTGCTCGTCGCCACACTCGACCCCGAGTCCGAAAACATCTGTTTTACCTATGTCGCGATCGGGTGCAGCGACCTTGAAATTGTAGCCGTGCGCGGCACGGACGACTCAATCATCGATCTATACCGTGAGTCGCGGTTGCGCCCATGCATCACCTTCAGGGTTGCCCCATTGCTACACAGCGCAATCGCACACGCGCTTCCACCACTGCACAAGGCGACCGGAGCAAGATATCCGGCACTTGCTGTTGATCACACCGAGGGTGGGCGCTAAGTAAAAATCGCGATGATTCCACGATCCCCGGTAGGTATCCAGCGCTAGGATACTTCACCCCAGCTCGTGCGGTTTGCTCTCTTCGCGCTCGATGCTTTTCGCCTGTTGCTCGATCTCATCGACGGCGGCGATCTCACTGACGATCCTGATCTGTTTCCCCTCTCGAACGTCTTGCTCCTTTTGCTGTTTTTGTTTCAGCACTCCCGCGGTATTCCGCGGTGGCAAGTTCAGCGAATCCTCGGCCTTGTATCCTGCTTGGAGTTCTCGGCCGCGCTCAATCTCGGCATCCAACACGGCTCCGAAGAGCAGGGACAGATTGGCTATCCAGATCCATAACAGCAGCACGATAACTCCGCCGATGGCTCCGTAGGTCTTGTTATAGTTGCCAAAGTTCGAGACATAATTGAAAAATCCAAAGGTCGCCAAAGCCAAGATAGCCAGTGCGAAAAAAGCCCCGATGCTGAGCAATCGAAACTTTGTATGTTTGACGTTGGGGGTGCCGTAGTAAAGCACGGCAACCAGCATGACCGCGAAGGCCGCCATGACCGGCCATTTAACGATGTTCCACAGCAGCAACGCTGATTCCCCAAGCCCTATGTAGTTGCCAAGCGTTTGAGCAAACGGGCCAGAAAGCACAAAGAGGGCACCCATAAAAGCGGCCGCGACGAGAAGAAACAGCGTCACCAGCAACATCAAGGGCTTCAACTGGTAAAACGGCCGCCCTTCTTCCACCGCATAAATCTGGTTCATCGCACGGCCAAATGCACCGACGTATCCCGAGGCGCTCCAGATCGCACCTAGCAGACCAGCGGCTAAGGCCAACCCAGCGCTAGGCGCTGAAGCCAACTGTTCAATTGGCTGCCGAAGAGTTTCGACAACTTGCGGGCTGGCAAATTCTTCCAGTAGCGACAGCAGGGATCGTGTCGTGGTCTCGGCCTGCCCCACCACACCAAGCAGCGACACTACGGCCAACAGCCCCGGGAACAGCGAGAGCATCGTGTAGTAGGTCAGCGCCGCCGCCAGGTCTGTGCACTTGTTTCGGGAAAACTCATGAAGTGAGCGTTTGAGTACGTAGCGCCAGGATTCAGCACGCAACCTTTGCGGCTTCTCGAGTTGCGATTGCACTGCGTTTTCAAAGTCAGTGTCCGTTTCAACAGTCCCAGCGATCCGCTCGGCAGGCTGCGCATCTGCACGCCGTGGATAACCTTCATTGTTTTCAGACATCTATCCACCCCGTCTTCTTTCCGGTTCATGCAGCTGTTCTGTTATTCATCCAAACAGGACTTCGGAATTCGCTCAACAGGCTGCCTGTAATACCCAGCGCAGAACCAGCTTTCGCAGTTTTGTGAAGATCGAGTCGAGAAACGTGAGATTCTATTCCGGATTGGAGACAACCGAGACCGACATACAACGCACGGATGATGCACGTTGGCACCGAATGTGCCACGATTCTTCTGACAGTACCCATTTGAGGAGAACTCCATGTCAGACACCCCAGACGACAGGGCAGCGAGGAATCAAAACCACCTGCGGCCCCGTGCTCGTTCGATACCTGTGCACTTCAAGAACGTGTTATTGGTCGGCTGGGTTGTCCGTGCAGATGTGGTTTTAGTTCAGGCTGGCGGTTTAGACAGGACAGCCAAAGTTGAAATCAACGGAATCTTGGTGCCCCCGCTCACGGTAAGGTTTGCCGGAGATGCCTTCAAGGGGTGGGAGCCGTGGACCGCGCTGATCTTAAAGCCCGACACGTTACCGATGAAACATGACGCGTTTCCACCAGGTCTTGAATGCCAGGATGATGACGACGATTTCGGCGCCGCCCCATGGTGCAAAATTCTGCCGTGGTTTCCCGGATGCTAAAGCGCAAGGTCGCAGTGCGTGTGATCCTCGGGGTCATCGCCTTTGCCGTCGACTTATTTTTCTGGCAGGGAATCCTCCTCACGCATCAGGGGTTTGAGCTATCTTTCTGGGTTGTTCCCGCAGCTCTGATCGTCGCCTACCTGCTGCTCCTGGCGCAGCCGAGGGTTTGGCTGGGATATGTAGCCTTCCTCCTCGTGTCGCTCCTTGGCCTGATGGTGATCAGTGTGGTGGGGATTATCGGGTCGTTCTTGTCGTTGTTCCTCGTCGCCCGGCAATCAACAACCCGCATAGCCGCTCTAGCCTTAGCGGGGATGATTCTGCCGATCTCTATCGCGTCCTACAACTCAGCAACTTTTGGGGAAGAAACTGAAGATGCAATTTCCTTGTTTGCCTGGAATTTCGGGTTGTGGAGCCTGATTGCAGTGCTTTGTTTTGTCGCGGCCCGCAGCCTGCGACGAACTGAAAATCGTCTCCACACCGAACGTCGGTGGGCAAAGGATGCACTTGAAGAAGCCAGAACCAGCGAACGGCTGCGCATCAGCCGCGATCTTCATGACTCTGTCGCGCACTCGATGACCGCCGTCGTACTTCAGGTGGCCGGGGTGCGCGCCATCTTGAAAAAGGGTGCTGAATTCGAGAAGGTCGACCCGGTGCTGGCCGATATTCAGACTACTGCCGAGCAGAGCATGCGTGAGCTCCATCGACTTCTTGGAATGCTGCGCAATGAAGAAGAAACTCACGTTGGCCAGGCCTACTCGTTTCAAGACATCGGCGCCCTCATTTCCTCTGCTCACGAATCAGGTATCGATGTCATCTCGACTGCGAACGGCGAGGTCCGCAGTCTGGATCCCAGCATCAGCCATGCTGCCTACCGGACGGTTCAAGAGGGACTGTCCAACGCCATGAAACACGGCGGCGACGGTTGCCGGGTAGAGCTTGCGACACACTGGTCCCAAACGGAACTGACGATTTCGATCACAACCATCTCTGGCGTGATCAATAGGCCTCCTGTCTCCGGTGGCTTCGGATTGATGGGACTGCGAGAACGTATCAGTGTCTCCGGCGGTTCGCTAAAGCACGGCCAGACTCCCGGTGGTTACCTGCTGAAAGTCGTGTTGCCCGTGGATACTTCGGATTCAAGCGTTCAACCAGCGGAACAGAGTATCCAACAACCCGGTCCAAAGGATGCGCCATGATTCGTGTAGTGATTGTTGACGACCAACAGCAAGTGCGATCCGGTATCAGCATGATCCTGTCAGCCGAAGACGACATCGAGGTTGTTGGCCAGGCCAGTTCCGGAAGCGAGGCTTTGGCTCTTGCCCGGGAGCTCGTACCCGATGTGGTGCTCATGGACGTGAGGATGCCCGGTATGGATGGGGTCACCGCAACCGGTGAGCTCATCCAGCAAAACGGAAACGATCCGGATCATCTGGTGCGGGTCATCATCATGACAACTTTTGATGACGAGGATATCGTTGTCGCTTCCCTGCAGGCGGGGGCCAGCGGATATCTGCTCAAGCATGCATCCCCGACCGAAATTGCGGATGCGCTGCGCCGGGTGGCGAATGGAGATACGTGGCTGGATGCCACCGCCGCTACGCGCCTCGTAGCAAAACTTCGCGAAAGCAGCGGCGATCATGTGGATATTCGCCAAGTCCTCACGCGCCGGGAGCAAGAGGTGCTTCGACATGTTGCTGCGGGTCGGTCGAATCAACAGATCCTCACCTCCTTGGTGCTCAGTGAAGCGACAGTGAAAACACACGTGGCCCGAATCCTGTTCAAGACCGGTTCCAGAGACCGGGCTGCCGCAGTGGCTCTGGCATATCGCTCCGGTTTTGTCCGGCCTGAAGACCCATTGCCAAACTGAACATACCGCCCTGGTATGACGTTTTACCACTGGTTGTGGGCCATGATTGAAGTGAAATGATTCTTTGAGCACCTGGGGAGCATTTTACAAAAGAGCGGAATCTACTCCGCGGTTTATAGAGACAGAGATTCCTAATCGATTGAGCGGTCTTCACCGCATTCTGTTCGGCGTACCGGACGATGCGTCACTCAACGGAATCGACTGTGGTGCTCCTTGGGGGAGGAATACCGCAAGCCCACCGTGTTCCCGGGTCTTCGCCGGGCACAAGGTGGGCTTTGTCTTTTCATTCACGCGCGCGACAAAGCGACTTGTCTCAGGCTGCGAAGATCAGATCCGACCCAAGTTTAAGAATCAATGCAGCAACCACAACAACAAAAACGATCCTGATGAACTTACTGCCTTTAGAAATCGCCATGCGCGCTCCTAAATAGCCGCCCAGCATGTTCATCAGACCCATGGCAAGGCCCAACCCCCACAGCACATGACCGGTGGGTATGAACAGTGCCAAGGCGCCAAGATTGGTGAACAGATTAACGATTTTTGCCTTCGCCGAAGACTGCAAGAAGTTGTAACCGAGCACCGTCACCATGGCGATAATCAGGAACGATCCTGTTCCCGGGCCAATCATTCCGTCGTAGCCTCCGATCACCAACCCAATGAGTATTGCCCGGAAATAGTGTTGTCCCCCGCTGTAACGCAGTCGGGAGAGTTCTCCCGCGCTGGGTTTGAGAATGGTAAACAACAACACGGCAACCAGGGCAGCGATAATGATCGGTTTAATCGCACCGGCCGGAAGCATGGTGGCCAGCGCTGCTCCTCCGAAGGCGCCGACCATGGCGGTCAGCGCCATGGGGATAGCCGTTTTCAGATCAGGGCTTGTACGCCGATAGTAGGTGACCGCGCTGGTGGTTGTCCCAAAGATGGACCCGAGCTTGTTGGTTGCCAGTGCCTGGACCGGGGTGATGCCTGGAAAAAGCAGTAGCGCGGGCAGTTGGATCAGTCCCCCACCGCCAACTACCGCGTCAATCCATCCTGCCCCGAATCCTGCCAGTAGCAGCAGGAGCAGGGGCCACCATGAAATTGGCTCGCCGTTGACGGACAGGAAATCTAGAACTTCTTGCACCGCGCTACCTTCCTATTCAGTTATTTCGATTTCACCGATGCCTGACTTAGACAGTCAGTTCAGCCACCACGTCGCTCAGCTGCACATCTCGGCGTTCGCCGGTGGCACGATCCTTAACTTCAACTACGCCATCGGCCAACCCTCGGCCCACCACAACAATGGTTGGCACACCGATCAGTTCGGCGTCGGAGAACTTCACTCCGGCAGAAACCTTGGGACGGTCATCGAAAATGACTTCCTTGCCGGCGGCTTCCAAGTCCTTGGCCAACTGATCTCCGGCCTCCAACAGTTCGGCGCCCTTGCCGGTGACCACAATGTGAATGTCTGCCGGGGCAATCTGCTTTGGCCACGTCAAACCGTTTTCGTCGTGGTAGGCCTCGGCCAGGGCTGCTACCGCACGGGTGACACCAATACCGTAGGAGCCCATCGTGACAACCTGAAGCTTGCCGTTTTGGTCTAGGACCTTCAGATCCAGCGCCTGGGCGTACTTGCGGCCGAGCTGGAAAATATGACCCATCTCGATGCCGCGTTCGGTATGCAGCGGGCCAGAACCATCCGGAGCTGGATCGCCGTCCAAGACGTTGACCGCTTCGATGGTTCCGTCAAAGCTGAAGTCACGACCGGCCACCAGGCCGAAAACGTGTTTGCCCTTTTCGTTGGCCCCGGTAATCCAGGTACTGCCCGACACAACCCGGGGATCCACCAAGAAGGTGACACCGTGCTCGGTCTCGCTGCCCAGCAGCTGCCGGTCAAGGCCCAATGCAGGCCCCAGGTAGCCGGTTACGATCTCCGGGTGGCTCTTGAGGTCTTCGGCGGTTGCCTGTTCAACCTGAACCTCGCCGTTGATTCCCAGCGCGGAACCGATGGTCGCTTCCATACGCTTCTCATCGACCTGACGATCGCCTGGAACACCCAAGACCACCAGGTGGCGGGTCCCCTCCGGATCGATCACCGCAAGGACCACGTTCTTCAAGGTGTCCTTAGCCTCCCAGGCACGGTCGGTGCGGGGGCGAAGTTCGTTGGCGGCCGCCACCAGGGAATCGATGGTCGGGGTATCCGGCGTGTCGACGACTTCAAAAGCTGGTGCATCGGTGAAATCAATGGAGTCAGGAACCACGGTGGTCACTGCCTCCACGTTGGCGGCGTAGCCGCCGGCCGAACGCACAAAGGTGTCTTCACCAATGGCTGTCGGGTGCAAGAACTCCTCGGACTTCGAACCACCCATCGCACCCGCCTGAGCGAAAACGGGAACAACTTCCAAACCCAGACGCTCAAAAATTTTCAGGTAGGCCGCGCGGTGGGCCATGTAGGCCTCGTCGAGTCCCTCGTCATCGATGTTGAAGGAGTAGGAGTCCTTCATGATAAATTCGCGGCCGCGGAGCAGGCCCGCGCGTGGGCGAGCTTCATCACGGTACTTGTTCTGGATCTGGTACAGGTAGACCGGCAGATCCTTGTACGAGTTGTACAGGTCTTTAACCAGCAAGGTGAACATTTCCTCATGGGTTGGGGCCAGGAGGTAGTCGGCTTCCTTGCGGTCCTGAAGCCGGAACAGGCCTTCACCGTATTCGGTCCAGCGTCCGGTCTGTTCGTACGGTTCGCGCGGCAGCAAGGCCGGGAAGTGAACTTCCTGAGCGCCAATGGCATTCATCTCTTCACGAACGATGGCTTCCACACGTGCCAAGACCCGTAGACCCAACGGTAGCCAGGTGTAGATGCCGGGCGCGGCACGGCGAATGTAGCCAGCGCGAACCAGCAGCTTATGGCTGGCGACTTCGGCATCGACCGGATCTTCGCGCAAGGTACGCAGGAACGTTGTGGAAAGCTTCAAAACCACGCGTGGTGTCCTTTTCCGTATGACGGCGGGCGCGCAGAGACGCGGCTGCCGACGTGTTAGGCAAAATCTAAAGTAGGCTGCCGTGCTGACAGCCAAGTCCAATCCTACCGGGTTCGGCTCTGAGCCCGGAAAATCCGGGCTCAGAGCCAACACCGTTTATGAATTATGTGGTTAACCTACGTGAACCCAGGGCCGGCGTTGTAAATCCGGTTCGGCCTCACGCAAGACCTCGCGGGTCAATGGTGCAATCTCCCCCTGGCCTAGCAAAAGGAACCGGGCGAGGTTGCTCAGCGGATTGCCTTCCGTCCAGCGGAAGTAGATATGCGGCATCACCCCGTACTGGTCCCTGATGGCCAGGCTAATCGCGGCGATAGACGTGGGGACCGATGGTGCGGTGGCTTCCAGAATCCAGAACCCGTGCCGGACGATGCCGTGCACCTGAATATCTTCGGCAAAATCCGAATAGTCGGAAACTTTCACCTCAAGGAAAATCACCGGAGCATTCTGCGAAATATGGCTGGCCAACGCCGCATGGTGCAGTTTGCGGCGGTACCTCGACTTGGTAGTGTTGGCAGGTTCGTGGGCTATGAGTTGGAGTGTTCCGCGTCGTGCGGACTCAGCAATCAGATGTTCCGCTGCTGCATCAAAACGCACGGAGGTTGCACGTAGTTCGGTCGAGCGACGGAAGCGGGAAAACAGGGAAACTGCCAGCACCGCGGTGATGAAAAATGCCGCAATCTTCAGGCCTTCGGGTCGTTCAAAGCAGTTGAGTACCGTCGTATACAAAAACACCAACGAAACCACCATATACATGATGCTTTTACGGCGTTCATGACGGCGCAGCGCCGAGATGGTCACCGCAATCGCAGCGGAGCTCATCAGCACCAGGACACCGGTAGCGTAGGCGGCACCCTGCGCATTAACATCCGCTTCAAAATGCCACGTGATGCCCAGGGCCACCAGAATCACCACAACAACCAGCGGTCGAACGGCCCTGGCCCATTCCGGGGCCATCCCGAAACGCGGAAGATAACGCGGAATCAGATTCAGCAGGCCGGCAATCGCTGAAGCGCCAGCGAACCATAAAATCAGGATCGTCGATACATCGTAAATACTTCCAAATCCGTCCCCCATCAGGTGGTGGGCCAGCCATGAGAGGGCTCGCCCGTTGGCGGCACCACCTTCTTGGAATTCCGCGGCGGGGATCAACAGGGTGGTGACAATCGAAGACAGCATCAGAAAACCGCTCATGATCAGTGCCGCGGTCGTGAGCAGTTTATGGGCCCCGCGAATACGGCTAGCTGGATTCTGCGGTGACTCTCCCGCTTTCATGCTGATCTGAGGCATCACCGCGACACCGGTTTCAAAACCCGATAGTCCCAAGGCCAGCTTGGGGAAAACGATCAGGCACACCAATAAGATCATCACGGGATTCCCATGAGCGGCAAACAATGAATCCATCCAGTTGCTGATCGTGACGGGGTTCGCGGCAATGCTGCTTAGCGACACACCGATCACCACAAGGTTCAACGTCAAAAAGGTGCCAACCAAGACGACGGCAATCCACGTGACTTCGTTGAAACCGCGCATGAACAAGGCCCCGAGCAGAAGCAACAGAATTATTGTCAGGGGAATTTCTTTGCCGGTAAACCAGGCCGGTGTCACCGGGTTCTCGATCAAATGCGCCGAAGCATCCGCGGCCGACAGGGTCGCGGTGATCATGAAGTCCGTTGCCGCGAACCCCAGAAGCACCAGCACCAGCAGTTTTCCCTTCCAGTGCGGCAGCAGTCGTTCAAGCATGGCGATGGATCCCTGCCCATGCGGGGATTCGGTTGCAACACGACGATAGACGGGCAGTGCAGCTCCCAGGGTGACGGCGATGAGGATCAGCGTGGCAAAGGGCGCGAGTGCTCCGGCGGCCAGTGCCGCAATGGCTGGCTGATATCCCAAGGTGGAGAAGTAGTCCAGGCCCGACAGGCACATCACCTGCCACCATTTTCCAGCGTGTTTTTTCTCAGCGCCGGAGTTTTCATGACCTACAGATTGGTCGGTCAGCCACCGATGGAAACGGCGGTGAGCCGGTCTCGATTCCGAGGCCGGCGGGACGCTCAGCGTCCCAATATTCGTATTCACGGATGTGAACTGTACGCCTAGATTGCTCTCGCGTCACCGTTTCTCGGCAAGAATTATAGATAGATTTTTCACACCACTGGCAGATGCAAAAACGGGTGCCGGAACCGGGTTTCCCCTAAGTTCCCTGCACCCGTTCTTGGCGGTGTCGACGAGGCCTACTTGGCTGCAGCCTTGACCTCTGCCACCGCTGCGTTCAGCTCATCAGTGAGTTCCTTTAGCATGTCAGCTTCGGATTCTTCCTCGCTGGCACTGATGGAAACTGCGACGGCATTGTTCCCTACCAACCCCTGAATTTGATAGGTGCCAGGCACATCCATGCCGTTCATCTTCATGGTGCTGACGGTGCCGTAGGTGACATCAGCGTCCGAGGTAACATCGAGAATCTTGGCGCTGGCTTCAACTTCCTGGCCGGCTACCGACATGCTGAACGTATCGCATCCCTGCAGGTCTTTGCTCTTGGCCTGCTCGGTGATTTGCTCCAGCTTCGAGCTGTCTTCGTACCCGGCCACGCTGTAGCTGGTGGATGCCATGGTGGTTTCATCCATCAGCACGGCTACGGCCATGTTGATGCCGTCGATGTCCCACGAGTCTTGCTGAGTGACAAATTCAGCGCATTTCTCCGGCTTGATCTCCATCTGTTCGATCATCGCTTTGGCTTGCGGCAGCGAGGCTGCGATCGAATCGCCATCTAGGATCTGGACGGTGCTTGAATCGCCAGCCAGCTTGGTGACGATGCTCTTTGCTTGTTCGGTGCTCAGTGCTGCGCTGGCCTGGGGAGCCGCAGCTTCCTGGGACGCACCGGTGTCGCTAGAGCCCGCGGAGGTTTCGGTGGATTCGGTGCTTGGCTCGGTGTCCGAGCCGCTGCAACCTGACAACGCCAGGGCGGCGGCCAGTGGCAACAAGAGAAGTGAACGTTTTTTCACGATACTTAGTCCTCACATTTGATGATGATGGACACAACTCTATTTCACAACCGACTAGAAATAAAACCCGTGCGAGTTAGTTCAGCGACGAGATTTCATCGAATGCCTTGTTGACCAGTTCAACTGCCTCGGTTGCCAGCGTTGCCGGTTCGTTCAAACCTGTCTGGAACGTAACGATCACAAAGTCCTTGCCCTTCAAGGCCTGGACTACCACCGAACTCAGCTTCTGACCTCCCCCTGCGTCCATCTGGGTGGACATGGTGAGGGACTGATCTGCGTTGACCTTTAATGGCAGGATTTGCCGGTCTGCGCTTAGTTTTTCGCCACTCTGTTCCACGGTGACCGTTTCGCAACCGTCGATATTATCCAAGGTGAGTGCATCAGAAATCTTTTTTTGTGTTGCCTCATCGGTGATTGAGAAAACTTGGAGCACCTTGCCCAAGTTTTCGTCGCCCACCGTCCCGGTGGCCGCGACCGATCCGGTCAGGTCGTTGACGGTGTACTTCTCCATCTGCTCGGCGCATTTTTCCGGAGTAATACCGGAAGCCGAATTCATGCCCTTGGCCAGTTCGAGCTGCTGTTGCATGGTTGTGTTACCCACCACGGCCAGCGAAGGGTCGTCTCCTAACAGGTTCTTCACCACGGTTTCCACCTGTGTGGCATCTAGATTTCCATCCGGTGTTTGGGTTTCACTGGCCACGGGTGCCGACTCGGGTTCCGCGGCAGAAGAGCACCCTGTCAAGATAAGTGCGGCGGCAAGTGGAAAGGTCCAGAAATACCGATGAGACATGCAGAAATTCCTTTGGCTCGATTCGCTGAGTTGCAGAGAATCGACAGCTCAATCGAGCTGGTCGATTAGTTGATTGACGGTTTCCGTAGCGGAAGCCAGTTGTGTTGCGGTGGTGGAACCGCTGGTCTCTTGCTGGATGCCCAACAGAATATTCGCTGTCGCAGCACGAACGATCAGCTGTTGAGAGGTTTTGTTCCCATCGCTTTCGGTGACAACGTACCCCTCGGTCAGTTTGGCGTTGCTTTGCACGGGTTGTTTCGCTAGATGGTAGGCGCGCGATTCACCGTCAACTTTCACCGAGTACCGAGAACAGTCGGTGCTTGCCGAGGCCTGGGTGTCCCAATGGGATTTGAGTGTCGCCGAATCCGGATATACCGCTACCGTTATGAGCTGGTCTCCCAGTTGAACCGCACCCATTACGGAGTTCTGCAACTGCTCGGAGATCGGAGCGGCAAAGGTGATCCCGCATTTGCTCGGATTAACTTCGACATCTTCAAGCCATTGCTGGGCTTGAGGAATGGTTGAACGGAGCTGCCCATCATTGATAACGCTCGCACCGCTGTGGGAACCGGCAAATGTGTTAAGCGCGTCTTCAAGTTCTTGGGCATTGCGCGAAATAGCTGGCCCTAAAGAATCGTCCGTCGTGCCCGGCGTGGGCGAGCTGCAGGCAGCCAGCAACAGTGTCAGGCTGCCCATCCCGGCCGCTATCAAAATTTTTGCTCGTTTCGCCCGCACGTTACTTCCCGTCGTTTACAGAGACTGCAATCGATTCTATGGGATAGACCTAATCTGTTGCGGGATGTGAAGTTTCCGCATGGTTTGGAGCTGCGCTTAGAACAAGACCGTTGCGAACGTCCCGACTTGGGTGAATCCGACCTTGTTGTAGGTTCGGATTGCAGCCTCGTTGAAGTCGTTGACGTAGAGGCTGACGATCGGCGCATGCGCAAGTGCATAGTCAACGGTGGATGCCATATAACCAGCGGCCAAGGAATGGCCACGGTACATGGGGTTGATCCAGACCCCCTGGATCTGGGCGACTTGTTCGGTGACGGTGCCCAAATCAGCCTTGAAAACGATATTACCCAGGTCGTCGGTGTCGATGAGGGTGTGTCCTTGCCGGATCAGCTGCCGCACCCTCCCGCGGTAGAAACTACCGCCATTTTCCAGCGGCGAATAGCCAAGTTCTTCTTCAAACATGGCAGCGCTGGCGGGAAGCACCTTATCGAACTCGGAAGGTTGTGCCGTACGCAGCCGACGGCGCGGGATATCCACGGGATTGCCGCGCATTTCCATCAGTGGCTGATTTTCGCGCACATCAAAAATTGATTGCGGCCCGTCGGCCAGAACCTCATGCATGGCGAGCACAGTCGCCGCAGGACCAAAGATGGAAGCGAAGCGTTGCCGAGTGGCCAGCGCCATCAACGCATACTCGTGGGCCTGCTCCTCAGGCATGGCGGTGGGTGCCATGTTGGCACCCACCCAGCACGCTGAAAGCAGGCCTTCTTCTCCATCCACACCCAACACGTGGGCGAAGCCATCCGGCACGGCCGAACGGTGAAGATCCACCTGAGATCTGGTGAAAATATTGGCAACGGGGTCACGGTCGAGCAACTCAATAAGGGCCGCAGTGTCCCTGCGGCCTAAGATGCGCGGTTGTCCCTCGTCAACCCGTCGGCCTGGTTTAGCTGACGGAGACCACTGGAGAACCCGCGGCAGGATTCTCGTCATCGCCCAAATCCATTTCCTCGGCCAAACGATTGGCTTCTTCGATCAAAGTTTCCACGATCTGACTTTCGGGGACCGTCTTGATGATCTCGCCCTTAACGAAAATCTGTCCCTTGCCGTTGCCCGAGGCAACACCAAGATCAGCGTCCCGGGCTTCGCCAGGTCCGTTAACCACACAGCCCATCACTGCAACACGCAGCGGAACGGTCATGCCTTCCAGACCCGCGGTCACCTCGTCAGCCAAGGTGTACACGTCGACCTGGGCTCGTCCGCACGAAGGGCAAGAAACAATTTCAAGTTTGCGTGGGCGCAGGTTCAGGGATTCCAGAATTTGGTTTCCGACCTTCACTTCTTCCACCGGCGGAGCGGAAAGCGAAACACGAATAGTGTCACCGATGCCCTTGGAGAGCAACGCCCCAAATGCCGTCGCGGACTTGATGGTTCCCTGGAACGCAGGACCGGCTTCGGTGACGCCCAGATGCAGCGGCCAGTCGCCGCTTTCGGCCAGCAATTCATAGGCGCGAACCATAATTACCGGGTCGTTGTGTTTCACCGAAATCTTGAAGTCGTGGAATCCATGTTCCTCGAACAACGAGGCTTCCCAGATGGCCGATTCAACCAAGGCTTCGGGGGTCGCCTTGCCGTATTTGGCCAGCAAACGTCGATCCAACGAACCGGCATTTACACCAATACGGATCGAGGTGCCGTGGTCCTTGGCCGCCTGAGCAATTTCCTTCACCTGGTCATCGAACTGGCGAATGTTGCCGGGGTTCACACGCACGGCGCCACACCCTGCTTCAATGGCGGCGTAAACGTATTTTGGCTGGAAGTGAATATCGGCAATCACCGGGATCTGCGACTTCATCGCAATGATCTTCAGCGCTTCCGCGTCCTTGTCCGTGGGACAGGCAACACGAACAATGTCGCACCCCGAAGCGGTCAACTCAGCTATCTGCTGCAGGGTTGCATTGATGTCATGGGTTTTGGTGGTTGTCATCGACTGAACCGAAATTGGCGAGTCAGACCCCACGCCAAGCGACCCGACTTGAATCTGGCGGGTCTTACGACGTGGT
Source organism: Glutamicibacter sp. NPDC087344 (assembly GCF_044744225.1). Classification (NCBI taxonomy): domain Bacteria; kingdom Bacillati; phylum Actinomycetota; class Actinomycetes; order Micrococcales; family Micrococcaceae; genus Glutamicibacter; species Glutamicibacter sp. NPDC087344. Next base: position 330,355 of record NZ_JBIUXY010000003.1, on the reverse strand, counting down.
GCGAGAACCGGCGGTGGGGCTGCCGGCATGCCTAGGCTGACCGAAGTCAATGGATGCCTCCGAATAGATTGTGGGTAATACTCTCTACCCAAGTATGTCACCGACTCGATCAAAGCGGTGATCTATGCGAGAAAGGCCACGGGTTACCGTGGCCTTTCTGCTAGTTAATGCGGGATTCTGCGCGCAACGCGAAACCTAGTTGGCTTCTGCAACTGCCTTGATGCTGTTCAGCACGGTGGCAACCTGCTCAACAACCTCGGCGTCATCCTTCGGGTTCAGCTCTGCGAAGCGCACCACCGAGTTTGGAATGGCCAGCTTGACGTCTTCCAGCACCTTGGCGCCAGCAATGTTCAGGGCCTTGCGAGCTTCGTCCTGAGCCCAAACGCCACCGTACTGGCCGAAGGCGGTGCCAACAACAACCGATGGCATATCGGCCACAGCGCCGGCACCGAACGGGCGCGACAGCCAGTCAATGGCGTTCTTGAGAACTGCTGGCATGGTGCCGTTGTATTCCGGGGTCACCAGCATCAGTGCGTCGGCCTCGGCTGCCGCATCGCGAAGTGCCTGAGCCGCGGCGGGAACACTGCCGGCTACGTCATTGTCTTCGTTGTAGAACGGGATGGTCTCCAGGCCTGCGAACAGTTCAACTTCAACACCTTCAGGGGCGTTGATGACGGTGGCCTCGGCCAGCTGCTGGTTGGTCGAACCGTTACGCAGTGAACCTACAAGGGTGAGGACTTTGGTTGCCATGGGCGAAACTCCTAAATCGGGGGAAATCAATAAGCTGACGCTTCATCTAGATTCAACCCTCCACGCGGCCCAATCAATTCCCCGCCACATGGTGATTTGGCTCACCATGATATTTGTCGCGGGCACTAATCCTGCGCAGGCCGCCGTCGCAGCTGTTTGGTGGCCGCCCGGTTGGACTTGGCGCTCAGCCTGCGACGCTGTGAGCCCTGGGTCGGTTTGGTCGCCCTGCGTTGGGGCGGGTCAGGCAATAACGTGGCCTGGACCAACTCGGTCAACTTTTGCGCAGCGTCTTGCCGATTGCGCCACTGGGAGCGCTCCTGGGCCGAGGTGACAACCACTTGGCCGCCGGTGAGCCGGGTGGAGAGTTTAGCCAGCAGCCGTTGGCGCTGCCAGGGTGAGAGCACCCTTGAACCGGCAATAGACCACGAGAGCTCAACCCTGCTGTCCGAGGTGTTCACATGCTGCCCACCCGGTCCGGAGGACCGGGTGAAATGCCACACAAGCTCGGCCGCGGGGATTACCAGCGAGCGGGAAATCTGTAGATCCATAAACCAAGTTTCCCACGTGAAAACACGGCAGGTACCCTCCCTTCGAAACAACGAAAGGCGGTGCCTGCCAAGAAAAGAGGTGGGCTTTAGGAGGAAAATTCCTTAAGCAGTCCGGTCACCGGATTCCATTCGGTGATGATGGTGCGAGCCAGGGCGCCGGAAGTATTAAACGGATCCTGATTCAGCACCTGCACAAGGGCAGCTTCGGATTCTGCGGCCAGAATCAGCAACGCCCCGTCGTTGACCGGGGTTGGGCCGGAAGCCAGCAGCTGTACCGAACCCTCACCGATGTACCCGCCGAGGAATTCTCGGTGGGCCGGGCGGTTTTCGTTGCGCAACTCGGTGGAGTTCTGCGCGTACACGTATTCAACAGCAAAAACAGTCATGGTTTCAGCCTAGATCTTTGAGACTAAAACAGCTGAATTGGTTTGAAGATGTCTGCATATATTAAGAGGCCTCCCATCGCGAGCATGGCCACCACCACAACATAGGTCAGCGGCAGCATCTTGATGGTGTCCACCGGTTTCACGTTTTTGATGTTGAAGATCTTGGCCACGGTGCGCTTCAATCCGTCGTAGAGGGCACCCACCACGTGCCCGCCGTCCAGGGGCAGCAACGGGATCAGGTTGAAGGCGAACAACGCCAGGTTCAGACCGCCAGCCAATGAAAGCAGGGTCGCGAACTTGTCCCCCACCGCCATTGACTCTTCGGCACTGATTTCACCGGCAATCCGGCCAACACCAACAATCGACACCGGACCGTTAGGGTCACGTTCCTCGTTGCCAAAGGCGGCCCGAGCAACATCACCCATGCGTTGCGGCAAATGCAGGATCACGTTGCCGATCGTGGCCAACTGATTTCCGACAACACGAGGTACTTCACTCAATGGCATCGCCAAGTTCTCCACGGTGGAACTCATCCCGACAAACCCGACCTTGGCCATTTCGTAGTCGCCGTTGGCATCCTTAATCGGATAACCGTTCTCGTCCGTCACCGGACGATCGGTCAGGTAGGGGGTCAAGGTAGTGCTGTAGCTTGCACCATCCCGTGTGTAGTCAAGGGATACCGATTGTCCCGGATTTTCCCGGATCACGTCGGTGAGTTTATTCCATTCACCCTGCGCCACGGACACACCGTTGATGGTGGTGATGGTATCTCCGGGCAGCAAGCCTGCTTCATAGGCCGGCGCGACCGGGTCGGTGGCAGAACATTCTGTTTGATCGCTGTTCTGCGCCGTGGAGATGCACTTGTACACTTCGGAAACCGTCGTTGTGGTGGTGGCGACACCGAAGCTGGTGAGCACGATGCCGATCAGCACAAAACCGAGAATCAGGTTCATGAATGGGCCGCCGAGCATGATGATGATCCGTTTATAGATCGGCAGCTGATAGAACATCCGCCCTTCATCTTCGGGTTTGACGTTCTCGTTGGCCTGCGAGCGCGCGTCATCAACCATTTGCCCGAATACCCGCTGAAAAAGATTCGGCTTCTTCTGCGAGGCCCCGGTTTCTCCCTGCCCGGCAGGGCGTGGAGGATACATTCCGATCATGGAGATGTAGCCGCCTAGCGGCAGCATCTTGATGCCGTATTGGGTTTCTCCTCGCCTAAACGAGAGAAGGGTCTTGCCGAATCCGATCATGTATTGCGGCACTCGCAAACCGAAAAGTTTTGCGGGAACCAGGTGGCCGATCTCATGCAGGGCAATGGATGCCCCGATGGCCACCACCATGAAGATCACACCGAGGATAAAAAGCACGACGCTCACGCGCTGACCCCCAAAATTTGCGCCGTGTGGGCGCGCGCCCACTTGTCCGTTTCCAGCACTACTTCCACGCTGAGTTCCGCGTTGACCGGGGTATATTCATCCAACACCCGTTCGATGGTTTCTACGATGTCGGTGAATTGAATTTTTCCTTCATGGAATGCTTCAACCGCAACCTCGTTGACCGCGTTGTAGACGGCCATGTGGGTACCGGAAGCCGCGGCGGCTAGTTTGGCGAGTTTCACTGCCTTAAACACCGATTCATCCAGCGGGTCGAAAGTCCAGGTGGAAGCCGTGGAGAAATCACAGGCAACGGCGGCACCAGGCACACGATGGGGCCAGTTGATCCCCAACGCAATGGGCAGACGCATGTCAGGTGGCGATGCCTGGGCAATGACCGAACCGTCAATGAATTGCACCATAGAATGAACAATCGACTGGCGGTGGACCACTGGTTCGATCCGGTCCAACGGGACATCAAAAAGCAGATGCGCCTCGATGACCTCCAGCGCCTTATTGACCATCGTTGCCGAGTTGGTGGTGACCATACGTCCCATATCCCACGTGGGGTGCGCCATGGCCTGTTGCGGTGTGACGTCGCGCAGTTGCTCATAGCTGTAGCCGAAGAACGGGCCGCCCGAGGCGGTCACGATCAATTTGGCCACTTCGTCAGGGGTACCCGAGCGCAGGGCCTGAGCCAACGCCGAATGTTCGGAGTCCACCGGAGCGATTTGCCCGGGCGCGGCGAACTGCTTAACTACCTGCCCACCGATGATCAACGATTCCTTATTGGCCAGTGCCAGCAGGTGACCTGCCTTGAGCGCGGCGATAGTCGGTTCCAGGCCAATGGCCCCGGTGATCCCGTTAAGCACTACGTCAGCTTCGGAGTATCCAGCGATCTGCGTCGCCGCCTGGGGGCCTGCCAGAAGCTCAGGTGCATAATCTCGCACCCCCGCCTCTTCTGCGGCGATTGAGATCGCGTCGGCAAGGAGATCGGCGGAATCGACGGCGCTGCCCACCACGGCCGGACGATACTTCACCGCCTGCCGCGCCAACAGTTCAAGGTTGTAGCCTCCGCTGAGGGCTGCGACACTGAACTGCCCCGGCGCATTGTCGATGACGTCTAGACCTTGGGTGCCAATGGAACCGGTGGATCCGATCAACGTGACGCGACGCGGATGTCCTAGCTCGGGAGAAAAATCTTTGGTGCTCACCTAACCCATTATGGTTTGTCTAACTGTGAGCTCCCAAAGAGCACCACCTACTTCCTCTGTAGTACTCACAACCCCAGGCTGCGGGCAATCAGCAGCTGCTGCACCTGTGAAGTCCCCTCGCCGATTTCCAGGATCTTGGAATCGCGATAGTGCCGTGCGACCAGGGAATCGTTCATGAATCCGTAACCGCCAAAAATCTGTGTGGCATCGCGCGCATTGTCCATGGCGGCCTCGCTTCCCACGAGTTTTGCGTGCGCTGCTTCTACCTTGAAGTTTTTACCGGCAAGCATTTTTGCCGCGGCGGCGTAATAGGCGAGGCGGGCAAGGTGAACCCGGGTGGCCATACGGGCCAACATAAAGGAAATTGCTTGATTCGCCGCGATGGCCGTGCCGAAGGTTGTTCGTGTTTTGGCGTAGGCGACCGCTTCATCCAGGCACCCCTGAGCCGCTCCGGTGGCCAGGGCCGCGATGGCGATACGTCCTTCATCAAGGATTTCAAGGAAATACGAATAACCCCGCCCCGGTTCACCCAACAAGTTCTCCTGCGGGACCCGCGCCCCGTCAAAGTGCAGCGGATGGGTATCGCTGGCCCGCCACCCGACCTTGTCATAGGCCGGCGCGACGGAAAATCCCGGTGTTCCGGAGGGAACGATGATGGCCGAGATTTGTTTCTCTCCGGTCGTTTCATCCAGTCCGGTCACCGCGGTGACCGTCACCAGTGAGGTGATGTCGGTTCCCGAGTTGGTAATAAATTCCTTGGCTCCATCGATCACCCATTGGCCCTCATCTAGCCTGGCCCGTGTCAGGGTGGCCGAAGCGTCAGATCCTGCCCCGGGCTCGGTCAGCCCAAAACCTGCCAGTTTTTCTCCTGTGGCTAGTTCCGGGAGCCAGGTGAGTTTTTGTTCTTGGCTGCCAAAACGAAACAGCGGCATAGCCCCAAGGGAAACTCCTGCTTCCAAGGTGATGGCCACGGACTGATCAACCTTGCCCAGTTCTTCCAGTGCAAGCGCCAGATGGAAGTAGTCTCCGCCTGAGCCCCCGTATTCTTCGGAGATCGGCAGGCCGAAGAGGCCCAGTTCCCCCATTTGTTTGATGATGTCGTAGGGGAAGGATTTTTGTGCGTCGTTGGCCGCGCTTTGCGGGGCCACCACTTGCTGGGCGAAGTCACGGACGAGGTGCACCAGGTCTTGGTATTGCTCGTCGAGTTCCAAATCAAGCATGAGGTTCACTCTCCCTTGAGTATCCCCATCCGCAACTGGATATTTCCGTTCCGGATGACGGGTCATGTCGCCATGAGGTCAGCATTACTTGGCCGGTCACACCCAAGGCGCGTATGGTTAATTTTCATTAACTGATTGCCGATACATTTTAGTATCAGCCACATTTGTGACACTAGTGGCAGGCATCTAAGTTGTCCATAGTCGGGGTCGGTATTCGCAAGGAGATGATGCCTGTGGCAAGGTACCAGCCACTGAACGAACCAACGGACCGCGAGCGCGCCAAGGCCGAACGTCGCGAAGCCTTGTTGCGCGAGGCTACCCGCCTGTTCGCGCAGCATGGTTATGCCGGGGTATCGCTGGAAGATCTGGGCGCCGCCTGCGGGATTTCCGGACCGGCGGTCTACCGTCACTTCGCAGGCAAGCAGGCGGTGCTGATTGCACTGTTGGTGGATATGTCCAAGGACATCTACGCCGGCGGGCAGTTGGCGGCAGACTCCGGTGGCGAACCGATCGAGGTGCTTTCTCGTTTGGTCGATTTCCACACCGATTTTTCGCTCTCCCGCCCGGATATCCTCCAGGTGCAGGATCGGGATCTGAAATCGCTTCCCAAGACCGAATTGGCCTTGGTCCGTAAACTTCAGAACTCCTACATCTCCTTGTGGACCGATCAATTGGCCAAGCTTCACCCCAAGGATACGGTCCAGTCCCACCGGTTCCGCGCCCATGCGGTGTTTGGGCTATTGAACTCAACGGCTCACTCGGCACACAATCCACGCACTAAAAAATCGGGATTAAAACCGTTGCTGTCCAATATGGCGCTTGCCGCGCTGAGATCACCGGTAACCTAGTTCTAAGCCCTTGCTCTTTTGAGGCTTGCCGACCGGCATGCTTCCCACACGATCGAAAGGCCTTTGCCGTGCAGCTACGTGAGGTCCGCGCTTCCGATTTGGACGCATTCTTCGCTCACCAGCAGGAACCCGAAGCAAATCTGATGGCCGCTTATCAGGCGCGCAATCCTTCGGACCGTTCGGTGTTTGACCACCACTGGAACCAGATCCTCAACGACAACTCCGTGCTGGTGCGCACCATTGAGCACGAAGGTGAAGTCGCCGGCTCAATTCTGGTTTTCGACGGCGAAGTTCCAGAAATCAATTTCTGGACCTCAACCAAGTTCTGGGGCAAGGGCATCACCACCAGCGCGGTGGATGCGTTCCTAGCCGATTACACCAAGCGCCCCCTGATGGCCCACGTGGTCCAGGACAACCTCGGATCCATCAAGGTTCTTGAGCGCCGTGGTTTCAAAACCGTCGGCACCGAGCAGATCTTCTCCAACGCCCGGGCAGAGGTTGTCACCGAAAACGTGATGCAGCTGGACTAGCAGCCCACACCATAAACATCGGACCGGTTTCCCCGCCATGGCGGGGAAACCGGTCCGATGCTTATATTCGCCTATTTGGTGGCGTTCAGGGTGCGCCATGCTTCCCGACGCACCGCTTGCTCATGCGGATCCGGGACCGGGGCCGCGGCCAGCAGTCGTCGTGTGTAGTCGTGCTGCGGGGCGTGCAGCACGGTTTTGACCTTGCCTTGTTCAACCGCCCGCCCAGCCTGCATCACCACCACGTAATCGGCCAGCATATCCACCACGGCCAAATCGTGGCTCACAAAAAGGCACGCGAAATTAAAGTCGCGTTGCAGTTCCTGAAGCATCTCCAGCACCACCGCCTGCACCGACACGTCCAAGGCGCTGGTCGGTTCGTCGGCAATGAGCAGTTCAGGGTTCAGCGTCAACGCGCGGGCAATACAGACACGTTGTCGTTGCCCACCGGACAGCTCGTGGGGATAGCGGTTCACTACGTTGCGCGGCAGCTTCACCGCGTCCAGCAGTTCCATGGCGCGTTTGGTACGGCTGCTTTTGGTTCCTTCCTTGTGCACCACCATCGGTTCGGTAATACACTCGCCAATTGGGAATCTCGGGTTCAACGAAGCAGCCGGATCCTGGAAAATCACACCAATCGAGCGGCGAACCGTGCGCGCTTCGCGTGGTGAAAGCTTGGGAAGGTCATGTCCTTTCACCGCGAGGCTTCCTTCGGCCACGGGCAGCAAACCAATTACCGCCTTGGCGATGGTTGACTTGCCGGAGCCCGATTCGCCCACGATACCCAGGACTTCACCCTTGGCCACGTCGAAGCTCACTCCTTGCACCGCGCGGAACTTCGTTCCGCGCATATCGTATTCCAAGACCAGATCCTTGGCTTCGAGCACCAGCTCGCGCCCGGCCGATGCCGTCTGTTCGGCGTGGGCGGCGTTGGCGTCGATAACCACCGGAGACAGCTTGGGCACGGCGGCCAAAAGGCGCTGGGTGTATTCGTGTTGCGGGTGCAGCAGCACCTGGTCTACCGTGCCGGTCTCCACCAGGTTTCCCTGGAACATCACCGCCACCTGATCCGCCATATCCGCGACAACACCCATGTTGTGAGTGATCAGCAGGATGCCGGTGTTCAAACGATCCTTCAACTCACGCAGAAGATCAAGGATCTCTGCCTGAACCGTCACATCCAGTGCGGTGGTCGGTTCATCGGCAATGATCACCTTGGGGTCGCACGAAATGGCCATGGCGATCACGATACGTTGGCGCTGACCGCCGGAGAACTGGTGCGGATATTGCTTGATTCGTTTGTCCGGTTCGGGAATGCCGACCAAGGTCAGCAATTCCACGGCGCGAGCAGTGGCTTCCTTCCCGTACGCGATACCGTGCAGTTCCAGTGCTTCGGTGAGCTGACGCTCGATGGTCAGTACCGGGTTCAACGCGGTCATCGGTTCCTGGAAGACCATGGCGATGTCTGTGGCGCGCATCTTGCGCATTTTGCCGGCATCCAGGCCCACCACATTGACGTTGCCAACCTTGGCAACACCGGTGACATTGGCGTTTGACGGCAGCAGTCCCATGGCGGCGGTGGAAGTCACGGACTTCCCGGAACCGGATTCTCCGACCAGCGCCACCACTTCACCCGGCCTCACCGCCAGCGACAGGCCTTTCACCGCGTGGACATCCGGCCCGGCGGTCTCGAAGGTGACCTGCAGATCGGTGAAGCTCAGCGCATAGTCTTCGGCGGCGTCATTCGTGGGTGCAGCGTGGCTCATGGCTTCTCCTTGCGGGTTGGCATGGCAAACAGTCCGGCGCGGCGGCGCCGGCGTTTGCCACTGTGGCGTGGGTCGAAAGCATCACGTAAGCCGTCGCCCAAGAAGTTTACGGACAGGGCGATGACCACGATGATCATGCCCGGCCACCAGAACAGCCAGGGCCGGGTGGTGAACGCATTTTGGTACTGGCTGATCAGCAAACCCAACGACGATTCCGGCGGTTGGACACCGAATCCGAGGAAGGAGAGGGAAGATTCCAACAGGATCGCCCCAGCAATCGCAAACGTCGCGTTGACCACGATCACGCCGATGGTATTCGGCAACAGATGCTTAAAAATCACCCGTGAGGTTTTCGATCCCATCGCTTGGGCGGCGGACACGTACTCGCGTTCTCGTAGAGACAAAATCTCTCCACGCACCAATCGCGCCAGGCCCGTCCACGTGACCAGTCCAAGAACCAGCGCAAGAATGAGGATGGAGTTCGAGCCGCGGCCGGCCATCTGGCCGAGCACGGCAGCCAACACCAGCAGCGGAATCACGATAAACAGGTCGGTGATGCGCATCAGCACTTCATCGACCCAGCCACGGAAGTATCCGGCAACGGCTCCGATGACCGCGCCGATGACGGTTCCCACCAGTCCCACGACAACACCGATGATGAGCGACTTCTGGGTGCCGTTCATGACCAAGGCAAAGTAGTCTTTGCCGATTGAATCCTGTCCAAACGGGTGTTCTCCGAGGTGTATGCCCGAACCACCCAACCACGTCGGAAGCAATGACATAGTCGGTTTGCCACCGTTAACAACCGCGCCCGCGTCAAGGTAGCTCTGTTTCCACCAGCCCGGAATCGGGCCGTAGCCGATGGAGGTGAACGCAATCACCGTGATCACCACAAGGATGATTGCTGAGATCATGGCAGGCTTGTGACGTAGGAAGCGCTCGAAAACAATACGTGATTGGCTCTTGGAGGTCTCTGTTGAGGCCGCAAGCTGCGCATCTTCAACTTCTGCAATTGATGTCAGGTTCTCTGGCATCTGATTATTCGTGTTACTCATCAGTTGTCCTTTGTTGCCTAAACCCGGATCCGCGGATCAAGTAGCGCGTACACAATGTCTGCCAGAAGATTGAACAGTACCGCGGCGGTGCCGGTGACCAAGAAGAATGCCATCACGGGTGCCGGGTCAATCGCATGCAAGCCGGTGATAAACATATCCCCCATGCCTTTCCATCCGAAGACCGTCTCGGTGACCACCGCGCCGCCGATCAACCCGGCGAAGTCGAAGGCCGCGATGGTGGCAATCGGGATCAGCGCATTGCGGAAGGCATGCCGGAAAATCACGGTGCGTTCGCTCAGGCCTTTGGAGCGAGCCGTGCGGATGTAGTCCTGCTGCTGCACTTCGAGCATTGACGAACGGGTGTACCGCGAGTAGCTGGCGAGCGAAATGATGGCCAGCACAATGGTTGGAAGCAGCAGCTGGGTGGCGTTGTCCAGGAAGTGATCCCAGAATCCACCTTGGAAGTTGGCCGTAGAGGAACCGATGGTGGCGATGGGACGGCCCTTGAGGCTCAGGAAACCTGGCCAGGCGCGGAAAATATGATCCAGCACCGTCAGCCCGGCGCCGACTACACCCACAAGAATTGAGACACTCAGGGCGGTTTTTGCCAGGCGTCCACCCATGAGCTTGCCGATCAGCCCAGGAACGACGACCGCCAGGATCAGCCCACCCAGGAGCATCCACCCGTTGGGCTCTTGGAGCAGCCAGAACGACGCGTAGTACATACCCAGAACCAGGACAACGGTAATCAGCGCCGGGTAGAGCACTCGTTTTTCCTTCAACCCCACGCTCATCGAGGTGGCGGAGAGCGCGAGCAGTGCGGTGAGTACCACGATAACGGCGGGCCCCATTTGCGGGAAGCGGTAGAAGTTTAGCCACACGCTGTACTGCAGCATCAGCGGCACAAAAACCGCTGCGACTAAAAAGGTGATGCCTCGGCGCTTGATTGAACCGGCCAGCAGCATTTGCAGGATCAGCGCCACGACGACGCCGATGAGGATGCTGGTCCCCAGCGATATCTGCGGGTTCTCCAACCAGTTGTTGTAGCCGATGGCCATGTACTCCTTGAGCAGCACCGCTGCCCAGAATACGGGTAGGGAGAAAAACAAGAACGTCAGGAAGGTGACAATGTAGTCAAGGCCAGAATACTGGCGTACGGCCGTCAAAACACCGATTCCGATACCTAAAACGGCGGCAATCACGGTCGCCAGCAAGACCAGGCGCAGGGTTGAGGATGCTGCGTTGGCTAACAGGTCGGTGACCTCAATGCCATTGATATTTCGGCCGAGATCACAGGAACCCACAAAACATTTGGATACTCCGCCTAACCAGGTGAGGTACCGCAGGTACCACGGTTGGTTCAGGTTCATGTATTCGGTGCGTTGCTGCATCAAATACTCGCGATTTTCTGCGTTGCTTTCGCGCAGGTCGGCTAGCGGGTCACCAGCATTGATGACCAAGACATAGAGCAGCAGTGAGGCTGCAAGCAGCACCCCCGCGGCCGAGCCTAGCCTTTTCAGGATGAATTTCAACACGGTACTAACGTCCTCTTTCTTCTCGCCTTGGCGCTACCACCTGCGTGATGACGGAGGCGGACACACCGCGGGGCCCGATGATGATCGGGCCCCGCGGGCGCTCACAGCTGGTGTATGCGTTTGATCAGACCGAAGGTCTACTCGGCACGCACCCACTGCTCGGCGTTCCAGACGATGCCGCTCTGGGTTGCCGTGTGGCGGACATTCTGGATGTCGGAGCCCGAGGCGCTCAGACCCGGATGGGCAAACAGCGGGATACCGAACAGGTCATCCCACAGCAGCTTCTCGATCTTTTTGGTCTGCTCGGCATGGACCGCAGGATCCAGAGACGTTGCCAGCGTGTTCCATTCAGCGTCTACCTGGGCATTGGAGTACTTGCCGTAGTTCTGCGGTTTGCCGGTGGCGTAAATGTTCTGGCCCGAAGAAATCTGGCCCGAACCGGCCCACGCGAACAGTGCTACTTCGTAGTCGCCACGTTCCTGGGTACCGCCCGGTGCGAAGAACTTCGCATCTCCGGCGTCAACAACTTCGAAGCCTGCCTTGTCGCATGAGGACTTGATCTGGGCAACCTGGTTGGTGCGGCGTTCGTTCGGTGCGGAGTAACCAATACGAACCTTGGTTCCTACCGCGTCCTGGTCTTCCAGGATCTTTTTGGCACCCTCGATGTCAACTTGGTCGTAGCGGCCGTCATAGGCGGCATCCACGGTCTCCTGGTAGTTCTCCTGGAACGGGAAGACCTCGCGCAGGTTCATGACCTGGGCCTCGGGGTTCAGCGGCTTGATGAGGTTGTCGACAATCTCCTGGCGTGGAACACACATGGCGAAGGCCTTGCGCAGTTCAAGATTTGTCATCACGTTGCCCTTGACGAAGTTGAAGTCAAGGTGCTCCCAGGTAAGGGTATCGCCCTGTTGGATGTTCACCGCGCTGCCCAGCCCCTTGAGCTGTTCCAACGTATCAACCGTCGGCTGCGGTGACATCACGTCGAGGTCTTTGTTCTGCAGAGCCTGGACCATGGCCGAGTCGGCAATGAAGCGGAAGTCGAGGTTCTTGGTTGCCGCCGGGGTGCCGTAGTAATTCTCATTGGCGGTCAGTGTGACAGATTCACCGGCTTTCCAGGAATCCAACTTGTACTGGCCCGAGACCGGCATGTCTTCCTCGGCCGGCAACGTGCCTGGTTTGGTGGTCCACCCTTCGTTCCAGAACTTGGCGGCCTTCTCCAGCTTCTTGGAGTCCCCTGCGCGGACGGCTTCAACAAACTCTTCGGTGCTCAGATCACCCTTCTTGGCCACAACGTGGGCCGGGTGCAGCATCCAGGTCTGGATCTGCCAGTCTGGGTCCGGAGCCGCGAATTCAACTGTGAATTCCTTGCTTGCTGGATCCCCCTGCGGACCCTCAGGCACGGTGTCTCCAAGATCGGTGGACACCGAGGAGAACAGCGGCTTGTCCTTCGAGCCGGTGTTCAGGTTGAGGTTCTGCACGGCCCAGGCAAGGACTGCGTCAGCGGTGGTGATGTCGGTGCCGTCGGACCATTTGGCGTTCTCGGCGATGGTGTACTTGATGGTCAGCGGGTCGTCGCTGATCTTCTCGTAGCTACCCAGTTCGTTGTTCGGGTAAACCTTGCCGTCGGTTCCAAAGTAGACAAAACCCGGGAAGAGACGATCGGTGATTGCGGAGTTGTAGGTGGAGTACGTCTGCGGGGTGAATCCGTTGTAGCTGATGAACTCGGGGGCGCCAACGGAGACCTTGATGGTGTCTTCGTTGGTCGTGACATCGCCCAAGTCCGCCAGGCCGGTGGTGGTCGCTTCCGTTCCTGCGTTGCCGGATCCGGTGGATTCACTGGCCGTTGGGCTGGTTTCACTGCCGCCCGGCGCACATGCAGACAGCGCCAGTGCCATCGCAGCGCCTACAGCAACTGCCTTCGAAACGCGTTGAAACCGCATTTCGCCTCCTTGTGATCTTCGATTGATACGAGTTCTGAAACATCCAAATCAGTGTGGATCAAGTCACACGTGATCCAATGACCAATAGACTAACTGGAATTTCCGGTCTTGGATATAGAAAAACTCGCTTCACATAGTCACGAGTCGGCCACGGAAAGTTTCCGTGAGATTTCGTATGTTACCGGTCAGTTAATGCGAGTTGGCTCACATCCGCAAGATTTCAAGGGTTTCTTTCAGATTGGGAAAATCCAACCAGATGCACAGCTGATGCCAAGCGGGCCTCAGAATCGATTTATAACATTTTCGTAACGACTGACTTTCCCCGTCATAATCTAAAGCAAATCCTGAATATCCTCTTCGGCCCTTAACTCAAACAAGAGAGGGCCACGCAACCCGCTGGTTGCGTGACCCTCTCTTGGTGGAGCGCGCCGAGGCTAGATCAGGGTTGCCCCAGGAATAGCAGCAAGCAGATTACGGGTGTAATCACTCTTCGGCGACTCGAAAATTTCATCAACTGAGCCCTGCTCAACGATCTTGCCACGTTCCATCACACAGACGTTGTCCGCGATCTGGCGCACGACGGCAAGGTCGTGGGTGATGAACAAGTAAGTCAGTCCCATCTCGCGCTGAAGCTCATCCAGCAGCTCCAGCACCTGGGCCTGCACCAAGACGTCCAAGGCAGAGACTGCCTCGTCGCACACGATCATTTCCGGCTGCAGAGCCAAGGCACGCGCAATCGCGATACGCTGGCGCTGGCCACCGGAGAGCTCGTTGGGGAAACGGTGCATGGTTGCCGCAGGCATTGAAACCTGGTCCAACAGCTCCTTGACCTTTTTCTGCCGCGAAGCCGAATCCCCAATGCCGTGGATACGCAATGGCTCTTCAATGGTGCGGTAGATGGAGTACATCGGATCCAGCGAACCATAGGGATCCTGGAAGATTGGCTGAACCCGTCGACGGTATTTGAACAGCTGCTTCTCGTTCAGGTTACCGATCTGCGCGCCGTCAAAGGTGATCTCACCGCTGGTCGAATCCAGCAGGTTCAGCACCATCTGGGCGATGGTCGACTTGCCCGAGCCCGATTCGCCCACCACGGCGGTTGTTGTCCCCTTGGGAATCTCAAAGGAAACGTTGTCCACGGCGGTGAACTTTTCCTTCTTGCCAAAACCCTTGCGAATGTCGAAAACCTTGGTCAGATTGCTGACCGTCAGCAGCGGCTCCGCCTTGGCCGGCGAGGCTTCCGCCACGGCTGCCTCATGCTTGTCGCCACGCTGGGCGGACAAGGACGGAGCCGAGTTGATCAAACGCTGGGTGTAGGGGTGTTTCGGGTTGCGCAAGATCTCCAGGGCCGGGCCGTATTCAACAACCCGCCCCTTGTACATCACGACAACCTTTTCGGCACGCTCAGCTGCCAGACCCAGGTCGTGGGTAATCAGCAGCACCGCGGTGCCCAGTTCGGTGGTCATGGTGTCCAGATGATCGAGGATCTGCTGCTGCACCGTCACGTCCAACGCACTGGTTGGCTCGTCGGCAATCAGCAAACGCGGCCGGCAGGCCAGACCAATGGCGATCAGTGCACGCTGGCGCATACCGCCGGAGAACTCGTGTGGGTATTGCCCCGCACGGGCCTCCGGATCCGGCAGACCCGCGTCGGCCAGTACCTGGGCAACCCGCTTTTTGGGGTTGTCCCCCGCTAAGCCGTTGGCCTTCAGGGTTTCCTTGACCTGGAAACCGATCTTCCATACCGGGTTGAGGTTGGACATTGGATCCTGCGGCACCATGCCAATGTGGTTTCCGCGAAGCTCAACAAATCGTTTTTCACTCGCGTGGGCAATGTCTTCACCGTCAAAAAGGATCTGGCCGGATGAAACCCGCCCGTTGCCAGCCAAGAGGCCGATGGCGGCCAGGGCCGAGGTTGACTTGCCTGAGCCGGATTCACCAACAATTGCCACGGTTTCGCCGGGCATCACGGTGAAGTTGGCATCGCGCACCGCATGCACCGGGCCATCAGGAGTGGAGAAGGTGATCGCCAGATCCTTGATTTCCAGAAGCGGCTTGGGAGTTGTATTTTCGCTCACGGGCTAGGCTCCCTTCCGGGCCTTGGGATCCAGTGCGTCGCGCACTGCATCGCCGAGCATGATGAAGCTCAAAACCGTGACCGACAGGAACAATGCAGGCCACATCAGCATCATCGGGTTGTTTCGAAGCTGGGTCTGCGCCGAGGAAATGTCGTTGCCCCAGCTCATGATGTCCGGCGGGAGACCGACACCTAGGAATGACAGCGTCGCCTCAGCCACGATGTACACACCAAGATTCACGGTCGCGACCACGATGATCGGGGCCAGCGAGTTTGGAATCACGTGCTTGACCAACGACTTGAACTTGGAAAGTCCCAGTGAGCGCGAGGCCTTCACGAAGTCAGCATTTCGAGCTTCAATCACGGCACCACGGGTGATTCGAGCCAGCTGAGGCCAGCCGAAGACCGCAAGCGTGATGATGACTGTCCACACACTTTTGTTGTCTCGGAATGCAGGTAGCTGCATCACGATGATTGCGCCGAGGATCAGCGGCAGGGCGAAGAAGATGTCACCCAGGCGGGCCAGCACGGTATCAATCCAGCCACCGTAGAACCCAGCCAGCGCGCCAATGGTTCCACCCACGATAATCACGATCAGCGTGGTGAAGATACCCACCAGCAGCGAGGCACGTGTTCCGTAGATAACACGTGAGTAGATGTCACAGCCCTGAAGGTTGAACCCCATGAGGTGACCCGCGCGCGCCGGTTCATTCGAGTTTTCCAGCGCACAGTAGGCAGGGTCCTGCGAGGTGAACAGCTGCGGGAACGCCGCAACGATGATCACTGCAAGAATCAAAATCGCGGAGATGATAAACAGCGGGCGCTTGCGCAGCGAACGCCACGCTTCCGCCCACATGGATAGCGGCTTACCGGTTTCCTTGACGGAGTCGACCGCCTGCAAAGGAGTCTCATCCAGCGGAGCCACGTAGTGCTCAATGTGGTATTTGGAGACCTTGCCCGCACGGCGGTTGACTGGCAGGCCGGCCTCGGAATTAATGTTCTGGTTCTCAGGCATAACGGATCCTCGGGTCAAGCAGGGCGTACAGCATATCCACGATCAGGTTGGCGAGCACAAAGACGATCACCAGCACACCAACCACTGCGACAACAGTTGGCGTTTCTCCCTTGAGGATTGCTTTATACAACAGGTTGCCAACGCCGGGGACGTTGAAGATACCCTCTGTAACGATTGCGCCACCCATCAACGAACCAAGGTCGGCGCCGAGGAAGGTGACCACCGGGATCAGTGAGTTACGCAGCACGTGCACGGTAACCACACGATTACGGCTCAAGCCCTTGGCCGTTGCCGTGCGAACATAGTCCGCGGTCTTGTTTTCAATCACGGACGTGCGAGTCAGGCGGATAACGTACGCCAGCGAAACAAGTCCGAGCACCATCGCTGGCAGGATCAGTTCGCTCCAGGTCGCCGCGCCGGAAACCGTAGGTTTGGCCCATTCGAGTTTCACGCCAATCACGAACTGCAGCACAAAGCCCAGCACGAAGGTCGGAACTGCGATGACAACAAGTGAGGCGACCAAGATGGTCGAGTCGAAGGCCTTGCCCTTACGCATACCGGCGATTACACCAAAGATAATGCCGAAAATGCCTTCGATCAGCAGGGCGAGGATTGCCAGTCGGGCGGTCACCGGGAACGCGCGACCAAGCAGTTCAGACACTGGCTGGCCGGAGAACGAGGTACCAAGATCGAAGGTCACCAGGTTTTTCAGGTACAGGCCGTACTGAATCCAGAATGGTTGGTCCAGGTTGTATTGGGCGCGCAACGCTGCTTCGGTGGCCGGGGTCATTGGTTTGCCGCCGGAGAGGGCCGCAATCGGGTCGCCCGGGGTTGCGAAAACCAAGAAGTAGACCAGCAATGTAGCACCGATAAACACCGGTACCAGCTGTGCGATTCGCTTGAGGGTAAAACTTAACATGCTTGCATCTCACCTCGAGACACCAGAGGGCGCTTGGCCATTATTTTCCTCTTTCCGTCGGAGATTATCCGACGTTACTTTTTGCGAGGTAGGACGGACGCGCCAAAGGGAGACCCTGTTTGTTGCGGGTCTCCCTTGACGCGTTTCTCAGCTAGTTTCGGCTTTGATTAGGCCGAATCACTAGCGAATACTACTTGCCGCTGATCTCGTTGTACAGCGGAACACCGTTCCAGCCGAACTCAACGTTCGAGACGTTGTCGCTCC
Organism: Glutamicibacter sp. NPDC087344; assembly: GCF_044744225.1. NCBI lineage: Bacteria > Bacillati > Actinomycetota > Actinomycetes > Micrococcales > Micrococcaceae > Glutamicibacter > Glutamicibacter sp. NPDC087344. The sequence goes on along the minus strand of NZ_JBIUXY010000003.1, from coordinate 312,915 downwards.
AGCCACCCTGCACAGCCTGGTACCACAGCGGGATAGCAGGCAGATCCTTCATCAGGATCTCCTGTGCTTCGTTGAACAGCGTCGCACCGGAGGCCGGGTCGGTTGCCGCCAGGCCTTCCTTCAGCTTGGCATCGAAGTCGGCGTTCGAGTAGTCGCCATCGTTGGAGCCTGCACCGGTGCCGTAGAGTGCACCGAGGAAGTTGTACAGCGATGGGTAGTCGGCCTGCCAACCGGTACGGAAACCGCCGGTCATGGAGCGGTTGACAACCTGCTCGCGCAGTTCCTTGAAGGAGCTGAACGGCTTGGCCACAGCGTTGATGCCCAGGTTGTTCTTGAGCTGGTTCACCACTGCTTCGACATATTCCTTGTTGCCGGCACCGTCGACGTTGTAGCCGATGGAAAGCTCGGCGCTGGAGTCCCAAGCGGAGATTGCATCTGCATCAGCCCAAGCCTTCTTGGCTGCCTCTGCATTGAAGGCGAGAACTTCGCTGCCCGGAATGCTGTCGGAGTAGCCCTCGATGACCGGTGCGGTGAATTCCTTGGCAATGACCTTGCCGCCCTGGTACACCTTGTCGATGATCAGCTGGCGGTCGATCGCCTGGGAAATAGCTGCACGACGCAGGTTTCCTTCTTCACCCTGCTTGAAATGATCCAGGTAACCCGGGATGGTGATGGTGGCGTTGCCCGCGTATGGCGAGTTAACCCAACGGTCACCCAAGTCACTCTGGAAAGAAGCAAGCTGGCTTGGAGGGATCTGGTCCAGAACGTCGAGGTTGTTCGAGACGAGATCCTGGTATGCCGAGTCAGTGGACTGGTACACCTTGAAGTCGATGCCGCCGTTCTGCGCCTTGCGCGGACCGTCGTAGCTCTCGTTGACATCCAACTTGAGGTTGGTGTCGTGGTTCCACTCGGTCAGCTTGTATGGGCCGTTACCGATTGGGGTCTCGCCGAATGCCTTTGGATCTGCGAATGCAGCTTCTGGCAGTGGCATGAAGGCGGTGTAGCCCAGGCGCAGCGGGAAGTCAGACTCCGGCTGGTTCAGCTCGACGGTGAAGGTGGTGTCATCCACGACCTTCAGGCCTTCCATCTTGTCCTCGGTGGACTTCTCGGCGCTGACCTTGTCGAAGCCCTTGATGGATTCGAAGAAGTAGGAGTTCAGCTGAGCGTTCTTTGCTGCTGCGCCGAAGTTCCAAGCGTCAACAAAGGAAGCAGCGGTGACCGGCGAACCGTCGGAGAAGGTCTGGCCGGACTTGATCTTGATGGTGTAGTTCTGGGAGTCGGTGGTTTCAATCGACTCGGCCAGCTCATTCTGGGTTTTGCCATCGGCGGTGTAGCTCACCAGGCCAGTGAAAAGCAGATCCATGACGCGGCCGCCACCAACTTCGTTGGTGTTAGCCGGCAGCAGGCCATTCTGTGGTTCGGTGGTGTTGGCGGTGACGACGTATGAAGTATCGCCGGCCTCCGAGCCTTCACCTTCAGGGGTTTCGGCCGAGCCGCCACCGCATGCAGACAGGGTCAATGCAAGGGCTGCGGTCAGAGCCACGGCCTTCGATGCGTGCGAGAATCGCATCATTCTTCTCCTCAACAGTTCGTTGCTGCTTCCGCATTTCGCGGAGCCGTGCTTCATCTAGCGTGAGCTATAGCACTTAGTGAATGAGATTACATCAAAGATTGCGAAACAACCAATGAATATTCATGAAAGTAGTGCTTGATAATCTTTTGATCATTCAAACGCACAATATATGTTCATGTCAATAGTTCCTTGAACTCACAGAAAAAAGTTCATCATTCCCGGGTCCTCGAGGACCGAACCGATACCGGCTAGTAACTCACTTGCTTCTTTGCCGTCCGCCACCCTGTGATCAAACGACAACGCCAGGGTTGAGGTATGCCGAAGCGCTACTTCCCCTTGGTACTCCCATGGCCTGGGTTTGACTTGCCCTAAAGCGAGAATTCCTGCCTGGCCCGGAGGGAGAATAGGTGTACCGGCGTCAATACCGAACACCCCAACGTTGGTGATTGAAAACGTCCCGCCCGAGAGTTGGGCCGCTGTCAAACGGCCAGAGCGCGCCAACGATATTAGTTCCATCAAGTCCAGGCTCAGCGCAGTTAACGATTTTGCCTGAGCCCCTTGCAGCACGGGAACCAGTAATCCACGTTCGCTGGCAACCGCCATTCCCAGATTCACGTTCGAGAATTGGATGATTTCATCATGCTCGCCATCCCACCGGGAGTTTAAACTCGGGAACTTCAGGAGCAACCGCGAAACGATCAAGGTCGTCAACGAGGTGATGTTCAGCTTAACTCCTTCAAACTCCTTGCGTTCTCGAAGGTTTTCGATCAACTGGAGTGAGTTTGTGACATCTACCGTGAGGAATTCGGTTGCATGTGGTGCTGAGAATGCAGATTGCACCATGGCGTTGGCCGTGGCCCGGCGCACGGCACTGATCTTGATGCGCGTCTGCCCGTCTGCCGCTGGCTCACCACCTGCCACCGCCCGAGGCGCCATCGAGGCTTCCGGGACAGCATCTAGCAGGGCTTGAACATCTCGGCGCAAAACCAGGCCATCGTTCCCGCTGCCAACCACCTGCGATAAATCTATTCCATGATCGCGTGCCAGCTTGCGCACCGGTGGCGTACTACGCGCGACACTCTCACGTCTCTGCGCGGCAGGTGTACCCACACGTGCGCCGGCACCCTTTTCACGCCGCTCGCGCCGCACGGGACGGCTGCCGGTAGCAGCCGGGGCGCCATATCCAACCAAGGTGGGGGTACGCTCGGCATCCCCTGCCTGCGTTGCCGCCGAGTGGTCGTCAAAAGTCACCAGCGGGCCGCCGACAGGAACCACCTGGCCTTCATTGGCGTGCAGCTTCTGGACGATGCCAGCGTATGGAGAGGGCAATTCAACCACTGCCTTGGCCGTTTCAACTTCGGCGATGATTTGGTTCAGAGCGACATGTTCACCGACCTTGATTTTCCAGTTCAGGACCTCTGACTCAGTTAGCCCCTCCCCCAGATCGGGCAATGTAAAAGTTTGCGCGGTCATCACTTGGCAGCTCCTTCGGTTGCCTCGTGGTGGCGCATCACGGTATCCACCGCATGCATCACCCTGTCGAGATCTGGCAGGTGGTGGCGTTCCAGCCGGGACGGCGGGTACGGAACATCAAATCCGGTAACCCGCAACGGTGCATGTTCCAAATAGTCGAAACAGCTTTCGGTGATTTGCGCACAGATTTCGGCGCCCAGTCCGCTGGTCCGGCTTGCCTCGTGGACCACCACCAGCTTCCCGGTGCGCTTGACCGAATCAGCCACGGTATCCAAATCCAACGGATCTAGACTTCGTAAATCAACGACTTCTAGGCTAATGCCCTCGTCTTCTGCGGCCTGGGCGGCGTCCATCAGGGTATAGGTGGTTGGACCGTATCCCAGAACCGTGACATCACTTCCTTGGCGGAGCACCTTGGCCCGGGGTGAAGAATTGTTCTCCGGGGCGCTCAGTTGAACATCGGCTTTCTCGTGGTAACGACGTTTGGGTTCAAAATAGATCACCGGGTCATCACTGGAGATTGCCTGGCGCAGCATTGTGTAGGCATCCTGCACGCTGGACGGTGCAAAAACTCGCAGTCCTGCGGTGTGCGCGAAATAGGCCTCCGGAGATTCAGAATGGTGTTCCGGGGAACCGATGCCGCCACCATAGGGAATCCGGACGGTCACCGGCATTTTCACCCGGCCACGCGACCGGTAATGCAATTTGGCCAGCTGTGAGACGAGCTGATCAAAAGCAGGATAGGTGAACCCGTCAAACTGGATCTCCACCACCGGCCGGTAGCCGCGGTAGGCCAGGCCAATAGCCGTTCCGACAATGCCCGACTCGGCCAGCGGGGTATCCACCACCCGGTGCTCGCCGAATTCTTTTTTCAGCCCGTCGGTGACGCGGAAAACGCCACCCAGCGTTCCGATATCCTCACCCAACAGAACTACCTTGTCATCGTCGGCGAGCGCATCACGCAGGGACTGATTCAACGCCTTGAGCATCGTGGTGGCCATCAGTGCGCCTCCCCCTCGAATGCGGTCAGGTACCCGAGATAGCCCTCGCGTTCCCGCCGGCTTGGTTCATGCGGTTCGGAATATACATTGTCAAACAGTTCGTCCACCGAGGGATCCGGCATGGAGGTAATGGCCTCACGCAATTGCGCGGCCAGTTCGTCGGCGGCATTCTGCGCACGCTGCTCGTAGGATTGCACGTCGGCGCCGATGACGTGCAGGTATTTAACCAGGCGATCAATGGGATCTTTGGCGCGCCACTGCTCGACCTGCTCTGGCGTGCGATAGCGTGTTGGGTCATCAGCGGTGGTGTGTGCACCCATGCGGTAGGTGACGGCCTCGATAAACGTCGGCCCCAGACCGTGGCGGCAATGCGCGAGCGCCGCTTGGGTCGCGGCGTACACGGCCAGGATGTCATTTCCGTCGACCCGCCAGGTCTTCAGGCCAAAACCATGGGCGCGATCCGCAATCTGGGTGCGGCTTTGCAGAGCTACCGGTTCCGAAATCGCCCATTGGTTGTTCTGGCAGAAAAACAGCACCGGGGCCTGGTAGCTGGCGGCGAAAACCATGGCCTCGCTGACGTCCCCCTGGCTGGTGGCACCATCCCCAAAGTAGGTAATGGCCACGTCATCGGTTCCATCGAATTTGATGCCCATCCCGTAGCCGGCGGCATGCAGGGACTGGGCACCAATCACAATTTGCTGACAGGCGATGTTGACCTCGTGGGGGTTCCACCCGCTGGATTGCGCCCCACGCCAAACGCTCAGCAGGTCTTCGGCTTGAACGCCCCGAGCCCAGGCGACCCCGTGCTCGCGGTAGGAGGGAAAGATGAAATCTGAATCCCGGGTGGCTCGCACCGAACCGATCTGGGCCGCTTCCTGGCCGAGCAACGGGGCCCATAGCCCCAGTTCCCCTTGGCGCTGCAGGGCGGTTGCTTCATTATCCAACCTTCGAAGAACCACCATGTCCCGGAGGAAATCCGCAAGCTGGGATTCGGTCAGTTTGGCGACGTAGTGGTCCAGTTCTCGATCCGGAACTCGTTCTCCGGCGACGTTCAGCAGCTGGTGTGTTGGTATGCTCTCAGCGGCTACATCAATGTGTTTGGTGGACACGATCAGCATCCTTACTCTCACGAAGTCGATACCCGGTCTTGTTGGATATCTTAGGCATAATGTGATGCTACTCACGCAACGCAGATTGCACAATGGCTTGATTCCAATTGGGGCAAAACGCACTGTTGTCCGCTCAGTTTGGGTGCTAACCTGCACATTATGTTGCTACTTGACCAGACGGACCGACGCATCCTCCTTGCCTTGTCCACCGCCGCCAAGCGGACCGCTTCGGCCGTGGCAAGCACGCTGGGGCTTGGACGCAATACGGTGCAGTCCAGAATCACCCGCTTAGAAACCGAAGTCCTTGATTCGCTGGATCGCCGCATTCCAGCAAAATCATTGGGTTACGGACTGCTGTCCTTCGTGGAACTCCATGTAGACCAACGCCACCTGGAAGATATCACCGCCAGACTGGAGCAGATTCCCGAAGTCCTGGAGGCTCACGGCCTTACCGGCTCGGCGGATATCTTGGTTCGGGTTGCGGCCCAAGATGCCGATGAACTTTTTCGGGTCCACGGGCAATTGCTTCATATCGAAGGGGTCAATCGAGCCGATTCGGCTTTGTCCATGGCGGAGCTGGTCCCCTACCGCACCACCCGCTTGCTGGAGCATTCACTGCGCAACCCCTAAGTTGCGGGTTAAAAAGCTGAGGAGCGATTCCCAGGGAATCGCTCCTCAGCTGTCTTGAGATGGGAGGTGGTTTTTAGTGATCAACCGCCTTCTCTGCACCGACTCCGGTCAGCGAACGAACTTCCATTTCCGCCGCTTTCTCCGGGTCCTCGGTTCCCGGGTCGGTGATCGACCCCAACCAGCCCAGCAGGAACGCGAGCGGGATGGACACCAGACCGGGGTTGGCCAACGGGAAGATGGAGATGTCGATGCTTGGAATCATCGATGTTTCACTTCCGGAGAAGACCGGGGAGAAGATAATCAGCAGGATTGCAGAGCCTAGACCGCCATACATCGACCAGACTGCGCCGCGGGTTTTGAAACCCTTCCAGAACAATGAGTAAAGGATGGTTGGCAGGTTGGCCGACGCCGCGACCGCGAAGGCCAGCGCTACCAGGAACGCAACGTTCTGCCCCTGTGCACCAATGCCACCGGCAATCGCGAAGACACCGATGACCAATACGGTGCGGCGGGCGACCTTCATTTCCTTCTCCGGGGTGCTCTTGCCCTTGGCGATCACCGAGGCGTACACATCGTGAGCGAAGGATGCGGCGGCGGTGATGGTCAGGCCGGCCACCACGGCCAGGATGGTGGCGAAGGCGACGGCTGAAATCAATCCCAGCAACAGGGTGCCACCGAGTTCATAGGCCAGCAACGGGGCCGCGGAGTTCACGCCTCCCGGAGCGGCCTTGATCTTGTCCGGACCAATCAGCGCACCGGCACCGAAGCCCAGCACCAGGGTGAACAGGTAGAAAGCGCCAATGAGCCAGATTGCCCAGACCACGGATTTGCGTGCTTCCTTAGCGGTTGGCACGGTGTAGAAACGCATCAGCACGTGAGGCAGGCCGGCGGTGCCGAGCACCAGGGCCAATGCCAGGGAGATGAAGTCCAGCTTTGAGGTCTCAGACTTGCCGTACTGCATTCCCGGGTTGAGGATCTCCGGGTTGCCCGCCACTTCGGCGGCCTTGCCCAGCAGCTCGGAGAAGTTGAACCCGAACATGGCCAGGGTCCAGACGGTCATGATCAACGCACCGGCAATCAGCAGGCAAGCCTTGATGATCTGCACCCAGGTAGTGCCCTTCATGCCGCCGATCAGTACATAGAGGATCATCAACGCGCCGACAATGACAATCACCAGGGACTGCCCGGCACGGCTGTCGATGCCAAGGAGCAATGACACCAAGGCTCCGGCACCGGCCATCTGCGCCAACAGGTAGAAGACGCACACGGCAAGAGTCGAGACGGCCGCGGCGATTCGCACCGGCCGTTGCTTGAGTCGGAAGGACAGCACGTCGGCCATGGTGAATTTGCCGGTGTTGCGCAACAGTTCTGCCACCAGGAGCAGGGCAACCAGCCAAGCGACGAGGAAGCCGATGGAATACAGGAATCCGTCATACCCATTGATCGCAATGGCGCCGACAATACCCAGGAAGGAGGCCGCCGAGAGGTAGTCGCCGGCAATGGCCGTGCCGTTTTGGGTTCCCGTGAAGGAGCGGCCCCCGGCGTAGTAATCGGCCGCGGTTTTGTTGTTTTTGCTTGCTCGCAACACGATCACCAGGGTGACCCCCACGAAAGCGACGAAGATCGCGATATTCACCAACGGATTTCCGACGGTGGTTTTCTCTGCGGCGGCCGCCAGAAGGTTGAGGTTGTTCACTGCTCGGCTCCTTGGTTCTCCAGGCGCTCACGGATCTTGGTGGCCTTGGGATCAAGCTTTTTGTTGGAGAAGCTGACGTAGGCCGCGGTAATGGCGAAGGTGGAAACAAACTGAAGCAGGCCTAGGACAATACCCATGTTGATGTTTCCAAGGACCTTGATGGACATGAATTCATGGAAGTAATCGGCCAATAGGACGTAGGCGAAATACCAAACGAGGAAAAAGATCGCCATGGGGAAAACGAAACTGCGGTGAGTTTTGCGCAGCTCTTGGAATTCCTCCGACTGGCTTTCCGCCACAAAATCAATGTCTCCCTCGACACTGTGGTGGGGGTTGGCACTCATGATGCCCTCCTTGTGCGGTGATTGAACGGTTGAGAAGTGCTGTGATGCAAGGCACATCGTGACTGTGACTAAGTTCACTATCTGCGAAAGATTCGAGCCCTACCAGTGCTTTTCAGGCCGCCGTGGCTCAACGGGGCAAAACCTGCGCCCAACGGCACACCGCCGAACGACGAGCGGTCAGCGGCCGGCAAGTGAGCCTAGGATTGTTTTATGTCTTCAGCCCTGCAGATCACCCTCATTGTCACCATCGTGGCCGTCGGCATGGCCGCCATCGGGTACTTCGGTTTCAAGATCTCCCGTTCGACCAAGGAGATGGGCACGGATGCTGAAGAAGCAACGTTCACGACCCTGCATCACATGTCGGTCGCGGTGCCTCACCTGGAGCGTGGGTTGAATGTTGAAGGGGCTTCCAAAAGTGCCAAGGCCCTGCGAAAACTGCTCAATTGCCCGGTGCTATTGATCACGGACACCCGCAGCATTCTTGCCACCGATGCAGGGATCGACTTCACCGCAGCTCTGGAAGAACAGGCGACCGAAGCCTACACCAGCGCCCTGTCCACCGGTAAAGTGCAGGTCAAACGCCTCTCCGGGCTCGACTTTGTTGCCGCTCCGCTGATGGTGGGTGACCAGCCGGTGGGAACCGTGACCGCGTTGACTACCCGTGCCGGGGCCGGTTTTGTCCGTGCAGTCTCCGAGGTGGCTGTTTTCGTCTCGGCCCAGGTCTCCAGCGCCCAGCTCGATGCGAACAAGGCCATGCTGATGGAAGCCCAAATGCGAGCCCTGCGGGCGCAGATCTCACCGCACTTCATCTACAACTCCTTGAACGCCATCGCGTCCTTCATCAACACGGATCCTGCCCGGGCCCGCGAGCTGGTGATCGAGTTCGCCGATTTCACCCGCTATTCCTTCCGTCGCCGCGGTGAATTCACCACCTTGGCCGAAGAACTTGAAGCTATTGACCGTTACCTGCTGTTGGAGAAAGCCCGGTTCGGGGATCGCATCAAGGTGTCCTTGCAGATCGCCCCCGAGGTGCTGCCCACCAAAATTCCTTTCCTCAGCCTGCAACCGCTGGTGGAAAACGCGGTTCGTCACGGGCTGGAGGCCCGGCCGGATGGCGGTGTGATCTCCATTTGCGCCACCGAGGACGGAGCCTATGCGGTGATCAGCGTGGAAGACGACGGTGTCGGCATGGATCCGGAGCAGCTGGCAAGTGTGCTGGCAGGAAACACCGTCAACATGCATGTGGGCTTGCGCAACGTGGATGTACGCCTTCGCCAGCTCTACGGGAACTCGCAAGGCCTGGTCATCGACACCGCCCCCGGAGCTGGAACACAGATCACCCTGCGCATCCCTAAATTCCATGCACCAGGCTCGAATTCCAGCACAGAACATTGAGCCTTGCGCCCCGAACCATTGCCAGCGGAACCGATAGACTCTACTCATGATCAATGTGGTTGTCGCCGATGATGAACTTCCGGCTGTGGAAGAAATTGCTTTTCTGCTCAGCCAGGATTCCCGCATTGGAAAAATCCACCGTGCAACTTCCGGTGCCACCGCGCTGAAGGCGTTAGAGGAAAACGAGGTTGATGCGCTTTTCCTCGATATCCATATGCCCGCGCTGTCCGGGTTGGATATCGCCCGGGTCATCTCCCGGTTTGCCAACCCTCCGTTGGTAGTTTTTGTCACCGCTGATGAAGATCAGGCGCTGGAGGCCTTCGAGCTGGCAGCCGTGGACTACGTGCTCAAACCAATCCGTCCGCAGCGACTGGCCGAATCAGTGCGGCGACTGTGCGAACTGGTTGACGAGGCACCGGCCAAACCCGAGATGATCACCGTTGATCAAGGCGGTATCACCAAACTCATTCCGCGTAGCGATATCGCCTACGTCCAGGCCCAGGGCGACTATGCCCGCCTGCACACCAAGGATTCAAGTTATTTGATCCGCGTTCCGCTCAATGATCTCGAACAACAGTGGGCGCAATCCGGTTACATTCGGATACACCGTTCGTATCTGGTCAGCATGGACAAAATTGAGAACGTCAGATTGCAGACCGGCAAGGCCGCCGTGCTGGTCAACGGCACCGAGTTGCCCATTTCCCGCCGTGCACTGCCCTACCTGCGCGAACGCCTCGCGGCAAACCGGGTACGTCCACTGTAGAGCGGGCAGAAACCAGTGAACCCCGAGCCTTCCCAGGAACCTGCGCCTCCCGGGCGATTCGCCCAGCAACGCCCGCAACGGGTGCGGGTCCAGGCACCCCAAGATGCTTCGCTGAGTTTTGCCACCTCTCAAGAGGAGCACACTGCTCAGGAGTTTTACATCCAGCAGCTGATCCGTTCCCAGCTTCGCCTGGCGTGCTCGGTGGCGGCCGGCCTGTTGACGATGCTGGTGGGAATCAGTGCGCTACTAGCTCTCTGGCCAACTGTTTATGAATTCGCGCTGTGGCATATTCCCTTGCCATGGTGGATTTTGGGGATTGGAATCTATCCCCTGATCATCGTGGCCGGGCTCCTGTTTAACGGCGCCGCGGCGCGTAACGAAAAACGCTATCGGAGCATCAGCCGTGACTAATCTGCTTTCTTCCTTAGCCTTGGTTGCGGTCTGTGTGACCACGATGCTCATTGCCTTTCACGGCCTGAGGCTTTCGCGCACCACCAGTGATTTTTATGTGGCGAGCCGCACCGTACGCCCCTGGTGGAACGCGTCGGCCATCGGTGGTGAGTATTTGTCCGCGGCCTCCTTCTTGGGTGTGGCCGGGTTGATAGTCCTCTCCGGGCAGTCCGGGCTCTGGTTCCCCATCGGCTACACGGCCGGATATCTGATGCTGCTGCTTTTTGTCGCCGCGCCGCTGCGCCGCTCGCAGGCCTACACGATTCCCGATTTCGCCCAGATCCGCTTTGAAGACTCCCGGGCGCTACGCAAGATCACCACCTACCTGGTAGTTGTCATCTGCTGGCTGTATATCGTGCCGCAAATGCACGGAGCGGCGCTGACCTTGTCCATCGCCACCGGGTTGCCGGGCTGGGTCGGCCCGCTCATTGTGGCCGCGATTGTGTGTTTGACGGTGGTCTCCGGCGGGATGCGTTCGGTGACTTTCGTCCAGGCCTTCCAATACTGGTTCAAATTGGCAGCCCTGGTCATCCCCACCATATTCCTGCTCATTCAGGTGATCCCCGAACAGGCCAGCGGCGCCCGGTACAAAAATATCGCGACCCAGCTCGAATCAGTCGCCGGACTGAACTTGTATGAAACCATTTCCATCATCTTGGCGCTGCTCTTCGGCACCCTCGGGCTGCCGCATGTACTGGTGCGTTTTTATACCAACCCCACGGGGCAGGCTGCGCGGTCGACCACCGTCATCGTGCTGGGGCTGCTCTCGGTGTTTTATCTGCTGCCCACCACCCTAGGCGTGCTGGGGCTGCTCTACAGCGATCAGCTGGGTGCAGGAATCGAAACCGACGCAACGGTACTCCTGCTGCCCTCGGCGGTCTTGGACGGCTTCCTCGGCGATGCGCTGACCGCCATCGTGGTTGGCGGAGCGTTCGCCGCGTTCCTGTCCACCACCTCCGGGCTGGTGGTGTCCCTGGCCGGCGCCATCTCCCAAGAGTTCTTCGCCGGAACCGTGCGGGGTTTTCGCATCTCGACCATCTTGGCCACCGCATTGCCGGTCCTTATCGCCGTACTTACCAGTTCGTTGGCGCTGGCTGGGGCCATTGGCAACGTATTTGCGTTCACCGCGTCGACCATTTGCCCGCTGCTTTTGCTGGGGATCTGGTGGCGTTCGCTGACCGCCCGCGGGGCTATTGCCGGAATGCTCACCGGAGCGATTTGTTGCGGGTTCTCCCTGATCATCTCCGGTGTATTACCCCACACCGATGCCCTGTGGTTCCATATGCTGCGCCAACCAGCGGCTTGGAGCGTGCCGCTGGCCTTTGTGGTGATGATTGTGGTCTCACGGGCAACCTCGCGCAGCATCCCGGGCAATGCGGATCGGATCCTGGCCAGGCTGCATGTCCCGGACCGGGACTCGGCGCACTAGCCCGGGACGCCACCGGGTGTCCCGGTGCGGTCTTCCGGACGGTAACCATATGAGGTGCGCACCTGCTCAATGAGTTCCTGCAGCCCCAGCGGCGACCGGCTGCGCTGCCAGCACAGGTACACCGGGATCTGCGGACCATCGGTGATCGGCAGGTAGCGAATCCCGTGCCGCTGATGGTGAAATGCTGTGGCCTGCGCCGTGGTTCCCACCGCTTGCCCGCTGCCAATCAGATCCAGCCAGGAATCAACATCATAGGTCCGCACAAATTTCTGGGGCCCCGCGCCTTGCGGCCACAACGTCGCGTCGGTGGTCCCGACCAGCGGATCAATGGCTACCGTGCGTTGCGCAATCTCCCGCATATAGAGGCTGCGCCGCCTTCTCCACTCCGGGTCGTCGGCGGCAAAGGTGGCTATCCGTGGCTCGATGCCGACTTGCACCGCGTGCAAGCCCTCGCTGGCCGAGGATCCACGGGCGATCATCACCTCGCAGGTCCCTTCGGCCAGGGCGGTACGCGGCGAGTTCACCCGTTGCAGCTCCAAGATGATTCCGGGGTGTGCCGCGGCCCAGCTCCGCTGCAGCTGCACGGTTCGTTTGCCCAGGGCCGCCCAGGCATAGGCAACACGCAACGAGCGCGAATCACCCCTGAGCTCGGCTTCAAAGGCAGCGGCTTCGGTCAACAGCTGTTGGGCCGCACCCAGCAGCTGTTCACCGGCTTCGGTGAGCACGCAGCCAGAGGGTACCCGGCGAAGCAGCTGCCGCTGCGCGGTACGTTCCAGCGACGCAATGGTCCGGGAGACAGCGGCTTGGGACACATACAGCTCTTGCGCGGCCGCGGTAAACGAGCCGGTCCGGGCACAGGCCACAAAATAGCGCACCTCACGCAGCGAAAAGTCCATAACCAAAGCGTATGGCATCCGCATTTTGAGCACTAGGTGTAGACCGGTTCACGTCATAAATTCAAACCATGAGCAACATCTCCACAACCCACGGGCCCACTGCCGAACACCGCACCCGGGCCGGCGCATCCCTGGTCCTGGCCAGTTCCCTCTCAAATCAAACCGGTGCCGCGCTAGGTACCAAGGCCTTCGACGGAATCGGGCCGGTTGGAGTGGTAGCTATTCGCCAGATTTTCACCGGGCTGATCTTGATGCTGGTGATCCGCCCGAACCTGCGCACTATCAGCGCCGGCCAGTGGGTCCAGATTTGCGCCCTCGGTACGATTTTTGGGGTCATGAACCTTAGCCTCTACCTGGCCATCGATCGAATTGGGTTAGGGCTCGCGGTGACCCTTGAATTCCTCGGTCCGCTCGCCGTAGCGCTGTGCGCCGCACGTTCGGCTGCGTCACGGATCTGCGCGCTGGTTGCGGCCGCCGGTGTGGTGTTGCTCTGCGCGCCTGGGCCTAGCAGTGATGTGCCCGGCATCTTGTTAGCCCTGCTGGCCGCCGCCGCGTGGGCGAGCTATATTCTGCTCAACCGCTCGCTGGGATGCTCGTTACCGGCCTTGACGGGAACCGCGGCGGCGAGTTTGGTCAGCGGGGTGTGTTGGATTCCCCTGGCAATCTTTTGGTTCTCGCATCACGAGTTGCCCCTTGAACCGGTGCTGCTCGCCGTCGGGTGCGCCTTGTTGGCCTCGGTGTTCCCCTACATGTCCGACATGCTCGCGTTGCGTCGCATCTCGGCAAATCTTTTTGGGGTGCTTGCTAGCCTGAATCCGGTCTGGGCCGCGGGGTTGGGCTGGTTGATGCTCGGTGAACTTCTTGAATTCGGTCAGTTGGCGGGCATGCTGGCCGTCGTCACCGCCAGCGTGGTCACTGCCGCACTGAAACCAGAAATCTAATACACAAAACCGCCGTGCTGGCTGCCCGGATTGGGGTGGCGCACGGCGGTTTAGTGATCAGGGTTGTCAGTCGATCGATGCCATCAGTTCGACCACGCGATCCAAAAACGCATCAACCTGCGACTCTTCATATCCGTCGGTACCGGTGGACGAGCGGAACTCCACACGCCGCACCGTGTCCACGGACATCGGAACGTCTTTCTCGAAGTACTCGATCAGCTGATCACACAGCCGGTCCACGTCTTCAACGTTGTAGCTCGACGCGTTGGTGCGTGAGGGGCGACGGAAACGCTCACCCTTGGAACGGTGCAGGCGGCCGCGCAGGATCGCCGCCAAACGGCCAACCTGCTGCAGCCAGACCTCTTCGCCCTGATGGGCAATCAGGTCATCGCGTTCCCGCTTGGCGAAAACATCTTCCAGCCGGTCAAGTGCACCGTCGACTTCGCGAGCCTGGTACCCGCCCTTCTGCGGGGCAAAGGTCGTGCGGCGGATCAGGTGGCTGGTCACCACGCTGTCGTCATTGCCTCCGCCGTTAAAGGTGGCACGGGCACGGCTGAGAAACGCATCAACCTGCTTGACGTTGTAGCCGAATTCCGAATCCGGGACCCGGGAAAACGGAGCATCTTGCTGCTGCGACACGACTGTTCCTTCTTCTCTTGGTAAAGCTGGCGGGCCGATCGCTGGTGATCCATGGCCCCTAGTTATTCTATGGGTTCAGTTCAGGCTTGAGTTAAAAGCCACACCGGTGCGGTGTTGTCCCGGGACAGGATCACACCGCACCGGTGCCGGTGTTTCAGGATAGGGAAACGCTCCATGTCAAAAGGTGGGAAATCAGGTAACCCAACGGGACAACAAAAACAATCGAATCCAGTCGGTCCATGATGCCGCCGTGCCCGGGCAACAAATTACTCATGTCCTTGATGCCCAGCTCGCGTTTGATCATGGACTCCGAGAAGTCTCCGGTGGTCGCGGCAATCGTAGTGAAGAATGCCAGGATCACCCCGGTCCACCATGGCATGTCAAGCCAGAAATACATCGCCAAGGCGCCGACGGCCATGGAGCCGAGCATCGAACCGGCGAAACCCTCCCATGATTTTTTGGGCGAAATCTTCGGGGCCATGGGATGTTTGCCGAACAAAACGCCGACGATGTATCCGAAGGTGTCATTGCTGACGGCAAGCAGCAGGATTGTGGCGATCAGCCATTGCCCGTTGTGCTCGTCGAGGATCAGCAACGCGAAGGAGAGCAACAACGGAACCCAGCTGATGATGAACACGCTGCTCATCACCGACGCCGCCGCGCCCTTCAGCCCCTCGGTCAGCCTGACCAGCAAGGCAATGATCAGACAGATCATATAGGTGAAGCCCAAGGCCTCCAGGCCGCCCCAGATCGCGCTGATGGGCAGCATCGCAGAGGCCAGGAACAACGGTACCAACGGCACCGAGGTTTTCGCGTGGGTGGTTGCCCGGGCAATTTCCCAGCAGCCGATCCCGGATAACACGATGATGATGCCTACCAGCAGCGGCTCGAAAAGGAACAGCCCCACCAGGACCAGTCCAAGCATCAGCACGCCAACACCGATCGCAGCCGGCAGGTTGCGTCCGGCACGCGACTTTTTGGGCTCAGCCGGGGCACCAACCAGCAACTCGGTGGGCACCGAGGCGCGCTGCGCGTCCGGCTCGCCGCTTTCGGCAAGGTCATCCGAGTCGCTCACCGGCGGGTGTTCGGCGGGCCCTTCCACCTTGAGCTCCTGGGCTGGCACCGGTGCGGGCGTTGGCACTGGCACCGGTACGGGTGAACGGTCCTGGGCGGTGAAGGCAGCCTTGGCACGCTCCTTGGCCTGTTTCGAGTCCACCGGGGCGCTCGGGGCCGCCTGCATCGGCTCAACCGGCGCTTGCGTAGTCTCAGTGCCAGCTTCAGGAGCGACGGCGCTCTTGCCACGACGTTTGGCGTCCTTCTGCTGCGCCTCATACAGCGCACGCGCCTCGCGGCGCGTCAGGGGTTTGGCTTCACCGGATGCCACTGAGGGCACCGCCGAAGCCGTGCCCTCAGTGTGATCTGTCGAGCCTGGCATTAGACGTCCAGCAGCTCGGCTTCTTTGTTTTTCAGAATCTCGTCAACAGCCTCAACGTGCTTTTTGGTCAGCGCGTCCAGGTCCTTTTCGGCGCGGTTGCCGTCGTCCTCGCCGATCTCGCCGTCCTTGACGAACTTGTCGATGGCGTCCTTGGCCTTGCGGCGCTGGTTACGCAGGGCGACCTTCGCATCTTCGCCCTTGGAACGAGCAAGCTTCACGTATTCCTTGCGGCGTTCCTCGGTCAGCACCGGCAGGGTCACCCGAATCATCTTGCCGTCGCTTGAGGGGTTCGCCCCAACCTCGGGATCGCCCAGTGCCTTTTCGATCTCGCGCATCGCGGTCACGTCAAACGGGGTGATGGTGATGGTGCGGGCCTCAGGCACGGCGAAGGATGCAAGCTGCTGCAACGGGGTTGGCGAACCGTAGTAGTCGACCATGACCTTCGAGTACATACCCGGGTGTGCACGGCCGGTACGGATCGTGGCGAAGTCTTCCTTCGCGGCCTCAATGGTGCGGTCCATCTTTTCGGCGGTCTCCGCCAGAGTTTCGTCAATCACCGGTACTCCTCAAGTACTTTTGCTGTTTCCACCAAGGGAAAATAAATCTAGATCAATCCTATGCCACGATCACCACTTATGCGGTGACGGTGGTTCCGATTCGCTCGCCGCGGATGGCACGGGTCACGTTTCCATCGCCTTCCATGCCGAAAACAAGCATGCCCAAATTGTTGTCCTGGCACATGGTCATGGCGGTCTGGTCCATCACGCGGATGTTTTTCACCAGCGCGTCGGAGTAGGTCAGGGTGTCCAGCTTGGTGGCGGTAGGGTCGGTTTTCGGATCGGCGGTGTACACGCCGTCCACACCCGACTTGGCCATCAGCACCTCGTCGGCGTCGACTTCCAGGGCACGCTGCGCGGCGACGGTATCGGTGGAGAAGTACGGCAGGCCGGCCCCGGCGCCGAAGATCACCACGCGGTCCTTTTCCATGTGGCGGATGGCGCGGCGCGGAATGTAGTTTTCTGCAACCTGGGCCATCGCGATGGCCGACTGGACACGGGTTTCAACACCGCACTGCTCCAGGAAGTCCTGCAGGGCCAGGCAGTTCATCACGGTGCCGAGCATACCCATGTAGTCTGCGCGGGAGCGGTCCATGCCCGAGGCCGACAGCTCGGCGCCGCGGAAGAAGTTGCCGCCGCCCACGACGATCGCTACCTCCACCTCGCCTACGGTCGCTGCGATCTGCTCGGCGATGCCGCGCACGGTTTTCGGGTCGACGCCCACCTTGCCGCCACCAAAAACTTCTCCTGAAAGCTTGAGCAGTACGCGGCGACGTTTGGTTTCTGGGCTGGTTGACATGGGGTCTAACTCCTGCAGTTGGTAAATCTGTGGTGAGGGGATCATCCCGAATCCCAAACTACCTGTGATTCGGGCTCGAGAAAAGGGAGGCGAGTCACCGAGTTTATGCTCGGTGCCCACCTCCCTTTTCTCTAGTGCGGCGCGCTAGCGACCGCGAACACGTTGTGTGTTTTTTGCCTTGGGCTCTAAAAGCTTAGGCGCCAACGCGGAAACGAGCGAAGGCCACAGCCTTGGTGCCGGCCTCGTCGAGAACCGAACCAACGGACTTCTTGGCATCCTTGGCGAAAGCCTGGTCAACCAGGACAAGCTCCTTGAAGAAGCCAGTCAGGCGGCCTTCAACGATCTTGGTCAGGGCGGCCTCTGGCTTGCCCTCGGCGCGAGCGGTTTCGTCAGCGATGCGGCGCTCGTCGGCAACCTTGTCTGCTGGAACCTCGTCGCGGGTCAGGTAGGTCGGTGCCAGTGCAGCGGTGTGGACTGCAACGTCGTGGGCTACAGCGGCTGCAGCTTCCGAGTCGGAGTCAACGGCCAGCAGCACGCCAACCTGAGCCGGCAGGTCCTTGCTGGTCTTGTGCAGGTACGCGGCGACGTGTGCACCCTCGATGCGTGCAACGCGGCGGACAACGATCTTCTCGCCGAGGATTGCGCCCTCTTCGATCACGGTGTCGCCAATGGTCTTGCCGTCCAGCTCGAAAGCCAGCAGTGCTTCTGCATCTGCAGCGCCGGAAGCCACAGCGGCATCCAGGACCTTGGCAGCCAGAGCGATGAACTTCTCGTTCTTTGCGACGAAGTCGGTCTCGCAGTTGATCTCGACCATGACGCCGACGTTGCCCTCGACCTTGGCGGCAACCAGGCCCTCAGCGGTCGAACGGCCTTCGCGCTTGGTAGCGCCCTTCAGGCCCTTGACGCGGATGATCTCGATGGCCTTCTCGGCGTCGCCGTTGGCCTCGTCCAGAGCCTTCTTAACGTCCATCATGCCGGCGCCGGTGCGCTCGCGCAGTGCCTTGATATCAGCAGCGGTGTAGTTTGCCACGTGCAATCCCATTCAGCTAGGAGTTTTCAAGTTAGTTTGCCCGTGGGACGGGTCGGAAACCCAACCCGTCCCACGAGAGTGTGGAGTTTCCCTTCGCACACTAGTGCCCGAAGGGAAACTCCGAGAGTCAGAAAAGTGACTACTTGGCTTCTGGAGCCTCGGTTGCAGCCTCAACGGCTTCAGCCTTGGCCTTCTCGCCCTCGAGCAGCTCGCGCTCCCACTCAGCCAGTGGCTCAGCGGCACCCTCGGTCTTGCCTGCAGCCTTGTTGTTCTTGGCAATCAGGCCCTCTGCCACTGCGTCGGCAACAACGCGGGTCAGCAGGTTGACGGAGCGGATGGCGTCGTCGTTACCCGGGATCGGGTAGGTGACTTCGTCAGGATCGCAGTTGGTGTCCAAGATGGCGACAACAGGGATGCCCAGCTTCTGAGCCTCGTCGATTGCCAGGTGTTCCTTCTTGGTGTCAACGATCCAGATAGCCGACGGGGTGCGGGTCAGGTTGCGGATACCACCGAGGTTGTTCTGCAGCTTGGTCAGCTCGCGCTTGAGCAGCAGCAGTTCCTTCTTGGTGTGGCCCGAACCGGCGACGTCCTCGAAGTTGATCTCTTCCAGTTCCTTCATGCGCTGAACACGCTTGGAGACGGTCTGGAAGTTGGTCAGCATACCGCCGAGCCAGCGCTGGTTCACGTATGGCTGGCCAACGCGGTTAGCCTGCTCGGCAATCGATTCCTGAGCCTGCTTCTTGGTACCGACGAACAGTACCGAGCCACCGTGTGCAACGGTCTGCTTCACGAATTCGTAGGCGCGGTCGATGAACGACAGCGACTGCTGCAGGTCGATGATGTAGATGCCGTTGCGCTCGGTCAAAATGAAGCGCTTCATCTTTGGGTTCCAGCGACGGGTCTGGTGGCCGAAGTGGACGCCGCTGTTCAGCAGCTCTCGCATGGTTACGACTGGCATGTCGCAACTCCTTTCAGCAGTAGCGGTCCGGGCGCACAAGCGCCCGCGGTAACTGCCCTAGTTGTTTGGGTTGTTGCAGATGTACATTGTGAACATCGGCCCTGGCATGAACTCCGGAATGCTTGGCATTCCGCACGCCGTCCACCGATTCTCTCGGACCACTGGAACGGTCGGCACACCCGAATTATGGGTATGGACTTCATACGCGAAGTCAATTCCCCGCCCGGCACATCCGATTTTGGACACACCTATGACAGAAAACTGCACTTTTCAGTGTACTACACCCACCGGGTCCGCTTCTGCGCAAGACAAGGTGATCTAGCGCCCACTGGGATACCCACAATCAGCGGTGAATCCGGCGCTGGTCGGCACCGGGCATCGCAGGGTGGTTCCATGAAACCACTTCGAGTTTTCGCACTGATCCAACTGCTGATTTTCGGCATCATGCTGACTGCCGCGGGCACACCTCGCAGCACGGCTGCACAAGCTCCCTTGCCGACAACCGCCGCCCGGCCGGGATGGCAATGGCCGCTGGCCGGCGAGCCCGCAATTCTGATCCCGTTCGACAAGCCCGAACAGAAATGGCTCGCCGGGCACCGCGGTGTGGACCTGCAGGCATCGGAGGGAGCCAGCGTGCTGGCACCTCAACGGGGAAAGGTCGCGTTCCGTTCCACGGTGGTGGACCGACCCGTGCTCGTGATCGACCACGGTTCTGGTTTCGTTTCCAGCCTGGAACCGGTCAGCAGCGAGCTCGCGGTCGGCACCTGGATCGAAGCGGGAGACAACGTCGGAGCCGTGGCCACCGGAGCGCATTGCTCGAAGCGTTGCCTGCACTGGGGTGTCCGATTCGATGGCAAATACATTGATCCGGCTCTGCTCATCAGGGATCTGCGGCCATCGATTCTGTTGCCTTTGTATTAGGCTTGCGCCGATTCAACACGGCTGCAGGCACTTCGATGACGCGTTGAAACCGAAAATCGCCCGGCGATCTGCTTGCGCAGGTCACCGGGCGACCCGAGATGTAGGGAGTGACGAACTTGAACCGATGACCAAGGGATTATGAGCTGCCAACATCCAATTCCGACCGTTTCCCTCTCCAAATTTTTCCGCGTGATTCCAACGATTCCAGCTATCAGAGCGCTCAACATTTCCGAGTGATTCCGGGAAAATTATGGTCCAAATTATGGTACAAATCTTTGCGCTGCCCCCTGTTCGGATTCCTCTACGGCATCGGCATCCAGGCAACGAATGTTCTTTGGCGTAAATCCCCTAATCGTTTCTGTGCTTGAAATAGAAGCGCTTCTTCATGGATATTCGAAAAGGCCCCACCCTCGTATGAGGGTGGGGCAGTTTTCTGTCTGGCGGGAATCCACCAATCCTGAATTCCCAACTAGTCGCCTATGTGGGAACTTGGCTTATCCTTCGAGTACGAATCCGGGGACTTGGCCAGACCGTGCAGCCATCCGAGCTTCGGTCTGATGTACGTATCGAACAGGCGCCCCAACACGTAGTATAGGGCGGTCAGTGCTGCGGTGAGCGGAACGGTGAGCAGCTTCTCAAACTCTGGTTCCAGTGGAACGTTGATCGCCACAACCAGCGACAGAACACCGCCGACACTCAGGAGGACGATGGTGTGGACGATGGAACACCTAGAGGGCTGCAGCAGTTTCGAACATGATTACCATGCACCTACTTCCTTGAGGTTGTTGATGTACATCTTGGTGAGGTAGCCGTGCGGGTTGTTCCAGCCGTTGCGGCCCGAGGTGTATCCGGACCAGTTCGTCGAGAAACTATGAATAGATGTATTGGTTCCTGACAGTCTTTGCCGCCGTGCCGTCGAGCGTGCTCCGCTGGCTTGAGTCGCTTAGAAAGGTCACTGCACGCTCAAATTCCCCCGATATCCCTAGCTTGGCGGGTACTCCTAAGATGTAGATGTGAACATTTTGTGGTGTAAGAGGCGGCTAGAAGCGGCTAAAAAAGTAGTCGAGAACATTGAGCGCGCGGACCGAGCGGGTAGCCATCGACTAGTCATGCAGCTTAGCGCCCAGTTGGAGGGTCTCTTAGTTCCAGTGAAAGCAATCGCCGGAGAGCTAGACGTAGTAGAGCAGTGGCCGTCGGCGACATCATACACAGCGTGGTCTCGGGTGATAGAGCGGATCGCGGGCCAACTTAAATGGGGCGAGGAGATCGAGCTGAATCTACAACCAAATGCACCGAGATTGTCTGCTAATCATTTGCACCCCTGGGTGTGGGACGGGGCTCGATCGCTGTGGGATAGTGGGCATTTTGCCGACGCAGTCCTGGGCGCAGCGAAACTCGTCAACGCTCGCCTGCAGAACAAGGTAGGCCGGCGTGACATCAGCGATTCCCGATTGTGCGCTGAGGCATTCTCGCTGACCGATGCCAAACCGCAGGGCGCGCGACTTCGTTTCCCTGGTGACCGCGGCACTGAAAGCTGGAAGGCGCGACAGCAGGGAGCCCTCGAATTATCTAAGGGAGCATTTACGGCGATACGTAACCCTCTGGCCCACACCGACAACTCGGATATGGACGAGCAGCAAGCGCTTGAGCTTCTGGCCGTTTTTTCCGTCGTCGCCCGTTGGATAGACGAGTGCGAGGTGCAACGAGCCTCCCAAGATGGCTGAATTTGCCGCCAGCTCTCCGCTTACACGGTCGCATGGGCCGTTGGGAATACGCAACGTGGAACCCGACAATTGAGCTTGCGCTGAAAAGGCTTTTGGCTAAATCTGAATTGGCGATCATTTTAGAAGGCGAGAACGCCCTACGTCAGCGCATGCTTCTATGGTGTCGGGGCCCGCGTTGACGAACAAGTCGCACTGCGAAACCCTATCCGTTGGCACCACGGACCCGGGCTCGGAGCTGACCTTCCAGGAGCGCAGGGCGAAAGCCAGCGAAGGTGCCGGCGCCGAGCCGCCGACCGAGGTGTTCTTCCGCATCGCCGACCACGAGGATCTCGGCATCTTCGAGTTCCAGCCTGGCTCGTGGAGCGTGGCCCAGGACCTCGCCCGCGACAACGCCGAAAACGAGTTGGCCAATTGTTTCGGCGCCTCCGAGTCTGGCAAGGTGAAGGCCAACCTCAAGCTGGAGAAGATCGAGTTCCCCGCGAAGAACGGCCCGCTCTCCGGCCAGCTGGTGCGCTATCTGCAGCCGAGTCTTCAGCTGTCCGACGGGTGCTAGTTATGGTTGATGCCTAGGTGAACGTGGCGCGTGTATTTAGTCATTCGGGTCGTACTTATTGTAAACGACGATCATGCGATCTTGCTCGGACTCTACCCATGCCTCGGATAGTTTAGTCTCACTGACCGGTTCAGTGAATTGTGGATCGATATCTTTGCGGTCGGTCATTTTCTCTCCATTTGTAGGGATAGCGACGCTAAGATGAGGCAAAATAGTTTAGGAGGGTGGCTTGCCCACTGACCCCATCATGGCGCTAGTTTACGTGGCTTTACTGCTCCCGGGGGTGCTTTTCTTGCATCAACGAGAAAAGAACTCGCCCAGAACCCGCCGGTCGGCATTTAGGGAAACTGCAACCATCGTTCTTGCGAGCGCGAGCACCCACCTAATTCTACTGGCGATTTCCATAGTCTTGGCGATGATCCTGGGCTCGTTTGTCCCGCCTGTTCTCGACTTTGTACGTGGCGCACTTACAATGCCCGAAGAAGTATTTAAGAAGTGGCCGATTGAATCGGTCTGGGTGCTCTTTTACCTATTCACAGGCTCATGCTTACTGGCTACATACGCAGGAACCAACAAAGTATGGGACGGTGTGGTATCGATTGGCGGTAGCGGAAGAATTGAACGGCGGGAGTCGGCATGGAGTCGGCTCTTAGCGGAGCCCGACGCAACAGATGTCTACGTAACCGTGGTTCTACAGAGTGGCACGGTTGTCAAAGGCAGGTATCGTGGTCATAACCCCGACGTGGACGAGCCAGATTCTCGCGAGCTAATGTTGCAGCGACCTATTTATCTACGCGGCGCTGAAAGCGGACAGTTCGAAGAGTCGAACGAAGAATTTGCATTGTTCAAGTCTGCAGAGATTGATTATATTACAGTGCGCCATGTACGTCAGTAAGCTTCGATAAGTCTGCTTTGCAGGTCTATTTTCGAGTTATGAGAACGAGATATGCAATGGTGCTTAGCCCCGTTTAATTCATTCCGTTGGCTGCGTATTCATACTCGCTCAACATTATTCAGATCCACCACGACCTTGGACGCCGAATAGCCTCAGCCAACCACGCGCTGTACCGCTACCCGAAGGTCAGTGACGCTTGGCGCAGTTCCACGTGCATGTCATCAGGGCGCGACCATCTACCACCCCAGCGGGCGGCATGTGACACGTCCTTCATGATCTGTCGAATCTTCGCCTGATCCGCAGCACTGAAGGTGTTCTTCTTGCCGAGCGGGTGAAGTGGCGCGTTGAAATCCACGGCGGTGCCAGTGGCATGCTCGGAGATAACCGATGCGCCGCGCACTGAACGGTTCGTGTATCCCCATGACCAGTCCTTTCGGATGGTTTTGACTTCGGCGTTCCAGCGTTTGGCGATGTAGTCAAAGACTACCCAGTGGTCACCGCCTCGAACCTTGCCTGTGACCCATGGGAAATTGACGAGATTCTGATTTGAGCCGGACGAATACACGTCCCAGCCGTTGCGATAAATAGTCATGTGAATAGTCCTTTCGCGTGGTGTTTTCGGTATAATTTGTATATGGGTATTTGTGAGATTGAAGGTTGCGAAAAACCGCGTAGAAAACGGGGCTGGTGTGAGATGCACTACTCTCGCTTCAGATTCCACGGAACACCGAACGCGTCAGGGAAAGCAGACGCTGGAAAGCTCTGCCTAGTTCCTGACTGCGATATGCAACCTGTGGCCAAGGGGCAATGCAAGACCCACTACTACGCCAATCGGAATCGGCGAATGCTGATCGCCAAAGGAGAAGCGTTAGCTTTCGGCCCGCAAACCTATTCAATTGACCAGAGTAAATCGAACGCTTGGCGTCCAGATCTTCGTAAGCCATGCGCTGTAGAAGGATGCCCATCCAACGCAAAGGTTCGCGGTTTGTGCGGTGCGCATTATCAGCGCTTGCGCAGATTTGGTGACGCCGAGTTCTCTCCACCGGAGGCTAATAAGAGTTGCTCGATAAGTGGGTGTGACCGAGTAACCAATGCTCGTGGTTTATGTGATCCGCACTACTACCGACTAAGAACATTTGGCGACCCAGAGGCCACTCCGATCCGGTCCAAGCCGAAACTTCAGCCGCAACCCCCGCGAGCATGTGCCACGTGTGGCGAAATGTTCGATCCTGGAAACTCCGCAGTTAGAAAATACTGTGGCAGAAATTGCCGTCCAACAAGAACCAGCATGGGGGTTCAGAAACGACGAACTGTTGAAGCTCTTGGAAGGGCCAATGGTTGGGTATGCCATCTCTGTAAAGAACCCGTAGACAGAACCTTGTATTGGCCTAATCGGTTTGCCGGATCGGTAGATCATGTCGTCCCGGTGTTTCATGGCGGAAAGGACGACTTTTCAAATCTGGCGTTGGCTCACTTAACTTGTAACACTGCCCGAGGACGGAAGTTGCTGCTCTAGAGGCGAATTAGCGCCATGATTTGCTCATAGGTATGACGATGCCCCGCCGCAAACCGTGACAGGGCATAAAGAAATGACCAGCAATTGCTAGTCCTTGTGTGATTTAGGTTTGTCAGGCGGTTTCGGCCATGACCCGATAGCGTCCAACGGCGCTCCGTGCTCAATGGCGATACGGCGAGCATGTGAGCAGTGCTCGGAGATCAGGCGGCGGTAGGTTGCTTCGTATTCCCTCCACGCCTCGGCAAGATCTATGCGTTGAGCAAGCGTCAGATTCTCTTGCTGTTCCTCCGATTCCCGCCCGGACCGCCACTTACCGAATTCCCGAACCCCGACCGTGAGGAAACCTGAGCCTCCGACAGCTACAGCAATAACGGGCCAAATCTGAGACCAGTCCATAAAGGCCTCCTAATTGCCGGGTTCATATGAGTCCGTTTGATCCGCCAATACCTGTTCACGAAGTGGAGCAGGCCGATGAGCTCGAAAACGAGTTGTGGGATGCGGTTGCCCGTCTCAGTGATGTGCAGTGAAACGAGGATGCCCGCGTACATCGTGATTGCCGCGCCCCTCCTGCGTCATGGTCATTCCGCTGTGAGCCCTCTCCGCGATGGCAATAGCCGCACCAGCACGAATAGCAAGATCCTCGCGACGAGCCTCTGAAACTTCGTCAAATTCCTGGCCTTCCCGCGCAACGCGACGGGTGAACTCGGCGAGCGCCTGAGGGTTCATTTGCTGGTTACTCACGTTGCTCGTGCCTTCCGAGTTCGGACGATCTGGTCGCCGTTGAATTCGTTTTCTAGTCCGCTGTCTCGGTAGATTACTTCGCGTAGCCGGACTGGGGCGTCGAGCCGGTTTGCGAAGCTGAGCGTGTATCGGAGATTTTCCGATACGACGGAGCGCCGGTTCGGGCTCATGTGGTCGTACTTGCCACTCATGCGGCAGCGCCCGTTCGATTCCTAGTTGAGCACTCATCACTCGTCAGCTTGGGCGGAATTTCATGCTCCGAAGGGATGAACAACTCCTCCCAGTCAACGAATAGGCGCGCGGCAATGAGCAGCGCAAGATCCTCGGTGAGGGTCTTCATCTTGCCGGTCTCCAGCTGGTAAATCGTGGCCTGCGAGCGGCGAACAAGGCCAGCCAGATCACGCTGGCTGAATCGCTGATTTATCCGCTTGCGCCTCAGTGCAGCGGGATCGATAACACGCATCCAGCTCTCCTTTCGAACGAGATTGAGATGACGACGCGTTCCACGCATAACCAGTATTCCTTCCACTTTTCATTCTGACAAGTTAACTATCATTCACTAATCACCAAGTTGTCAATTCGAAAAGTGGATTTACCCGCGAAAGTATTGGGATGATGAACTTGTTACTTTTCACCTGCGACGTTCAGGGAATTGAGCAAGCGAAAGTTCATCTAGGAAAGTCGTGGTTGTGAACGATACAGATTCCCTCAAGGGCCTCATAGAGATGGCGGTCGAGCGACACCAAACGTCTGCCCGACAACTGGCCTTCAAGGCTCAAGAGGCTGGTCTCAAAATCACCTACACGACTTTGAACCAAATTCGGAGCAACACGTACAAGTCTGTTCCAGGCGAACAAACCCTTCGTGCGATCGCTTGGCTTGCCGGCGTCGAAGATTCTGTGGCGTTCACAGCAGCGGGACAACCAGTCCCGGGCCCGCCACTCGCAGACGAACTCCCACCAGGCGCAGACAACCTCTCGCCTAAATCGCGGAAAGCAGTCGTAGAGATGGTTCGGGTCCTCGTCGACCTCGAAACAGGTAGCAATGCGCAACGCACTCCAGACTCTAACGACGCCCCAACACAGCTGCGAGCTGTGGCGCCCACGCGTGACTCTGGCCCTGGACAGAAGATCGAGTTTCCAGACTCACCCGAAGAAGCAATTGAGAAACTTCGACTAAAGAAGGCGCATGCCGCGAAAGGCTCGGAAAGTTTCGGGATCACCGAGATCCACGGAGCCGAGGCGGCTAAGTACCCCGCCCCGCCGATAGAACAGTTGGCAGCGCATCCCAAGGTGAAGACCAGGCGCGAGCAGCTCGACGAACAAACCGGCGGGGACGAGACTAATTCGAGGGACGATCACTAGTGGCATTCCGCGGACTTCCTGGGCTAGCTGTATCCGAACTCGTGGCTAGCGATTTAGGTTCAAAAGACTTACAGCAAGGCATTGCGCGAGTCTTCGTGAAATCAGACGAAGATTCAGAACACCCAGTCGTTCTCCACGAATACCTAGCCGCAAGACTCGCGCACTCCATGGGCATCCCTGTCCCCTTCGGCGAGCTTGCTGCCGTCCAGCACAATGCCCGCGCCTGGGCAACCGCGATAGTTGGCATCGATGGCGAAGTATCCGCGCCACCGAACCCACAAGAGGCTGCAGTAGTGGAGCCTCACATATACTCAGGTATAGCTGCTTTTGACGTGTGGCTGCTCAACATCGACCGTACAGACGCAAATCTGATTTGGACGCCCGATGTGGGGTTGTGGGCAATCGATCATGAGCAGTGTTTCAACGGAGTGGACCCCCGACATCCGAATGCTTTGCGGGGAGTTGAAAACTCAACTCATCGATCGCAGGTCTACCGAGAAGTCGCTCCATCAGCAGAACTCATGGGCTGGTGGACAGGCCTCATATTCAGCCAGGGAAAACGGTGGGTAGAAGCAGCTTGCGATGCCGCGTACCAACGTAAACTGGCCAGCAAAGCGCATATCGATCAGTACCGTCGTTTCCTGCACCACAGAACCTTAAATATAGTGTTTCTGTCGGCACACACATATAACCTTGAGGTCTCAGATCTCTTTGGCCAGAATATCCCAGGTTCCCGCGCGGACTGACTCGACCACTCACAGAAGGAGGATCTCATGCACGCAGACTGGTACCTCGTCCAAATTACCGCTGATTTGCGGAGACATGAACCTCGCAACATTGGCGTCGTTCTGAATGTGGGCGAACAGTGGATTCTGCGATTTCGCGGTGTGGACCGCAGCGGTAAAATCAACGGCCGTCTTTTACGCGGTATCGGCGTATCTAAATCGACCTATCAGTCCTGGATAGAGTACTTTGCACGTAAAGCACATACCGGCCGATGGAGCGAGGCACTATCGATACCAGAGAAGCGACCGTCGAACTTTAGCGCCATCCACGGCGGAACAATCATGGAAGTGGCCGGCGAACCTCGCTTTCTCGCCGATAGACTTTTCAGCGAAATGGTGACACTTCCCGAGAAGCCAATCCAAGCTCCTTTAGATCTCGCGAGGCATGTCCTTGCTGAGGCTCAAATCGAGGTTCACGAGCGAATTCTGCTACCCGGACGCTGGGACCTCGATACTCCCGAGGTACCGATTCCTTTTGATTTTGGACTAGGCGAAGACCACCGCGTAACCCTCGAAGCACTAAGCCCAAATCCATTAGCGATATCTCACCTTCGAACTCGAATCGATGCCGTGGAGCGCGTCGGAAAAGCTCCTAGAATCATAGCCATGCTTCCGCTCAACAGAGCCGATAGGGACCTCCTGGATGACCTACTGCGACCAGTCGAACAGCATGCTGGCATACTCGACCTAGACGCGTCAAACGCCGCAAATGAACTGCAGGCAATGGTGTCCTAACTACTAAAAAGCAACATTGCAAGTCCCCTCTTGCATTAGGCACACACCATCATTCGAATATACATTCGAATCATGCAGAATGTTTGGGGCATGTTGTGCACGCTTGCCCAAGTAATAATCATTTGGAATCGACCCCACCCTGAACTGGTGGCGACCACCGACGGCCGCCGCATCTGGGTTGACCCAGCACTCACGACGGCCGAGCGGCGGTGCTTCCTCGCCCACGAGGCCTTCCACATCAAGCACGGCCACAGCGGCTGTCAGTCGCCGTCCGTCGAGCGTCAGATCTGCTTGGAGACCGCTCGTTTCCTAGTGAGCTTCGAAGACCTGCAGCGAGTGGCCGGGTGGTCGCGTAGCCCCTGGGTGATGGCCGATGAACTCGGTGTCACCGAGCAGGTCGTCATTGATCGCCTGCAGACCTTGGACGGCGATCAGATCCAGCAGCTCTGGCCAGCCTCAGAGCACATCGCCTAATCCTGTTTTCCACAA
Organism: Glutamicibacter sp. NPDC087344; assembly: GCF_044744225.1. Taxonomy (NCBI): domain Bacteria; kingdom Bacillati; phylum Actinomycetota; class Actinomycetes; order Micrococcales; family Micrococcaceae; genus Glutamicibacter; species Glutamicibacter sp. NPDC087344. Next base: position 284,074 of record NZ_JBIUXY010000003.1, on the reverse strand, counting down.
CTCGCCAGTAACCCCGTTAGCGGGGTCTATTCGGCGCGCCTATTTTCCCCAAGGAGGGAATCATGACGACTTCAGAACCCCGGGCCAAGCGGGGCAACCAGGAAGGCTCCGAACCGAGGCTGCGAGCCGACGGCCGGTGGCAAGCCAACTACGTCGCTGGCTACAAGCCCAGCGGCCACGCCATCCTCAAATCGGCCTATGGCAAGACCAAAGCGGAATACACACGCAAGCTCCGTGAAGCGCTGCGCGAAGTCCACGCTGGCCAATCGTCTGTAGGGCTCAAGCCTCGACTGATCGAATGGCTCGACTACTGGCTCGCCAACATCGCCCCAGCCACCGCCAAGAGCCCCCAGACGCGCAAGGGCTACAGTAACAAGATCAACAGCCACATCCGGCCCCACCGGCTGGCCGGCAAACGCCTGGACAAGCTCACGCCCTCCGACTTCGAGGTGATCTACGCGGCGATGCGCGAAGCCGGGCTATCCGAAACCAGCCTCCTCGGGCTCCACGCCATCCTCCGGCGAGCGCTGAATATGGCGGTGAAGCGCGGAGTCCTCGGGAAGAACCCGATATTGCTCTTGGATGCGCCGTCGCCAGAGCCGTTTGAGCCGCAGGTGTATTCGACCGAGGAGGTGCGGCGGATGATCGCGGCGACCAAGAACCAGGATGATGAGGCACGGTGGCTGCTGAATCTGATGCTGGGTCCACGCCAAGGCGAAGCGCTGGGGCTTACCTGGTCGGATATTGACTTCGAGAACGGGAAGATCCGCATCGAACGCGAGCTGTTCGTGCTGCCGTGGGAGCACGGATGCAACCCGGATGATCCGCTGGCGCCGAAGTGCGGGCGGAAGTTCGGCCGGCAATGTCCGATGCGGAGGGGCGGCGGACACTTCACAGGCGCACCTAAGGGCGCCGCAGGTGTTCGAAGCGTAACTATGCCCGGTCCACTGCGTCAGGCGCTCCTGAGGCATGCTGAGGCCCGGAAAGCGATACGCGCGTACGAACCGCGGACGGTGTGGAAGGACCAGGAGGGGTGGAGCGGGATCTGGTGTTCTGTCGGCCGGGCGGGATGCCTCTGTATTCGAAGGCGGACTAGACGGCATGGCGGGAGCTGCTCGCCGAAGCGAAGGTACCTGCAAGGCGCATCCACGACGGCCGCCACGACCATGCTCCTGCTCGGTGTCCCACAGCGCGTGGTGTTGGAGATCCTCGGCTGGTCGCAGATTTCCATGCTGCAGCGCTACCAGCATGTACTCGACGAGATGCACCAGGACGTCGCAGACAAATTGGCCGCGCACTGGGCCGAGCCCGAACCAGAACCAAAGCCGCATCCGGACAACGTAATTTCGCTTCAGGACCGCTTCCGGAACCGCGGGAACTACGGTGCTTGAAAAATAAACTGTGGTAAGAATGTGGTTCAAACACCCAATCGGCCTTAAACCAAGAATCGCCCGGCGATCTGTTTACACAGGTCAACGGGCGAATTGCTTGGTAGGGAGTATGGGACTTGAACCCATGACCAAGGGATTATGAGTCCCCTGCTCTAACCAACTGAGCTAACTCCCCATCCGTGAACTTTCCTGGCGTTTCAGGCGAAGCACACTCGAAATATTCTAGGGCATCAACAGCCTAAACACCGATTCGGCGCACGGGAACACAACCCAATTAGTGGATGTTTACCTTTTGCCCTCGATAGAGCGCCTCAAATGCGTCCATGGTCTTGCGTTGCGCGTGGTTCAACACCTTTCGGTGACCTGCATGGCCCAATTTGGCGCGACCAGCCTCATCGAGCTCCAGAACACGATCCAATTTCTTCGCCAGATCATGCCTGTCCCCCGGAGTGAACATATACCCATTGATGCCTTCGTCCACCAGATGCGGCAACGCCATCGCATTGGCCAGGACAACTGGCTTGGAAGCCGACAGCGCTTCCAGCGTCACCAAAGACTGCAATTCTGCGGTACCAGGCTGGCAGAAAACGTCGCATCGCAGATAGGCCTGACGTAGTTCTTCGTCGGTGACATGGCCTAGGAAACGAACCCTGTCACTGACTTTTTGCTCGCAGGCAATTTTTTGCAGGTGCTTAAGCTGCTCACCGCCACCCACAATTTCAACGATTGCATTGGGCACCGCACTCATCAGCGGCAGAGCCTCAATGAGTTCGTTGATGTTTTTTTCTACCGCCAATCGGCCGGCGAAGAGGATCGTCGGCTCAGCGTTCTTGAGAACTGTTTCGCCGTCTGCCAGCTCGTAGTTCCCGACTTCAATTCCGTTGGACAACGGCAAGACGTCTTTCAACCGTGCGCGTTCACGCATCGCCTTGGCGGCTAGCGGTGTCGGGGTGGTCACTGCCTCAGCCCGGCCAAAGATCTTTCCCATATCCCGCCACGAATTATTGGCGACAATCTTCTTGAACCAGGTCGGAAAGGGAAGAAACGGGTCCAGGTTTTCAGGCATGAAGTGATTGGTCGCGATGGAACGAACCTTGTTTTTCCTCGCCCAAGCAATGGTGTGCTGGCCAATCATGTAGTGGCTCTGGGCATGGACCACGTCGGGGTTGATCTCCGTCAGCAACTTCTCGATCTGTCCGTTGACTTCCCAGGGGAAAACAATGCGGAAATAGTCGTGGGTTGGCACCGCGTGGGACTTGAGCCGGTGAACGATTGCCTCATCACGGACCTCGGAATAGGTCCGGCCCGCCTCACCTCGTGCGGCGAGAACGTGCACACGATGTCCACGCTCGTGCATGGCCGTTGCCAGGCGGAAACAAAACATGGCAGCACCGTTTACATCCGGCGGGTAAGTATCAGCAGCGATGACGATGGTCAGCGGTTTATCCTCGGCCACAAGCATCCTTTGTCGTTCAACGTGTACTAGTTTTCAATGTGTGCGGCGACGCACGATTACTATTCTTGATCCTGCAAAGTCGGTTTGGTTTTGGCGAGGTGTTTAGCACGCCGTTCGATAACATCCGGATGGTGCCGCGAAAGGGCGACGACACCAACGATCGCCAAGATGCCGGCAACCACCATGGCCAGGGAGACCAAAATCGGCACATCCGGGCGCAGTTCGCCCAGGATAAACACACCAATCGCAATGCCTACAATCGGATCGATGACCGTCAAGCCGGCGATAACTAAGTCCGGAGGGCCCTTGGCATAGGCCTTCTGAACAAAATACGATCCCAGAAGCCCCGCGACCGCCACCGACAGTCCCGCGAGCCACGGTAAGTTGAACACGCTGGCGTCGCCCAACTCCAGGACCGCCACGGCAATCATCCGGACTAGCACAGCAACGAAACCGAACAAAACACCAGCGGTAACGATGTAGAAAAACGCACCGAGTTTTTTGTGAAACAGGATTGCGCTGAGGCCGACCGCTACGACAACACAGGCAAGAATCAGTTCGACCAGATGGGCTTCCGCCTGCGTCATACTCTGGTTGGTATTGGTGACCATGATGGCCATCAACACGAATCCCACAGAACCCACCATGCAGCTGGCGATAGCCAAGACCGTTGGCCTATTCAATGTCAGATCAGATTCTTTAGCATTAACCAGAGCCGTGATCACCAGTGCAATGGCACCAATAGGCTGTACAACGGTTAGTGGCGCATTAGCCAAAGCAAAAACATTCAGCGCCATCCCCAGAATCATCAGGAGCAGACCACCCATCCAACGACCGTTGGATACGAGTTTGCCAATGTTTCCGAACTTCAGGTCGAGCCCGTGAACGGAGTTGCGCACCGCCATCGCCTGGTAATGCGCGCCGAAGGCAAGGCAAAAGGCACTGCATAGTGCCGCTGTAATAGCGATCCAAACCATGTCAGTGCCTTTCTGGCCTAGTAATTCTTAAAGTGTGTGCGTTCGGCCCCGACCACTTGTGGTGATCAACCTCTAGGAGCGCTTAAGAAGCTTGCGGATGATGACGGCTAAGGCCGTCGCAGAACCGGCAGCTACGATGAAGGGTTTGGCTTGTTCCATCCGTTCGGCGCTGGCTCTGTCGGCCTCCGATTGGTCTTCGCTGGCCGAAGACGACGGTCGAACGAAGTTACGGGCCTTGGCGGCTGCATTGCTGACACGTTCGCCGGTACTTTCAGCGAAATGACGCACCTTGTCGATCTTGGCCAGCGGAGTCTGGATGCTCTCACCCAAATTGTCGCGCAGGGCCTGGATCTGGCGGCGACGCCTCTTGGTCCGCAGGATAAGCTCATCGGCACTCGGTGCTGGAGGCTTGGGCTCGCTGGGCTTGGCGTCCTTGGCTTCCGCTTCTTCGGACTTCTTCTTCAACGGTTCGTCCAAGGTGCTGACATCGAAGTTGCTACCTTCCCTGAGCACACCGATATCGTGACGGATACCGCGGATTGCCGCTTCTGGCTTGAGCGGCATAGCCTTCTTGATCTTCCTGAACCCGATCAGCGCCAGAATAGCGGCAAGAATCAGGAAAAACCCGGCAAAGATCAGGGCGGCCGCCCAACCGGGAAGCCAAATTGCCAAAACGTTGATCAACGTGACAACAACAGCGATGCCAAACAGGAGGACCAAGACCAAGGCCGCGCCGGCCAGGGCGCCAGCCATGCCCAGGCTGATGCCTTTGCTTTTGAGCAGTGTGGTCGCAAGTTTAAGTTCGTCCGAGATCTGTTGCGGAACAAGCTCTCTGAGCCCCTCGACTTGCGCCTTGGCACTCTTGACGCTCGACTTCAGGCTCTCGTCAGCCTGGGTCGATTCAGCTTCGGACATGGTTTCTCCATATTCTTGATCGCCGGATAACCGGTAGTACTCACGCTAGCACTCCAGTTATCGCAGTCGACTCAGTCTTCAGGCGTAAAACCCACAGCTCGATCTCATGCCACGGGTGTATCTGTTCTCGTTCGAAAGTCTATCGCTTGAAAGCAACAGGCCTATAAGCAATACAGAAAATATGAGCTAGTCCCAAGCATAGGCAGCGGTTATCCCGCCGCAAATAAGGAAAGCCCCTCAATCACTTTGCGTGATTGAGGGGCTCATTTTGCTCCTCCAACTGGACTTGAACCAGTAACCCTTCGATTAACAGTCGAATGCTCTGCCAATTGAGCTATGGAGGATTGCAACGAGATATACCTTATCACTGGCCAGTCCCGGTTTTCAAATCGACGGTTAGCTGCTGCAAAGGGTCTGATTTCACCGCGATTTTGCGGGTTTCACCCCTACTTGGGTGGCACTTTGCCAGCCTCAGGCCTCGGCGAAGATCTGTGATTTGCAGCATATTCCGCGAGTTCCAACAACTGTTGCGCAGAGCGTTCCCAGGAATAGGTCTGTGCTCGTTGTATCGATAAGCGGGAGAAGTGAATCCAGGTTTCCTGATCAGCCAATTGCAGCACCTGTTGCGCGAATCCTTTCGGATCATCAGCCGAGGCATAATGGGCCGCCTGATCTGCGACTTCCCGAAAGATTGGCATATCTGTGGCGACTACCGGTGTCCCCATGCTCATTGCTTCAACCAGTGGGAGTCCGTAGCCTTCTTCTCGCGAGAGCGTGACCAACGCAGTGCATTCGCTGAGCAGTTCCTCATACTCCTCATCACTGACTCCGTTGTGGAAGACTACCTTCGCACCCTTGGGAATCCGCTCTGCAAGTTCACCGCGACGCTCGGGCGAAATGCCGCTGAGCAGGTGCAGCTCGAAGTCGGGCAAAAATTCCATGCCGGCCAATAGTGTTTCAACATTTTTGTATTCCATGAACGAGCCCATATATAGCAGGGTCTTTTTGGGCGCACGGGTTTCGGATCGCCGCGCAAACGCGCCACTCGGGGCATTCGAAACGATCCCGATGTGCTTGCGGGTCAACCGGTGTTTTTTCATCAAGGCCGCGGTGGTGTGTGAAACCGTTGCCACCGCGTCTGCCCGGTTTAGGAGCATCCGCTGCGGCCAATACACCTGATGAAACAGGAACCAACCGAACCGAATGGGTGCCGGAAGGAATTTCGGTGCCCGGGGGTGCGAATAATAAATCAGATCATGCAGGGTCAGAATTACCGGGTACTTCCGGCCAAGGGTACCCATGGTTTGCATCGGAGAAAATACGACGTCAGGACGCAACTTGTTTACCTGCAGCGCAACAAACGGTTCGAGAACGCTTGTTGGCGAAGACACCTTGAGATAAGGAAGATCTGGAAGCAGCGGAAGTTGCCGGTCATCGTTGATCAGCATCGTGACCTCAGCCACCTTGGAAGTTGCTTCAATCAGCCCAGCGGTGAATCGGCTGATCCCGTCGTGGTGGGTAATACGGGTATACCGGGCATCGATCACAATTTTCACGAGCTGAATGGCCTTTGACGTTGACTGCAGGGTGGAGTTAAAGCCTATCCTCAGGGCCTGGGAGTCTTCCTCATCGACAGGCTGCGTCCCCCGCCGGGAGCTAGGAGGCTATTCAGATAAGTCTCGCTCTTCGAATTCCGCACGCGAAGCTATACCCGACGGGCCCACGCCAGCGGCCGGTGCTTAGAACATGACAGCGCTTCACCGCTTCGGGCTTTCAACCTGGTGCACAAGCCAGTCACGGCATCGCTGTGGTTCCGGTGAGGGTTCCCCACTCTTGCCGAAAACTCGGCGCGGCAACGCGCGAGCTTCAATGGTTTTGTGCGGCAATTCTGGAGGTCAGGATCTCAGCGCCTTCACCTTCCAGCCTCTCGCAAGCGGTTTGCCGGCCCGCCATGGCCATGATCAAATCCACGAGGCTCCCCCGTACTTCCAGACCGGCTCCCGCAGTGAATTCGTGATCGAGAGCCACCAGCGAGAGCTTTTTGACGAGTGTTTTGCTATTCACCGCGAAATTTTTGGAGGCAAAAAACTCCGCTACCTCGCGCAGTGCTTGCTCGGAGGGCGCCAACTCAATCCCTAAAGGCTGAGCAATATCTTGACTGTGCACCAGGACCTCGCCGAGCAGTCCTTGGCTTGATCCAAACGGAGCAATTCGTGCGTCTGAGGCAGTTTGATAGCTTTTCAGAAGTTCCACCGCGCCCAGCTTCAGCGCCGGTGCCATGAGGCCCTCGTTGTGGCGATCCGTATTGAGTCCAGAACGAGCCATATTAACCAGCCACGCAAAGGTTCCGGTGGACCCCGCGGCTTTCAGGTGCGCCACAACATGGCGTACGTCCCAAGCTCCGCAGAGGGTTGAATACGCCCATTGCTCGGGCTTCAAAGCCGCCAGGACCACACACAGTCGTCGGCGTTCTTCGTCAATCAGCCTCCATCTGGTTACCTCGTCCATGAGTCCCAGCCTAATGGGCCCTGGCGGTACTTCAACAAAAATTTGCCACATTTTGCCCACGTCGATGTGGCCATTGAAGCTGAGCGGAAATATCTTCGCTACTAAGTATTGCTAGTTACCGCTACCTAGTTCTACTATGTACATGTACCTAATATCGCTAAGTAGTAAGGAGGTGCCATGGGATCACAGATGACAGAAATGCTGAAAGGCACCCTCGAAGGCATCGTGTTATCGATTCTCGCCGAGCGACCCGCCTACGGCTACGAGATCACCACAGAACTTCGGGAACGTGGATTCACCGACATTGCCGAAGGCACGATCTACGCATTATTGGTCAGAATCGAAACCAAAAAACTTGTCAGCGTAGAAAAAGTTCCGTCGGCCAAGGGCCCCCCGCGCAAAGTTTTCACCCTCAATGAGACCGGTAGAACCCAACTCAACGAATTCTGGGCGACCTGGAATCAGCTAGTCACCCGCATCAACGACCTTCCCCGCGAAAATAAAGGAACCTAACTCATGGCCTCCAAATGGATCGAAATGGTCACCGGCCCGCTAGAGCAAAAGAAGCAGTACAAAAATAATGTCGCACGTCTCCAGTCGCTGAAGCCTCCGTACGCCGAAGCCGCTGCGGCCCTGCAACGATATTTCCTCTATCAAGGTGGCGTCACCGACGGCGACACACTGGTCACGATGCTCGGAGATCTTGCCGAGCTTTTTGAGGATGCCGCGGAGGCAGGCACCGCCCTGCGTGAGATCGTGGGCGAAAACCCGGTGGAGTTCGCCGAAGAATTCACCGCGGCCTATGGCGGGCAACGCTGGATCGACAAGGAACGTGCACGGCTTATCGAGGCAATCGACCAAGCCGAACGGAAAGAAGAAAGGCACTAGCCATGAACGCTATCGAGGTCCACGGACTGCATAAGTCCTTTAAGGACCTGCACGTGTTGCACGGGGTGGACCTGAGCGTGGCTGCGGGCAGCATCTATGCTCTGCTCGGATCCAACGGCGCCGGCAAAACAACATTGGTCCAGATCCTCAGCACCCTGCTGCGTGCTGACGCTGGACAGGTTCTGGTTAATGGTTCCAACCCAGCAACTCACCCGCAGCAGGTACGTGAATCACTGACTCTGACCGGCCAATTCGCAACAATCGACGGGATGCTGACCGGACGCGAAAACCTGTTGCTCATCGCCCGGCTGCGCCGGGCCTCAGAACCGGAGCATGTGGCCGAAGAACTCTTGAAACGCTTCGACCTAACAGAGGCGGCTTCACGCCGCGCCTCAACCTATTCCGGAGGCATGCTCCGGCGTTTGGACCTAGCCATGGGACTTGTCGGCAAGACGCCAATAGTCATCCTCGATGAACCGACCACCGGACTGGACCCGCAGTCTAGGATCCTCACCTGGAACATCATCCGCGACCTGGCCGCCGCTGGAACCACCGTAATGCTGACAACACAGTATCTTGACGAGGCCGAACAGCTAGCGGACCGGATCGCGATCCTCCATGAGGGTCGGATCATCCAGGAAGGCACCCTGGCCGAGCTACGTAAGTTGCTGCCCCCGGCCAAAATCGAACACATCCTGAAGGAACCAACGCTGGAGGATATCTTCCTTTCCCTCGTAGGCTCCCCCAGCATCACGGAAGAAGCCTCGTCATGAGCGTCTCGGCCCTAATCGACACACGCATCCTCACCGGACGATCGCTACGTCATATCCTGCGCAGCCCGGACACCATCATCACCACCGCCATCACACCGATTGCCATGATGCTGTTATTCGTTTTTGTTTTCGGCGGGGCGATCACCACCGGCAGCAGTCAGTCATACATCAACTACATGCTGCCTGGCATCTTGATCATCACCATTGCCTCCGGGGTTGCCTACACGTCATATCGTTTGTTCCTGGACATGTCCGAAGGAATGATGCTCCGGCTGCGGTCGCTTCCCATCTCGCGGTCAAGTATGTTGTGGGGCCATGTTCTGACGTCGCTCGTGGCCAACATCATCTCCCTGTTGCTGGTCATCGGCGTGGCATTTCTGGTGGGTTTCCGCACCCAGGCTTCACCCCTTGACTGGCTTGTCGTGGCTGCGCTATTGCTGCTGACCACACTGACCCTGACCTGGGTCGCGGTCATCGCCGGGTTGAGTGCGCAAACGGTCGATGGAGCCAGTGCCTTCAGTTATCCCTTGATCCTGCTGCCGTTTGTCAGTTCGGCCTTCGTCCCCACCGATTCGATGCCGAGCGCCGTAGCCTGGTTCGCCGAGCACCAACCCGTCACGGCCATCGTCAACGCGCTACGGTCGTTGCTCAGCCAGGGAACGGTGGACTCCTCGATTTGGCTCGCTGTCATCTGGTTGCTGAGCCTTCTTGCCGCGGCCTGGGGCATCTCACTGATCCTGTTCAAACGAAAAACTCAGCGATGATCGCACTCTGCCAAAACACAACCATTCGCAAACAGCCGCAGGGAAGACTCCCTGCGGCTGTTTTTCGGGTTCGAAGCTACTTGGTAGCCCAAAGAACGGCGTCATTGTTGAGCGACAACGTTTCGGTCACACGGACCTTAGCGTCTGTGACGGCCGCTGTCGGTACGTCAAACGCCACCTGGTAAGAACCCTCTCCACCCGCAGTTAGGGTGGGAACATCAGTGGCAGGGTTGTTAGTGACAGCCATGGTACTTGCGGTGCTGTAAATGCGAGCATCTGAACCAACAAGTTCTACAGTCAAGTCGATCCATGGATCGCCTTCCTCGGAACCGTTATACACGGTCGTCAGATCCACTACAACGTACTGGCCCTCGGCCTGCTCATTAAACGGATTCGCCTCCGCGATTTCCTTGTCAGCTTCCAGGTTCACATCATCGATGCTGACCGAGTACTCGCCGACGATAGCACTCTGCCCCAGGGTTTGAGCCTGCGCTGGATCCTGAGCCTGCGCAAGGACTTCATCCGATGCGGCAACTTCCCCGTCACCCGCATCTTCAATTGCCGCCGAGAGCCCATCCAATGCTTTGACGTAGGCTGCCTGGGTGATGAAAACCAGAACAATGGAAACAATCGCGATGATAGTCGAGGCAACTCCCAGCCCCTTGCCGCCGTTCTTCTTCGACGCAACGATCAGGGAAATAACGCCAAACACCAAAGCGACAAAACCCAAGACTGCGGCGAAGTTATTGATGATGGGCACCCAGCACAGGCACAACGCAACAATGGCAATGACCAGTGCGGCAACCCCCAACCCTTTACCAGCAGTTGATTTCGAACCCGAAACGGGAGACTGCCCCGTCGACTGACGACCGGAGCCCAGCTGATTTCCTACAGACATAAAACAATTCCTCGAGTGATGTTGGCGCGTATGACGCACCGAATTTCGCCGGGACCAGATGTTGCAGATCTCTGGAACCGAGGTCTGATAAGACCTGAAATACATCATGCCAAGCACAACCGACAGTTCGGCTCCGCTCGACAGGCCCCCTGCCGAAATCGTTTGCCCCGAATGCTGGGCGGGACTGATAAAAGTATTGTTGCGTTTCGTTTGAGGAAGCGAATAGAGCCGATTCCAACACCACAGAAATCTCAACGCGCTATGCGTCACCTAGAGTTGTTCAGCTTCATAGGTCTTAGCCCTGGCATACAACAGGTCTTGGACAGCCAGCTGGTCAGGGCGTCTTCTGACCGCTCACGAGGCAGTAGCCATTGAAGGGCGCGTTACGACTTTTCCAGGGCGGTTCACGCATTGGCGAAGGCGGACGGCCTAGCTCGACCCGTGAATCCGAGGGGGTAGAGCCTTTGTGGAAGCCCTCTCTTAACATCCAGATGGCAGGCTGGTCGGTCACAGTGCCACCAACGGAGCGTCATCGCACGATAGGATGGGATCATGCCCATTTCTTTTTCGCTTAGTCCGCAGCTGCTTGATGCTGCCGACTTCCCGAAGGCGAAACTTCTGACGAAACGGGCCAGCGGTACCAACGGCTGGATGAGTTCTTGGGGTACCAACGCGCACGGCGAAATCGCCGGTTGCCCACCCCCGCGCGCCTGAACGCGCGGCATCCCCTCATTTTCACTTTCTGCAAAGAGCTGGCTTTGTCGCGCCTTCGCGCCCCGACGTACCTCGCTTAGAAAGACCACCTTCCTTTGTCATACCCTGCCTCCAGCACACCCACGCAGCCTTCGCGCATTTTGTGGCGAAAACTGCGTCAAAGCCTCAAACAAGATTCCGTCGGTGGACTGCTTTTACTATGCGCCACGATCACCGCCCTGATTTTGGCCAACTCTCCGGCCGCGTCTTGGTACGAAAGCGTCCGAAACTTCACCTTCGGCCCCGAAGCATTACACCTGAACCTTTCAGTCGGTGCCTGGGCAGCCGACGGCCTACTCGCCATTTTCTTCTTCGTCGTTGGCCTGGAGCTTAAAGAAGAATTTGTGGTCGGTAAACTGCGCAACCCACGAACGGCGATCGTACCCATCACCGCGGCCCTGGGCGGGGTTGCTGTGCCTGCTCTCTTCTACCTTGTGGTGAACCTTGCCCACGGCTCAGAGGCGCTGCACGGCTGGGCTATCCCCGCCGCCACAGATATTGCTTTTGCAGTGGCCGTTATCGCCGTCATCGGAAAGTTCCTTCCTGCGGCTCTGCGCACTTTCCTGCTGACGCTGGCAGTCGTTGATGACTTGCTGGCCATCACGATCATTGCACTGTTCTACTCTGAAAGCCTGGCCTGGCAGCCCCTCGCCCTCGCCCTCATCCCGCTAGCTGGTTTTGCTGTGGCCGTGCAACGCGGAATCCGCTCCTGGTGGATACTGCTCCCTTTGGGCATTACGGTCTGGGCTTTGGTTCATGCCTCAGGAATCCATGCAACCGTCGCCGGCGTTGTGCTCGGCTTTGCCGTCCCCGTCATTGCGACGAAACGAGCCAGGGTGCGTGTGGGTACTAGCGCTGATGACCGGCCCATCTATGAAGGGCTGGCACCGTATTTTGCCGACCGGTGGAGCGTGCCGTCCTCGGTCATCGCTGTACCAATTTTCGCGTTCTTCGCCGCCGGAGTGCAGACCGGCGGCCTCGCCGGACTTCAAGAAGCACTGACCACCCCGATCACCCTTGGCATCATCACAGGACTGGTCGCCGGAAAATCCGTCGGAATCAGTGTCTCAACCTTTTTGATTACCCGTCTGCCGGGGGTTGCCCTCGATCGCTCGATCAAGTGGGTGGATCTGATTGGAATGTCTTTCGTCGCCGGAATCGGGTTCACCGTTTCATTGCTAGTGGGAGAGCTGGCCTTCGAGGCGGAGAGCCGCGAAGCTACCTACGTGAAGGTTGGCGTCCTGTGCGGCTCGCTACTGGCTGCCGTGCTGGGTGCCTTGATCCTGGCCTTACGCAATCGCTCCTACAAAAACCAGTCACAGTTGCAACGCTAGGCAATCCAACTGTTCGGACAACGTATCTTCACGAAGCTTCATCCCTGCCAAAATCGTGCAATGACGCACATCTCAACGGAAAGAGACCACTTCCTCATGCACAACTCACCGCTGCACAGTACTGACACGGCTGCCCGCAACCTCGCCCCTGAGCTCGTTCGAGCTACAGAAGCAGCAGCCATTGCTTCCGCGCCGTGGGTTTGAGCCGGACAGAAAATACGGGCAGACGGGGCAGCCGTGGACGCGATGAGATCGTTATTATCCACCGTTCAATTCGATGGACGCGTTGTCATCGGCGAAGGTGAAAAAGATGAATCCCCCATGCTTTTCAACGGCGAATCGGTAGGAACCAGACATGGCACAGCCCATGACGTAGCCGTTGATCCCATCGATGGAACCAGGCTCACTGCTTTGGGGCTAAACAACGCGATCTCGGTATTGGCTGTCGCTGAAGCTGGGAGCATGCTTGATGCTTCCAGCGTCTTCTACATGGACAAGCTCGTCACCGGACCAGAAGCCGCAGACTTAGTGGATCTTCAACTATCGGTAAAAGAAAATTTGCGTCTGATCGCCAAAGCCAAGGGGGTGCCTATCAGCCAGCTCACTGTGAGCGTGCTGGACAGGCCACGCCATCAGAATCATGTGCAGGAAATCCACGCAGCAGGCGCGCGTACCCAAGCATTAATAGATGGAGATGTGGCGGCGACGATCGCTGCGGTGCGAGAAGGCACCGACATCGATGCGCTGATGGGCATCGGCGGCTCGCCGGAAGGTGTTGTCACGGCCTGCGCGATTATGTCGTCACCATTGTGATCAAATTAGCTCGTGAGCCGAAGAAAGCTCCGGCTCTGGATTCTCAGGCTTCTTAACCAGCTAGAGCCACAATCCATTAAGGATTGTGGCTCTAGTGTCGCGTGTTGAAAGTTCTTCAATGGTTCATTCTCTGCAAAACTAGAAACATGCCCAATTACCCAGCACCAGCACTCACCCTGGACGAAACCACGCAGCAAACACTGCTCAAATGGACTCGTTCAACCACCGCGAAAGCAGCGCTGGTGCTGCGGGCACGCATTATTCTGATGGCTTCCGAAGGGACTGCCAACACAGTAATCGCCCACCAACTCGGCACCACCGCCTCAACGGTCATCAAATGGCGCCATCGATTCGACTACGCCGGGATCGAGGGGCTGCTCGACGCACCACGTGCCGGGCGTCCACGACAGATCGACCACGCCGACATCGTTGCCGCAACCCTAGCCGCACCACCAAAGAAATACGGTGTCACCCACTGGTCTTCACGACTACTCGGCACTCATCTGGGCATCGGCAACGCCACTGTAGCCAAGGCTTGGAGAGAGTACGGCATCCAGCCCTGGCGCAGTGAAACCTTCAAATTCTCGACAGACCCCGAACTGGTCGGCAAAGTCACCGACGTGATCGGCCTGTATTTGAACCCGCCAGAGAACGCTGTAGTTCTTTGCATTGACGAAAAGTCCCAGATCCAAGCCCTGGACCGTACCGCGCCGTTGCTGCCGATGAGGATGGGTGATGCTGAAAAACGAACCCATGACTATGTTCGCCATGGCACCAGCACCCTGTTCGCTGCGTTGAACGTCGCCACCGGCGAAGTCACTGGCGCGTGTAAGCCCAAGCACCGCAGGCAAGAGTTTCTCGCGTTCCTGCGCCAAGTAGACCGAGCCTACCCGGATCAAGAACTGCATTTAGTGATGGACAACTACGCGACTCATAAGACCCAGGAAGTTAAGGACTGGCTGAAGAGTCATCCGAAGATCAGTGTGCACTTCACTCCGACCAGCGGCTCGTGGCTGAACCTGGTGGAGGTCTGGTTTGGGATTATCGACCGGCAGGCGATTAAGCGTGGGACTTTCACGAGTGTGAAGGATTTGAATGCAAAGATCCGGGCGTTTATTAGTGGGTGGAATCAGCGGAAGCATCCGTTTGTCTGGACGAAGACTGCTGAGCAGGTTTTGGCGAAGGCGAATCCTTTAGGAACTTCAAAAACGGACCACTAGCTCAATAAATCAATATCACCTGCTGAAGCAAGCCAAGGAGTCTCTGCCCGATAGGGCATGACCTCCTTGGACAGCACAGAATCGAACGGCACACCATCGTGTCTACTTCAACGTCAGGTTACTTTTCAAGTACTAGTCGATAATTGGACTTTGAAAATGTGATCTTAGATCCCGTAGTCGCAACCGCCACTTTGCCTGAGAACAATTCGTCTAGATGCTCAGTCAGTTCCGTATAACTACCAGTACAACCTGAACCGGCATAAATCGGTGTACGGGAGACGGTCCATTCATCGCCATTTACACTTTCGACTTGAAAGGCCGGTGACGAGCAGAAGCCAAGTGCATGAATCACGCCTCCGGCGGGCGGCTCAGGAAGAGTGATTTCTAACCCTTTCGCGAGCAAGTCCTTCTTCTCATTCGCCTCCAACGACACGACTTTGTAGGACTTGTTGTCACTAGTTTGAGAGGGCACCTGCGAACTAGCAGTTGGCTTGTCAGCCGACGTACTACTGGGTTGATTCTCAGTTCCTGGAGCAGAACAACCTGCAAGAAGAAGAACAAACGGCGTGAGTGTTAGAGACGTTGCTCTGAGTGCCCAGCGCATAGTTACCCCTTATCCGGTGACCAACGACGCACCCGCAGAGTTTGCGAAAGTACGAGTCGAGGTGAACAGAACGGTCTTGGAGCACTTATTTTTGCCAAGAGACCTGACGCTACCACACGCGGAACCGGTCAATGCTGTCCCACTAATGGCTTGGATCATTCCCACAGCACCAACTGTCCCAGTGCCGTTCGGGTAGATCACTGGCCCTCCACTGTCACCTTGAATTGCAGCAATATTCTTTGAAGACTGCTGAACAGCCTTGATGTTGTTGGCGGCTCCCCCTCCATACCCGTCGTCGAAGGCAACTTTCATCGCTGTAACCTTCACATTGCAGTGGACGCCAGAGTTCGCGCCATTCGTGCATACGAAGTCACCGAGCGATACATCACGATATCCGGTAACTCGCTTGTTGAAACCCGTGGAATTGTTCCATGCACCATCCCAAGTGCGACCGGCACCTGTCCCGCTCAGAATCCGCGCTTGGCCTGCGTGGTTTGTCTTCACGGTTGACCCATAAGATTTCCCGTTCAAAGTTTTGTACGACTTGTTACAGTGGCGGGCCGTAGTGATCCTATTTACTCCAGAATATTTCATGGCGAATCCGGACGAGCACATTCCGGCCGAAGAGCTCATCACGCCACCTGCATAAAATGGAGCTGAGTCTGAATTTCGACCTGCTGCTGGAATAGTTGCTTCTTCCTCGCCAGCCACTGAAATTTTTACATCAACGGGGAACTTGTCGGCCAAGCTATTCGCCATCTTTTGCACTGAAGAAGTCAGCGTCCTCGCTGAGACTGAAGCATCATTCGGAATCAAGTTCAGTTCGACACCGTCTACGTCCTCCTGCAGACCCGTCACCGTGTCGATCTGGAACCCGCTACCTTTCAAAGCGGCGGCATCGTCCATGAGTCGTTCAGTTGTTGATTCGAGCTCATGGAGAGAGTATTTCCTTGGAATCACAGAGACGTTGATCCCCCGAGCCTCGGCTTCTTCTTTGTAGAAGCCAGCTGCATCGAGTCGATCCTCTTCCCAAAGCAACTTGACCGAAAGGTTGTTTGCATCGTTTACCGTAGCGATAAAGCCCAAATCCGTCGGTTCGATCTGCTCCGCAAGCCAATCACCATACGAGAAAAGTTTGTCTTGGTTTTCCCATACTTCAGTACTCATGCCTCCTTCTTTTTCAGAGACACGGGGTTCAGACTCAGACGAGCCTGCCCATGCACTACTAGGGACGACCAGCATCACGGAGGCTGACAGAGCCGCAGCCGAGAACGCAGATACGAGTTTTTTACGCAAAATTCCTCCCATTTGTCGAATAGATTCAGTCTATCTAGCAAAGTTGGAAATTATCCACTGAAATAGGTCTCAATATGATATCGATCAATCTGAGACAGACTAACCAAAACGAGGAGTCTTACTCAGAAATCAGCAATCTAAATCGACCGAATCGATACAGTCGCTGTGAGCTTCCGTTGGGAAAGAGCATCAGGTGAAACTTGCTCAGTGGTCATCAAACGGCAGTTACCAGCCTGAACCATACTGCGCATACACTTGAAATCTGCCGGATCAGTTTGGAAAGAACCAGACTGAACTCCACTATCAGTCCCTCCATTTCGAACCTGACCGTTTCTGAAATCGATCTGGACTTCCAAAGCTGACACCACCGGCCAAGGCACGGTACCAGACATACCGACGTGCGCCCATGCCTCAATAGTTGGGGCAACCATCAGCCTGAATAGCTCTCCATCAAATACTGCGCCCACTGAATATCAGCCTCGTCGCCACTAGGAACCGGGTATCTCCGGTTAATCGCCAGCATCCCTAAGTCAGTATTCGTTCGTTCCCTGAACTTCATGCTGATCATGTGCTCACGGTGTGGTGATGAGATGGCTGTAAGCGGACATGAAAAGCGGACATGAAAAACTGTGAACTGATCAGTGGGCAGGATTCATGGCCGCCGGTGGGCACTTTTCGTGGCCATCAGCGGGTAGTTTTCGTGGCCGTCTATGGGCAGAATGAAATGGCCCTTGACAGATGGCATCCCAGTGAACGGACTCGCGCTTCATTTCTAAAGGCTGCCCAATAGGTAGAACCTCAATCCCTAAATTCTTGTAGAACCCCTGAGCTGATGAAGGGCACTGGCCCCTAACGATGCCGTAACCACCAGTTTCAAAGAGAGATAAACCTGCCTCTGTCAGAGATTTTCCAACGCCCTGTTTGCGTGCAGTTTCATCCACTCCAAGCGAGAAAAGCTTCGCCAATCCCATCGACAACATCAGCACACTGCTGTGCAATTGCTCGTCCGAGTATCCTTGCCTTCACAGCTGTCATGATGTTATGAGACACGCCTTGAGCCTGAAGCTGACGCGGATCAAAAGCCAGGACGAAGCAGTGCAGTGGATACAGCAGCTCGCGGCGTGGCAGAGCCTGTATCAGGACTATCTCAATGAGCGGGCGCACGCGAAGAACTACTCCGGGACCCTGCCTGCGGGGATCAGCGCGCAACGCACCTGGTGGTTCACTCACGACCGGTTGCGTAAAGCGTACTCATCGATGAACACCGCGTTGAAGCGGGGGCACTTGTTTCCAATAGCCCCCGATGTCTCTAGGCATGACATGTTAATTGAAAAGGCCCCGATCCGCGAAATGCAGATCAGGGCCCCTATGAGCTCCTCCAACTGGACTTGAACCAGTAACCCTTCGATTAACAGTCGAATGCTCTGCCAATTGAGCTATGGAGGAATGCAACGAGATATAACTTTACCCGAGGATTTCCCGAATGCAAAATCGGCCCGTTAGGTTCCGCGCAGAATCCTTCGACGCATCTCCAACTCCATCAATTCCTTGTTGATCTGGGAATATTCATCACCCTCAGGGTCCATCTCGGCACGTTGCAGGCGGCCAATGAGTTCAGCTTTGCGATGTGTGATTTGAAGCTCAATCAATCCGTTGATGATGTCCGAGCAGTATCGATTCAGGTTGTGCTCATCCAACGCGGGAATGATGGTGACGGCCAACTCGGAGACGAAGCTGCGCAACTGCTCGGGAACCTCCTCGCGGATCACTTCCACCCACGAGGCAGCCGATGCCCCTGCCGTTGAAGCGGCAACAATTCCGTCATGCACCGCTGCGTGGGCCGGAGCCATAAAACGCGCCTCGTAAAACGCCTGCCACTGTTCGTCGGCCAGTCGTTGCGGTTGCTGGATCACAACTTCCAGGGCTTGGCGTTCCAAACGCATCACCGGGTCGCGCTGGTCAGGACGTTCAAAGGCGGGCGCGACCGGCGTCCCCTGGGCTTGTGGTTCATTCGGGGCGGCGGGGGCATTGCGGGGCAGCTTTGCACGTTTGATGGAAGCGGCCACCGAACGGTTGACGTCTTCGTTGTTCATGCCGAGCCAACCGGCCAGCTCGCGGGCATAGGCCGGACGGATCGCCGAGTCACGAATCGCTGCGACAATCGGAGCGGTCTGGCGCAGTGCCTGGACACGACCCTCGACGGTATTCAGGTTAAACTTCTTCAGCTCCGCCCGAATGGCGAACTCGAACAGCGGACGTTTGTTTTCAATGAGCTCACGCACCGCCTCATCCCCGCGATGAAGGCGAAGATCGCAGGGATCAGCTCCGGTAGGCTCCACACACACGTAGGTCTGGGCAATAAACCGCTGGTCTTCTTCGAACGCGCGCAGCGCAGCCTTTTGGCCGGCCTCGTCCCCGTCGAAGGTAAAGATGACTTCTCCGCCGGTCCCGTCGTCTTGCAAGAGCCTGCGAGAAATCTTAATGTGGTCGGTTCCGAAGGCGGTGCCGCAGGTTGCCACGGCGGTGGTGATACCGGCCAGGTGGCAGGCCATGACATCGGTGTAGCCTTCGACCACCACAATCTGGCGTCCCTTGGAAATCTGTTTTTTGGCCAGATCCAGTCCGTAGAGCACCTGGGACTTCTTGTAGAGCTGGGTTTCAGGAGTGTTGAGGTATTTGGGCCCCTGGTCGTCGTCATACAGTTTGCGCGCGCCGAAACCGATGGTGGCTCCGGACAGGTCGCGGATCGGCCACATGACACGGCCGCGGAACCGGTCGTAGATGCCGCGGTTGCCTTCCGAGAACATCCCGGTGAGTTTTAGTTCGTCATCCACGAATCCCCGGCTGCGCAGGTGTTTGAGCAGTGCATCCCAGCCCTTGGGCGCGTACCCCACGGAAAAGGTCGCAACGGCCTGCTCGTCGAAGCCGCGGCCGGTCAGGAACTCACGGGCCGCAGCACCCTCTTGGGTTTCAAGCTGGGCGCGGAAAAACTCCTCGGCCACCTTGTGGGCATCAACCAGGCGTTGACGTTTGCCGTAGTCCTCACGGCGCGGGCCGGGGCCGCCATCTTCATAGTGCAATTCATAGTTGATGCGCGAGGCCAGCAACTCCACGGTTTCGGTGAACGAGGAGTGGTCCATTTTCTGGATGAACGCGATCACGTCACCAGACTCCCCGCACCCGAAGCAGTGGAAGGTGCCTAGCTGCGGGCGGATGTGGAAGGAGGGGCTGCGCTCGTCGTGGAACGGGCACAAGCCTTTGTAGGAGCCGATGCCCGCGGATTTGAGCGTGACATAGGATTCGACTACCTCGCGCAGGTCGGTGCGGTTGCGCACCTCGTCGATGTCTTCACGCTTGATCAGCCCTGCCATGATTCCCTTCTAAAACAACGTTGCATCAGGAGCCTCGCCCCTGACCAGATATGAATGCCACGCGGTGGCTGAAACGTCGGTGAGCGAGGCGACCTGGTCGATCACCACCCGCAGCTGCGCATCGGCATCCGCCGCGTCCTCCCAGTCCGCCGCGAAGATGGGCTCCAGGTTGTCCTTGCCGGTTTCCAGCAGCAGGTGGACCAGTTCGTGAAGCAGCGTGCGCTGCTCTTCATACAGCGGCTGGCGTCCTTCCGAGGTCATCACGTAGCTGGCGGCGATCCCCTTCATCACCGCGATTTCGTGAGCGGTCGCCTGAGGAACAATCAGGCTTGCGTTGTAACGGGTCAGGTGGCCGGTTCCGTAGCGTGAACGGGTGGCGTTCAATGCGGCGGCGGCGAAACGCCCGATGAACTGGCTGGTCATGTCCTTCAACCCGGCCATCGAACGCCGCGATCCGTCAAAGTGTGCAACCCATTCTTGGCTCTGTTCCAGCCGGCGAAGCGCCGCTTCGATGTCCTGCTCCGCGGTGTTGGGCAGGTACCAGTCCTTGGTGACCTGCAGGGCCCGGGCACGCGACGTGTCATTTTTCAGCCAGCGCAGTTGCAGGTTCCCGCCGACGATCGCGTCTTCCACGTCATGCACCGAATAGGAGATGTCATCGGCCAGGTCCATGACCTGGCCTTCCATGCACACCACACCTGCCTGTGCGTCGGGCACCGAACGCAGCCAGTCGAAAACCGGGGAATCGTCGGTGTAGACACCGAACTTGCGGGTAGTTTTCCCGTCGATTTCAGGTGCATCCGCACGCAACCACGGGTACTTGCAGGCCGCGTCCAGCGAGGCGCGGGACAAGTTCAGCCCGGCCGAGTGGCCATTGTGCCTGAAGGTTTTGGTCTCCAAACGGGTCAGCAGCCGCAAGGTCTGCGCGTTGCCTTCAAAACCGCCGATATCTGCCGCCAGCTTGTTCAGCGCCTTTTCACCGTTGTGGCCGAAGGGCGGATGCCCCAGGTCGTGGGCCAAGCAGGCGGTGTCCACCACGTCCGGGTCGCAGCCCAGGGCAGCGCCCAGCTCACGGCCAACCTGCGCGACTTCCAGGGAGTGGGTCAGGCGGTTGCGCACAAAGTCGTCCTGGGTTGGGGCGACAACCTGGGTTTTAGCACTCAGCCGGCGCAGGGCCGAGGAGTGCAGCACCCGGGCGCGGTCCCGCTCAAAAGCGGTGCGATACGATTTTTTGGCCGGCTCCGGCACCCATCGCTCCGCATCGGCATCGGTATATCCCGGGATCTGAGTCATAACTCCAAGTCTAGTGACTCAATGGCGGACCACCGGGGTTATCCACCATCGGCGTAGCCCCGCGTCTACCCTCCGGAAATATCCAGCTCGGCGGCCTTGATCATTTCCCGGTGCGCCTCGGTCATGGTGCGCGAATTCAGCCACCCATCCGGCACATGGGTTTTTTTGGGGTGACCGGCACGGCCACGAGTTCCTTCGGCCGCGTCCCCCGGGTAGGGCAGCTCCAGGTCCAGCTGGTCCAAGAGTTCGCGCAACCGGGAGAGGGAGGGCACCTGGGCCAGCTGCGAGCGGATTTCCCCGCCCACCGGATATCCCTTGAAGTACCAGGCAATGTGCTTGCGGATATCGCGCATGCCTTTGCCTTCGTCCTCGAAAAAATCGGTGAGCAGCTCGCCGTGGCGGTACACGGTGTCCGCAACTTGGCGCACCCCGGGACGGATACGGTCCGCCCGCCCCTCGAAGGCGGCTTGCAGGTCGCCGAAAATCCATGGACGCCCCTGGCAGCCGCGGCCGACCATGACTCCGGCGGCCCCGGTCTGCTCCACCATCTCAATGGCGTCCTCGGCGCTGAAAATATCGCCGTTGCCCAGTACCGGCATGTCGTCCATGGCTTCACGCAGGGTGGTGATGGCGGACCAGTCGGAATGGCCCGCGTAGTACTGCCCCGCGGTGCGCGCGTGCAGGGTCACCGCGGCGGCGCCGTGGTCGCGCGAAATTTTGGCTGACTCCAGGTAGGTGAGGTGGTCGTTGTCGATGCCGGTGCGAATCTTCACGGTCAGCGGGACATCACCCTTGGCGGCCTCGCTGGTGGCCGCCGCGATGATGGAGGTGAACAGGTCGGACTTCCACGGCAGGGCGGAGCCGCCGCCCTTGCGGGTGACTTTGGGAACCGGGCAGCCAAAATTGAGGTCGATATGATCCGCGCGGTTTTCCTCCACAACCAGCCGCACTGCCGCACCGACCGTTGCCGGGTCAACGCCGTAGATCTGGATTGAACGGATCTCTTCATCATCATCATGGGAAATGATGCGCATCGACTCGGGATTGCGTTCAACCAGCGCGCGGGCGGTGACCATCTCCGTGACGTACAGTCCCCCGCCGTATTCGCGGCACAACCGTCGGAAGGCGCGGTTGGTGACGCCGGCCATCGGGGCAAGGACCACCGGGGTTTGGATGGTGAGTTTGCCCAGCTGCAACGGCGGCAGCTTGAGGGTCGGTGTTTCGCTTTGAGTATCAGTCAGGATCGTCACCAATCCATTATCGCCCATATGGTCAAATTCTGTGGTGAGATCTTGATCAAACCGCAACGTCACAATACTGGTTTATCAATCAGAAGTAGTAGAAACTTAGCAGATGACAAGTATTTCTGCGTCACCTAAGCGAGCTTTGATCGCTTTGCTGGCAGTCAGTGTGGGTTTGATAATAGCCGCCCTGATTGTTGTTTCACTGCGCCCAACCCCACCCATGCATGAGGCAGACACCCCATCCGGTGTTGTCCAGCGCTACCTACTGGCCTTCCAATCTTCGGATCTGGCCACGGCGCAGACGTATGTCGAGAACGGGCACGACAAACAGGTGTGCGATACCTATACTTCGAGCGAAAACTCCACACAGGTCGCCTTGATCCGTGAAGTTACGTCGGATCAGTTGTCCACCATCACCGTTTCCATGACCTACAGCGAGGACGGACTGCTAGGTATCGACTCCTACGAATCGCAAGATATTTTCGAACTGGAACAGATCAACGGCACCTGGCTGATTACCACCGCACCGTGGCAAATTGGTCTGTGCACCGCGGAAGAATTGGGGCTGTAGCCATGAGCTCATCGGCAACCACCGCCACCGGTTACACCGTCAATACCCTGCGAAGCCTGATTCTGCATGGTTTGCTGCTGATTCTTTTGATATTGCTCGGTACGGGACTCTCCCTATTGCTCAGCATATTGTTGCGCGGATTCACCGTAACCGACGACCGCCAATTGGTCCTGGCCATGGCTCTAGCTCTCACCGTCATCCCCGGGCCATTGGCCTGGGCGTTGTGGGTATGGATTCGCAAAAAACTCATCAATACCAGTCCCACAGATGCCGCGGTCTGGTCCGTGCAAGGTGCTGTGCTCTACCTGATCGCACTGATCATGGCTTCCACCGCGTTACTGCAGCTGCTCTCAACGGTGGTCCTCGGAACAGCACATGACACCTGGCAAGACCATGCAGGCACCGCTGTTGGCTGGGGTCTCATCGCCGGTTGGCAGTTCACCATGTTGAAGTCAACCAAGTACGCTCCGCAGGAGCTGCCCCACCTCGCGGCGACGGTGGGCAACGCGTACGCAGTGGGGCTGACCGGGTTTTCCCTGGTCGTCGCGCTGCGCACAGCTCTGGAACTCATGTTTGTACCCGCCGATACGCTGGTGGGCCCCAGCCAGCTTCCGATTCTGCTGGAAGCGGTCATTTGGTTGCTTGGCGCAGCAGTGCTGTGGTTCTGGCATTGGAAGCTGCAGGGTGTTCAGCAGCTACGGGATCCTTTCAGTTCCATCGTGGTGATGCTGGTGGGAGTCTGCCTTGCGGCACTGGCCACGCTCCTGGCCGCCACGGCCACGCTCAACATTTTGATCCCCCTGCCCTGGGACTTCACGGACATGGCTGACCGGTTTGCCCCCTTCGGCCCGTTCGCGGTGGCCACGCTGCTGACCGGCGCGCTGATGTGGATCTACCATGATTGGCAGCTGAAGGACCGCGGGGACCAACTGAAATCCGTTGCCCGCCAAATGATCAGCGGAATTTCACTCGCATTGCTCGCCAGCGGCCTGGGAATGGTTATCAACGCACTCTTGGCCGCCCTTTCCACCCAAATGAGCACCGGCACCGCCGAATCGGTTCTACGCACCGGCATTGCCCTCACACTCGTTGGAGGACTCACCTGGGTTCGCTACTTCCGGCCCGGTGCTCCCGCAGCTCCCGGCTCCCGCCGCGTTTACCTGGTGCTCTTTTTCGGGGTCAGTGCCGTCGTAGCGCTGGTCTCCTTGCTGATTGTCGGCTATCGTGTGTTCGAAATCTTGGTGGGTGCAACGACTTCGACGGTAGGCTTGCTGGACTACATCCGCGGCCCCTTGGGTTGGCTGGTCGCGACCGCCGGGGTCTGCGCCTACCACTTTGTCTTGTGGAAATCCGATCGGGATCAATTAGCCGCAGAGCGAGCAAAGGTTTCGCAGCTCCCCCACGCCGAGGTGACAGCACCGCGCACGGTCATTGTGGTTGTTCCTCAAGGCAGCGACCGCCTGCTCTCCGCGCTGAGTAGTAACTCCGAGCTGGACGTGCGGTGGATTGCCTCCAGCGGCCCGCAATTGCCCGAAACCGTCCTGGACCAGCTTGCCTCTCACATCACCGCGACTGTAGCCACCAGCGCCACCTCGCTGCTGGCAGTGGCCGATACTGAGGGCCAGGTGAGTTTTACCGCGTTGTCCAACTAGGACTTGCCGATCAGAAACCATCTGCGGGGTCTCGACGCCGCCGCACCGCGATTGCCTACACCAAGCTACGCCGATGCAGCTATGACGTTTCGGAACCTACTGGGGTATAAAATTTGTTGATGACTCTTAGCGCTTCAGCACTCAATCCCAGTTTGTTTCCGCAGTGGCTGGAACGAAGTGCCGCCGAATACGCCGCAGACCTGGTGACCTTGGGAAACACTCCCGAGCATGCACGAGAGCAGGCCCGGCGAAGCATTTATGACAGTTTTCCCACCGGTCAGCCAACGGCCGATAACGCCGTTTTTGACCTCGTGGCAGATTCCGTGGTGGTTGGTTATGTGTGGGTTGGCCGCGACACGTCCGATGATCCCACCTCGTGGTGGGTTTGGGACCTCCTGATTGAAGCCGAGCATCGGGGCAAGGGGTACGGCAAGCAGGGTATGCGGCTGGCCGAGGACTACGCCAAATCTCAAGGTGCAGCTACACTGGGGCTGAGTGTATTCGGTTTTAATCACTCAGCCCACTCGCTCTATGAGTCCCTCGGGTACGAAACCACCAGCATCAAAATGCGAAAAACCCTGGCCTAAATCAACGCGTTGCCTCCCGTGCCGGTGCTTCACGCTCAAGGGCGCCGTAGCTGTATCCGGGCTACGATATCTAAATGAGCGAAGTATGTTTGAGTGGCCGCCTGATCTGTCAGAACTCGTCCGAATCCGGGCTGGTTGCCGAACACCTGCCACTACATACCGAGCTGACGCGGGCCGAGCCAGGGTGCATCTCTTTTGAGGTGGCCCCCTCCGATAACCCGCTGGTGTGGTTGGTTGAAGAGCGTTTCACCAACGCAGAGGCCTTTAGGAATCATCAAGCGCGTGTCGCCGGTAGCCTGTGGGGCCGGGTAACCCGTGAGATCATCCGAGACTACGAAGTAACTGGTCTGGAGAACTAAGCTCGTCTCACACCCCGGATGCCAGAAGCACGTGCTACCTTACGGGTATGGCCGTTGTGCAAGAGCCACTCAGGGCCTCCTTCTGGAGCCGGGTTCTAGCGTCACTCGTGGATTACCTTTTGATCCTCGGGTGGATGCTCGTGCTTGCACTGGCAACCGGTCTGCTGTGGCTGTCAACCGGTCGGCTATACAACTGGCTTGAGTTAGGAACCGCGGGAGCACAGCTGCTGGGATTTATGGTGCTGGTGCTTCCGGTGGGAATCTATCTCTACTCCACGGAGACTTCCACAGCTCAGGCCACGGTTGGCAAACGCTGTTTGGGGCTGCGGGTCGTTGATGCACAATCAGCTGGCCGAGTTCCAAAACAAAAAATCCTGTTGCGCACTGTTATCAAGCTCTTGCCCTGGGAAATCGCCCACTTCGCGGTTTGGAACTTTGTTAATATCGCGTCCACCGGAAGTACCGATTTTCCACTCTGGCTCTTGCTGACGGCAGTTATTGCCGATATTTTGCCACTGATTTACCTGCTCACCATGGCCATTCATCCCCAGGGGCGTGGACCCCATGATCTAGTCGCTGGCACCACGGTGATCAGGTTCCGAGTAACGCCAACGCCACCCCACCAAGAGAACCGATAAGCACCACACACCACGGTGGACATTTCCAGGACACCAGCAACACAAAACACAACAAACCTAGGGAAAAGTCTTCAGGTCCGTGCACTGCGCTGGTGAATACCGGGCTGTATAACGCGGCGGCCAAGATACCCACCACCGCGGCGTTGGCCCCGCGGATCACCGCTTGCGCCCAGGCTCGTTGTAAAAGCATATTCCACAACGGCAACACCCCCAGAAGCAACAGCAGCCCGGGAAGGAAAATCCCTGCCAGTGCTATGGCGGCGCCAAAAACACCTCCCGGGCCTACGGTAGAAATGGTTCCCAGATAGGCGGCGAAGGTGAACATCGGTCCGGGTACCGCCTGGGTGGCTCCGTAACCAGCCAAAAATTGCGACTCTGAGACCCATCCGGAAGTCACCACTGCGTCCTGCAGCAGGGGCAGAATCACGTGGCCTCCACCGAAAACCAGCGCCCCGGCCCGGTAGAACGCGTCGAACAGCAGAAGTTCGCCATGCCCCAGGGACCTGGCAAGGATTGGCAGCCCGAGAAACAGCAGGGCAAAAATTCCCAGGCAGAGGATTCCGGTGCGCCGGCTGATACCGAAAACCAGCGGCTGCTCGAACTTTTCAGCGGTGATGGAGCGAGGTTCCCGGCAGAGGAAATAGCCTGCGACCAGGCCTAGGACGATGGCCAGCAGCTGGCCAGGGGTTCCGCTCAGCAACAGTGCGCAGAGTGCGGCAATCACCGCAATCGACGCACGGGTGGCATCTGGAGTCAGGTTTCTGGCCATACCCAGTACTGCCTGGGCAATGATTGCGACCGCCACAATCTTTAGGCCGGAGATCAACCCCTGGCCAACGGTTCCGTCAAAGAGTGTGGTGCCATAAGCGAAAAGCACCATTAATACCGCTGAGGGCAGGGTGAAGGCGGCGAAGGCCGCCAGGGCCCCGCGCAGCCCTGCACTGTGCAGCCCCAATGCGAATCCAACCTGGCTGGAGGCCGGCCCCGGCAGGAATTGGCACAGTGCCACCAATTGCGCGAACTGCCGGTCGGTGACCCAGCGCCGGCGTTCACTGAGTTCACTGCGGAAGTAAGCCAGGTGCGCTATGGGCCCGCCAAAAGACATCAACCCCAGCTTGAGAAAAACGGAGAAGACTTCCCGGGCAGTTCCCCGGTGATGGTGTTGCTCAGCGGCCATGAACTCAGCCTACGCAGCGAAGGCAAATGCCAGGTAAACAGGGTTTTGCCGGCGCCTAAGGGATTAGCGGTGGATCTTCTGCCGGGTCTCCATGGCGGCAGTGGTTCCGCGCGCACCGGAGACCGAGGCCAACGCCACCGCCACGAGTGTCAGGGTGGTTCCCAGCACCGTTGCGGCGCTTACGTGACTGCCGGCGGCCGGGACCACGATGTCCAAGACCAGGGAGCCAACCAGCTGCCCGCCCACCGCGGCCAAACTCGTAATCAGCACCCCAAGATGCTTGATCACCGTCGCGGTCAGGCCCACAAAAATGCACCCCAGCAGCCCGCCAATGTAGTACCAGGGTTCGGTGGGCAGGTGTTCAAGCACGGTCCCTTGGGACAAGCGGACCACCATGACCGCGGCCAACACCACAAAACCCACCACAAAATTCACCAGGGTCGCGGCAACCACAGATCCGTAGGCCGCGGATTGCGCGCCGTTGGCGGCTCCTTGGAATCCCATCAGCATACCCACCACGATGGCAAAACCCATGGGCAGAAGTTCACCGGAAATATCCGTCCCGGCGGCGCCTGGGTTGACCGCCCACACCACCCCGACGATGGTCAGCACCACGCCGATCACTCGCATCAGGTTGATCTTGCGCGGCACGGCCCCGCCAAATCCCACCCGGTCCATGACCATGGAACCGATTGACTGCCCGGTCACCAGGCAAACGGTAAACAGGGCCACCCCGATCAACGGCACCGTCGCTGACTGGCTGAAAACAATCAGCGCGCCAACGGCCCCGGCCGCCAAATACCAGCGTGGAAACCGCCGTTCGCGCAGAACTGCAGGGACCCGCCGTACGCTGCGGCGCGCGTTTGGCGCCAGCAGCGCGGTGAGGATCAAGGCAATCATGCCGATCCCGAAGCTGAAGGTCGACGCGGCGATCGGGTCCCCCAGCTGTGAGGCCAGTGCCCCGTTGATACGCGACTGGATGGACAGCAGCAGGCCGGAAACGACGCTGAGCATGATCAGGAAAAATGTGCCGCCGGTGCGAACCGGAGACACCGTGGTGCGGGAGGTCAAAAGACAGCTTTCGTACAGAAAATTTTGGAAGAAGTTTTCGGGAATGGAAAAACCGCAACGGGACCTGCATGATAGGTCCCGTTGCGGTGTTCTCCGGCTAGCGTGCGGCGTCGCTGGCCATCACGTGGGTTGTTGAGATGACCGTTGCCTGCTCCACGCTGGCTAACGCGTCAACCAGCGAGGACAACACAAACATCGAGGAATCGACCTCGAGTTTCACCGGGTATTGGTACACCAGCATGGCGACCATGTCGCGCACCGCTTCGGCTACCTCGTCGTCGCTGAAGGCCGGGTTGTGGCCAACCAAAACGTCCGAGGGTGCGTTCTCGCGCGCCGGAATGTAGCTGACGGCAAAAGCCAGCGGCACCCCGCCCTCGGATTTGGGTTTGTCGCGCAGCACCAGTGCCCCTTGGGCCCCGGTGTTCTCATCGAGCAGCATCCGCTGGGCCGAGCCCACGGTCATGGCCGCCGGATCCCAGTCGGCGTGCACCGCATTGTAGAAGTCCATCACCAGTTTGGTCAGCTCCACGCTGCCGGTAGACAGTTCCTCAATGACGCGGTCATTGGTGTCGAACACCGGTTCCGCCAGGGCTCCTGGTTCCAGGATGACATCCCGGGAAACCTGGATCTCGCCCAAGCCCAAGGCGGCGCAGAACGCCGCCGCGGCCTGCGCGCTGTCTCCTGCGGTCACGGTGTAGCGGGACTTGAGCTCGATGGTGGTCCCGGCAGGAATCAGCTCACGCAAACGCGCGACCAGTTCCCTGCCCACACCTTGACGGCGCATCTCGGGGGCAACCTCGACATACAGCCACAGCCGCTGCGGATGCAGCGAGGAGGCAAACACCACGCCTGCTCCCACCGCGACCGAATCGACCGCAGCTACCAGGGTGCGGGAGAACGGCGCGTCGCTGTTCTCCCGCAGCATGGTGCGGTCCTGGTGCGCTTGCGGGGATCGCGGATCCCCGAAGATCTGCAGCAACGCGAGGTCGTCCCCGGAACGCCAGGGGCGGAATTCCAGTACATTCATCGGGGCTTTAGGCTCCGTTCAGACGCTCGGAGAGGTAGCTCGCCACCTGATCCAGGGCGACGCGTTCCTGCGCCATGGTGTCACGCTCACGAATGGTCACGGCCTGGTCCTCAAGGGTGTCGAAGTCCACGGTGATGCAGAACGGGGTACCGATCTCATCCTGGCGGCGGTACCGACGGCCAATAGCTCCGGCGTCGTCGAAGTCGATGTTCCAGCGCTTGCGCAGCTCGTTGGCAAGGTCCTTGGCCTTTGGCGAAAGGTTCTCGTTGCGTGAGAGCGGCAACACGGCGGCCTTGACCGGTGCCAACCGCGGGTCGAGCTTGAGCACGGTGCGCTTGTCCACGCCGCCCTTGGTGTTCGGGGCTTCGTCCTCGGTGTAGGCGTCAACCAGGAATGCCATCATCGATCGGGTCAGGCCGAAGGACGGCTCGATCACGTACGGGGTGTAACGTTCGCCGGTGGCCTGGTTGAAGTAGCTCAGCTCGGCGCCCGATGCCTTGGCGTGGCTGGACAGGTCGTAGTCGGTGCGGTTGGCGACACCCATCAGCTCGCCCCACTCCGAACCCTGGAAACCAAAACGGTACTCGAAGTCGATGGTGCCCGCCGAGTAGTGAGCACGCTCATCCTCCGGCACATCGAACTGGCGCAGATTCTCTTCCTTGATGCCCAAGTCCAGGAACCAGGCCCAGCAGTCCTTAACCCACTGATCAAAGAACTTCGGCGCATCTTCAGGTGCGGTAAAGAACTCGATTTCCATCTGTTCGAACTCACGGGTACGGAAGATGAAGTTGCCCGGGGTGATTTCGTTACGGAATGCCTTGCCGACCTGTCCGATGCCGAATGGCGGCTTTTTGCGGCTGGCGGTGAGCACGTTGGCGAAGTTCACGAAGATGCCCTGTGCGGTCTCCGGGCGCATGTAGGCCAGGCCGGCCTCGGTGTCTACCGGGCCCAGGAAGGTCTTCATCAGGCCGGAGAACATCTGCGGCTCGGTGAACTGGCCCTTGGTGCCGCAGTCGGGGCAGGCGATCTCGCTCATGCCGTCCTGCGCCTTGCGGCCCTTCTTGGCCTCGAAGGCCTCAATCAGGTGATCCTGGCGGTGGCGCTTGTGGCACTGCACGCACTCAACCAGAGGGTCGGTGAAGGTGGCCACGTGGCCGGAAGCTTCCCAGACGGCCTTCGGCAGGATGATCGAGGAGTCCAGGCCCACCATGTCTTCACGGCCGCGGACGAAGTTCTGCCACCACTCGCGCTTGATGTTTTCCTTCAGCTCGGTCCCCAGGGGCCCGTAGTCCCATGCGGAGCGGGAACCGCCGTAAATTTCACCAGCCTGGAAGACGAACCCGCGACGTTTCGCGAGGGAAATGACCTGATCAAGCTTGGACTGTGGCGCCATATCAACTCCATAGGAAATTACGAGGCCGCTGGTTGCGGTCCGTAGAAAAATACATACCTTCCAAGCGTATCGTTTCAAGGCCCCTGAAACTAAGTCGCTGAAAGTAATCAGCAGGTGAACTTCCCCGCTCTTTTCCCGCCGCAGGGCAAAAGCTCCCGCCTCATGGGGAAGAATGGAGTCTATGAGTGCTTCCGATGCTTTTGATCTTGAAATCCGCGACGAGTCCATCCGCCTGGGGCAGCTGCTGAAGCTGGCCAGCCTGGCCGAGGATGGAATCCATGCCAAGGAGCTGATTTCCGAGGGCGTAGTCACCGTCAATGGACAGGTCGAAACCCGACGCGGAGCACAGATCCGTCAGGGCGACGTGGTGTGCGCCAACGGTGAATGCGTGAGGGTTTCCAGCCGCGCCTAGTGCCGGGGAGCTCGGCTCCGTCGACGAATTTCGCGTTTCGTGGTGAGTCAGCTGGCTGGGTCGTTGCCTTTCAGCGCGGCATCAGCAGCGGCTCCTGAACTCTCCTGGGATTCGCTTGCATTCGTCCATCGACTTAAGGCGTTTTCGCAGATAGGTATTCACCTATGACCGCTCGCCTAGAAAACTGCGTAGGCGTCGGTTGACAAGTTTCACCTCAGGTCAAGGCGCAAACGAGACACTTCCCCATGCCCATCGACACAAATTCGTCGACCGCAGACGCTGGAAGATGCAAACTGCTAAAAGCAAGCCACCCAGCTTCGCTGCTAGTCCGGCCGCCCCATCGGTTCGAAGCTTCTACCTAGAAACTGCCTGCTGGAAAGCAAAGGCAGCTTCAAAGTTGGTTGAAACGTGCATAACCTCCCGTCACGGCGCCACGTCCAAGGGCCCAAAAAGTCGGGTACCCATCCCAGGTAAGCTCAAAGCATGTTCGATATCGCCGCTGCCTTGGAATTGATTCCTGCGCCTAGTACTGTCGCGGAACTCGCTGGGAAATTGGTTGTTGGGCCCTGGCCACGGTCGGATGGCGAGCGACGAGAACTATTCACGCGCCTTGGATTCCAATCAAGACACCGAGATCAACTGGAAACCGGAAAATCGCCCCATCAGCTGATTGAGCTGGAGACCAATCTCGATGGACAACCGCACGGTTCTTGGAGCACCTACAAGGAACAGTTACTCGGCATAACATTTTTTCTCTATGGCAGCCAGGAACCAGGCGCCCCAATTGCTCAACATGGATTCACTGAACTACGAATCGAGCTCACCAAACTCTTCGGTAAACCTTCCCACCCGTGGGACGACGAAGAATCCCCTCCCTGCATCTGGGAATGCAACGGCCGGACGATCACTACGCATCTGTTTAACCGCCGGGACAGCGTGGTGATGTTTTCAGTGGAAGATTCGGCACTTGCTGCCGACGCCTCCGCCACGGCCTGAACCAAGTAGTCAGGCCGTGGGTACCGGCTTAGGAATCCTGCTTCAAGACTTCCCGCTTGAGGAAGGCATCAACATCTTGCAGCTCCTCCATACTGACCGAATGCGCGATTTGCGGGTAAGTCTCACTGGTCAGTTCGGTGTGCGCAGGAACCCAGCCTAGGGTGTATTCAATCTTGTCGCGGGTGATGACCGGGTCAGCCAGGTCACGCCCCCAAAACAGCGGCAGTGGATCTGCCTTGAGTTTTGCGTCGTCAAAAATCTCCAATTCCGGGGCCTCGACAGCGAAACCAGACAGCCCAACCACGGCGGATACCGCTTCGCGTTGGTAGCGAGCCAGCGAGGTGGCCATGGCCATGCCCTGCGAGAATCCAAGCAGCGTCAGAGACGAGTGCTGGGCCGCCAGCGGCTCCAGGAATTCCCAGAGGGATTTGACGCTCTGGGCAACGGATTCGACGGAGTAATCGATTTCCTGAGTCAGCGGGAACCAACTGAACCCGGGCCCGGCTTGCAACGGCGCGCGCACCGAGAGATAGGTGAAATCCTGCGGCAAGTAGCGCGACAAACCCATGAGGTCTTCTTCATTCGAACCGTAGCCATGAAGGAACACCAACAGTGGAGTGCCGAGTCGGGATTCATCGTTGCGGGAAATCAACGCAACCGGAGCAGCTTCAGGAATAGTCATAGTAGTTCAAGCGTAGCGACCTCCGTCTCCCGGCAGTGCATCAAGTGACGCCACAAATCCTGATTACCGCCGCCCACCGACGAGTTTGAATACTGCTCGTCATGCAATGTGTTCACGCATTCCCGGTGGCGGGGGTTCTCCTTGATCAGGTTTTTTGATCAGCCTCAGGTGATTCCTCACGGACAAACCGGCAAATGCGCCCGTCGTATCCATCTTGCGCGACACTCCAGCTTTGCTGGAATGACGTCCACGGTCGTTCAACAGCCCCACCATCTCTCATGGGTTGGTCAACGGAGCGAACATGAAGCCTCATCCCGATGCACGTATTCGGCGCGGCAAACTGTTATTATCCAGGCATCGCATCCGGTCGCGCAGTTTTTTCGAATCGTTGACATAAGGTTACCAACGAGTAACAATTTAGCTTGTGGCTATTTCTTCAAGTTCAAACACCCCTGACTCCGAGAATCCCACGGTGCACCCTTGGCGCCGCTACGTAGCAATAGGTGATTCGTTCACCGAAGGTGTGGGAGACCCCGACCCGCAATCACCCCAGTCGTTTCGCGGTTGGGCTGACCGTCTGGCTCAGGAGCTAAGCCGCGGAGCCCCCGATTTCGCCTACGCCAACTTGGCGATCCGGGGCCGGCTGATCGGCCAGATCATCGAGGAGCAAATCCAGCCGACCATTAATCTGAAACCGGATTTGATTTCAATCTGCGCTGGCGGCAACGACGTCTTACGTCCGGGAGGAGATCCTGACAACATTGCCGACCAACTCGACTCCACGATTTCTCGGCTGAATTCCACCGGTGCCACAATCTTGCTGTTCACCGGGCCGGATATTCGGGACACCCCGGTGCTCGGAAGCATTCGCGGTCGCGTGGCGATCTACAACGAAAACGTACGCACCGTCGCGGCACGGTACGACGCCATCGTGGCGGATATGTGGGCCCTGCGGGAATTGCACCAACCGGCCATGTGGGCTGCCGACCGGCTGCATTTCTCACCGCTTGGCCATCAGCGGATTGCGGCGATGGCACTGGATGCGCTAAACGTCCCGCATACGCTGGACGCCAGCATTGATCCGGTTGAAGATCACCGCAGCTGGAAAGAGGCTCGCATTGAGGACCTGAACTGGGCCCGTGAGCACCTAGCCCCCTGGGTGCTGCGTCGCCTGCGCCACCAGTCTTCGGGCGATGGAATCACCGCCAAACGCCCCACCCCGATGCCGTTTGCCGACAGCGCCCCGAACGACTCGCTGGGTGCCGGTGACAGCACCCTCTGAGAACGCAAGCACAGGGCCGCGCCACCGATAACTGGTGGCGCGGCCCTATGCTTTATCCGGCTGTTAGTCCTCGTTGAAAACGAGGGTGCGCAGCACCCCTTCAAGCTGTGCGGCATCGGTCAAGAAGCCGTCATGCCCGATGGGCGACTCAATGTAGTGCACCGGTTTGGGGACGGCCAGCGACGCGGCAAGTTTCACCGACTGCTCCGGGAAGTACAAACGGTCCGAGCTCACCGCTGCCACCAGGACGTTAACCGCTTCCAGCCGGGCCAGCGCGTGGTCAAAGGATTCGTACCCGCGAGCCACGTCGTGGCTCATCAGCGCTTCGGTCAAAATCAGGTAGCTGTTCGCGTCAAAACGATTCACCAGCTTGTTTGCCTGATGATCGAGGTAGCTTTCCACCTGGTAGCGTCCGCGTTGCCCTTCGAAGGGGCCGTCCGGCACTTCGCCTTCTTGCGCCTTGCGGCCGAACCTGAATTCCAGCTCGGCCTCGGAACGGTAGGTCAGGTGCGCCAGACGTCGGGCCAACCCGAGGCCTTCATCCGGGCGCGACTGGTTCTGGTAGTAGTCTCCCCCGGCGAAATGCGGATCCAAGCGGATCGCCTGGGTCTGCACCTGCGCGAACGCAATCTGTTCGGCGCTGGCTTGCCCGGTGGAAGCCATAACCACCAGGTTCGCCACCTGCTGCGGGAACTCCACCGCATACTCCAGGGCACGCGCCCCGCCCATCGATCCACCGAGCACGGTGTGCCAACGAGTAACACCTAGCTGTGTGGCCAGTCGTTGCTCAAGGCGCACCGAATCCTTGATGGTGACAAAGGGGAACCGTGATCCCCACGCAACTCCATCCTCATCTAGCGAGGCAGGCCCCGTGGATCCATTGCAACCACCAACCATGTTGATGGAGACCACATAAAATCGGTTGGTGTCCACAGTGCGACCGGGACCAACAAAATCTTCCCACCAGCCGGCGGTCTGCGAATCCCCCTGGGAGACGTGGGCGTCTCCGGTCAGGGCATGCATCACGAGTACCGCGTTGCTGCCGTCGGCGTTCAGGGTGCCCCAGGTTTCATAGGCCAGGGTCACTTGCGGCAGATAACCGCCAAATTCAAAGGAGTACTCCCCCACGGACGCATGACGCAAAATGCCATGTGTTCCGTGGGTGAGTTCTTCGGTGTGGAGGGTATCTTCTGTAGTCACAATGGATGCCATACCTAGCGGGATTCCTGCAATTCCTTGCCTTCGAGTGCTGCCACAGCCTGGAAACCAAGCTCAAGATCAGCCAAAATATCGTTGATGTTTTCCAGTCCAACACTGAGTCGAACCAGACCCGGGCGCACACCGGCGGCCTGGCGTTCCTCTTCGGAGAGCTGCGCGTGGGTGGTGGAGGCCGGGTGGATCACCAAGGATCGGACATCACCCAGGTTCGCCACATGGGAGTGCAGCTGCAGCGCGTCGACAAACGCCTTTCCTGCTTCTACCCCACCAGGCAGTTCGAAGGCCAGCACCGAGCCGGCGCCGCGAGGTCCGTACTTGCGGCCACGCTCAAACCACGGCGAAGATTCCAGACCTGCGTAGGCGACCGTTTCCACGTCCGCACGAGCTTCCAACCAGTTCGCCACCTTGGTGGCGTTTTCCACGTGGCGTTCGATACGCAGCGAGAGGGTTTCCAGCCCCTGGGCAATCAGGAATGCGTTGAACGGAGCCGGCGCGGAGCCAAGGTCGCGGAGCAACTGCACCCGAGCCTTAAGAATGTAAGCCAGGTTCGCTCCCAGGATGCCGTTAACACCTAGGTCGCGGGCGAATACCAAACCGTTGTAGGACTCATCCGGGGTGTTGAAGCTTGGGAAACGTTCTGGGTCCTTGGCGAAGTCGAAGTTGCCCGAGTCAACAATGACACCGGCAATCGCGTTGCCATGGCCGCCGAGGAACTTGGTGGCCGAATGGATCACGATATCCGCACCCCACTCGATGGGGCGGATCAGGTACGGGGTCGCCAGGGTGCTGTCCACCAGCAACGGCACGCCAACCTCATGGGCGATGGCGGAGATCCCCTCGATGTCCAGGACGTCCTGGCGGGGGTTGGAGATGGTCTCTCCGAAGAATGCCTTGGTGTTCGGCTTGACCGCGTCACGCCACTCTTGCAGGTTATCCGGGTCGGCAACGAAGGTGACCTCGACTCCCAGCTTCTTCAGGGTGTGCTTCAGCAGATTCTGCGTTCCACCGTACAAGCTCGGGCTGGCAACCAGGTGGTCGCCGGCCTCGGCGATGTTCAAGATCGCGAAGGTGGTCGCCGCTTGCCCGGAGGACAGCAGCAACGCTCCCACCCCACCTTCAAGGTCGGCAATGCGGTTTTCCACGGCCTCGGTGGTCGGGTTGCCGATGCGGGTGTAGATCGGTTCCAATTCCTGCAGGGCAAACCGCGCGGCCGCGCTTTCAGCGGTAGGGAACACAAATGATGTGGTCTGGAAAATCGGCAGGGCACGTGCCCCGGTGACCGGATCAGGGCTCTGGCCCGCATGGATCTGACGGGTTTCAAACGACCAGTTGTTGCTCATGGCAGCCTCCAAAAGTTCTGTAACTATGGGGGTACACCACTGACACTCCACCAAGCAGAACCTCGATGAGGTTTTGCCAGAGGGGTAACCCGCGCTTGTCCTTTAAGCCGAATGACTCAAGGGCCAGGTCTTCACCCGGGGCACCCCACCGCGGTTGGAGGGTTGCCGCCCAGTAAGCCGGGGCTTGTTACTGGGACTCATGACCTGCCTCAAGTGTGCCTGAAAATCGAATATTTTGACAAGTTGACGCGGGCTTTGGAGACTCAATCGGTCATATTCACAGCAGATACCCCACCCGTCGCACAGAATTCGATGAGCGAATAATTCTTAGGATCACCTAAGTGGAGACTGGGATCACAATATTGTCATGATTGGCACATGATGAGGCTAGATCACGTTACGTACGCATGCGGCCCAGATGGGCTCTTGCCAACCGCTGAAAGAATTGCAGAGTCTCTGGGCTTGGAATTCGTCAAGGGAGGCGTGCATCCACGATTTGGAACTCGCAATGTAATTTTCCCACTCAAGCACAACCAGTACCTTGAAGTCGTCGAGGTGCTCAATCATCCAGCCAGCCTCAAGGCGCCTTTCGGCCAGGCCGTGCGCGCCCGCTCCGAACTGGGCGGCGGTTGGATGGGTTGGTGTGTCTCATTGGACGACCTCAGCGGCGCGGAGGAACGCCTGGGGCGCAAGGCTGTTCCGGGGAATCGCAAGTTCCCCGACGGCCGCGAACTCACCTGGCAGCAGATTGGAATCAAGGGCCTGATCGCAGACCCGCAGGTCCCCTACCTGCTGCGCTGGGATGACGGAACCGAAGAGCTGCACCCCTCACGAGCTCTGGAACCAACCGGTGA
Source organism: Glutamicibacter sp. NPDC087344 (assembly GCF_044744225.1). Classification (NCBI taxonomy): domain Bacteria; kingdom Bacillati; phylum Actinomycetota; class Actinomycetes; order Micrococcales; family Micrococcaceae; genus Glutamicibacter; species Glutamicibacter sp. NPDC087344. The sequence continues at coordinate 246,317 of NZ_JBIUXY010000003.1, read as the reverse complement.
AATTAGCGAGATCAGCATTGCCGGGTCCCGCGACCGTGTGCTCGAATGGTTGGGCCAGCCCGAGAATGTGAATCTGGGCCCGGTCACCACCAAGTACCAGGCCCCCAACGGAACTCCGGGGATCCTTTCGGTAACCTTCGCTACGGCCAAGGGCCTGGTAGTGCTGTAGGACCGGAAAATGCACTAGCACCAAGGTAGGCGGGGACAATGGCGTCCCCACCTACCTTTGGTTTTTCCCTTGCCGCCGCTGAATCCTGATCCTAGATCCCGGGCAGTTCAACCACGTGGCAGGATTTGATGCCCTCGGCCGCCCGCTGCACCCACGCACGTTGGGACTGCTCATCCAGTGCCAGCAGGGCAGCTAGACTCTCGCCTTGGTCCGAATCGAAAAATTCGCGGTCTGCCTTGGTTGTCCACCATTGATACATCAGATTGGCCTGCTCCCACATCGAATCCTGCGCCGAGGGATATACCTGTTCCGAAGCGGTCGAGCCGTCTTCTGGCTCCAAGGTGTTCAGGCACTGCTCGCTGGGATTAATCGACAGGGACATCGCCAGATCCCACACCACCGATTCGGGAGAATAGCGGTCCTCGAAATCAAAACGAAGGCCGCCCGTTGCCTCGGCATGCCGTCTGCTGCTGGTGATCACCGCCGGCTGGCTGATCCCGGTAGCTGTTTCCAGGCGTTTGATGCCCGCGACAATATTGTGACCGCCCAGCTCCCATTCGCTGGCTTCGGCAGGCCAGAAACAGTACTCGTGGCCGTCTCCGGGCTGCTCGCACCTGAGTTGGGAAGTGCGGCTGACTTCTTGTTCGGCCCCGGCGCTCTGCGCCGCGAGGGCTCCACCGCCCCACAACACCGCCAGCGACACAACTCCGCCCACGCACAGCACCCGGCGCGCGAGCCGAGGCGTGCCCTTGGATTTGATGCAAATGGCCAGCGCCCCGAGCAGCGACCAGCCAAGATAGCACAGGACTACCGCCTGGACGACACCGGGATTCGGACCCGAGTCCTGGCTGCAGCATCCGGTGAGTCCGGCCATGTTGCTCAGCACCGGCCCAGGCGCCACGAGGGAAAACAGCTGAAGCCCGGCGAACAGCACCATGCTTGAACCAAGCGCCAGCCAGCGCGGCAAGAGCAATCCCAGCCCCAGTCCGCCGAGGCACAAACCAAGAATCATGAGCAGGGCGAGCAACGACAGGGCGAGGTCGGGGACAAAAAACTCGTACATCCGGTACATGACGGTGATATATCCCAATAGATAGGCGCCGGCGCCTATCACCAACGCCGGGGCGAGCAACCTCACGGATGTCACAACCACCTCGCGGGCGCCGCTGGCCCGGCTCAGCGCGGGACGGCCAAACCGGCTCCCCACCCAGGCCGCGTAGGTTCCCAGGATCACCCCGGCAAAAAGTACTCCGGCCGAGGAAGCGACACTCAGCCCTTCCGGGCTGATGCTTTCAGTCTCTACGGTGATCAGCAGCGCCAGCAGTTCGGTGCCAATGAGCATCGTCGTTAATGCCAGGCTGGCACGCGAGGAGCTCCAGAGCTCGGCGAATGGCATGTCATCCCTTCAGATCTCGACCGGAAAATCTTGTGTCAGCCACGATTTCATCCGTTTGGCGGATTATTTGTACCGGAGCAACTCTATCCGCTTTTCCTGATCAATGCGCCATTCGGCGTGCCATGAAGGGGTCTAGGGACTCAGTCTTTTGCCCAACACCGCAACTTCCTGGTGCTCGAATCCCGACTTTTCATAAAAATTGATGACCCCATCATTTTCCGTGCGCACCATCAGCTGCACCTTGACGCTGCCCCTGCGACGCAGCCAGGCTGTTGCCTCCTGAACGATGCGGTTCCCAATTCCCTGGGATTGCGCGGTGGGTTCTACTGCTACGTAGTACAGCCAGCCACGGTGTCCGTCGTCTCCGGCCATCGCCGTGGCGATCAGCCGCTCCCCCTGGACAAATGCCAGAATGGTGGACGTTTCGCTCACCAGGGCCTTGCGGGCATCGGCGTGCGGGTCATTCCACGGCCGGGTCAAACCGGTGCGTTCCCACAGGTCCGCGGCCCGATCCACCCAGGCCTCGGAGAGCTCAATAAGATCCATGCTCCAAGGGTACGGGTAGCTTACGCGCCTATGCCAATCGCTGGGCCGAGCACCAAATAACCGACAAAACCGATGGCATCCAGCAGGAAGTGCGCGATCACCAGCGGCATGACGCGGCCGTAGCGGTGGTAGAACCAACCGAAAATGACACCCATGATGACGTTGCCGATCATCGGGCCTATTCCTTGGTACAGGTGGTAGCTGCCGCGGATCAGTGCCGAGGCCAGGATGGTTGTCCAGAGGCCGACTTTGAGCTTGCCGGCATAGGTGAAAAGAAACCCGAGCATGATGACTTCCTCCAGCACCGCGTGCCTCGCGGCCGAGAGCATCAGTACCGGAATGCTCCACCAATAATCCCCCAGGTTTGCGGTGGACAGCGCCGTGGTAATCCCCAGCGCCCGCCCCGCCGCGTAAACCCCCAGGGTGCCCAGTCCCATGGCCGCAAAGAGGCCCGCGCCCCACAGCGCATCCCGTCCGGGTTTCCGGAAATCGAAACCGATCATCGGCAGGCTGGTTCCGGTGCTGCGCCGCATCAAGTACAGTGCCAGCACCACCGGGACCAGCGCGAAAAGAATATCCAGCAGCTGATACGTGAGGTCAAAATACTCGCGGGTGTTCAGCGGATTGTTCATCGTGGTGGTTTGTTCACCCAGCGGGGCGCGGGTGACCTTATCCGCGAAGCTGACCAGCGAATACACCGCGCTCTGTCCCAGGCTCAGCGCCATCACCAAAACAATCTCGAACTTCAGTGTGCGCCGGTCTACACCCTGGGCGCTGGTCTGTGTCTTCACGTTGTTGATCATAGACCGTGCAACCTGTGTAGGCGCCCTGCACCGAGTGTGGTGCGGTAGCCTGTAGAAGCCGTTGCCAGTTCTGTGTGAAGTGAGTTGCTTGTGTCCCGTCCCGCGACCGATGCCGAAATTCGGTTAGGACAACAGCTTTGTCCCGACCTGTCCTGGGACAACGGAACGGTTAATGAGGCAGGCCAGTCCCACACCGTCTTGTTGGCCAATACGCAGGCGGTCATCCGCATGGCACGCACCGAGGTATCCAGTGCCAACATGCCGCGCAGCGTCCGGCTCCATGACCAGCTCGCCACCCAACTTCCCTATCTGGTACCCACCGCGTGCAGCGGGATTGCACAGTTCAATGGGCGCAACGCCGTCGCGATGAGTTTCATCCCCGGTCGGGCCCACGAACCGCACCGCGGGGATCCGGCCACGTTGCAAAAGATCGTGCGCGACCTGGCCGCGGTGGATATCAGTTTCTTGCTGGCAGATCTGGCCGAACCCTTCGCCTTTGCTGGCCGGTGGAATCCGGCCGCGCAGGAACGCTGCCTGGAATATCTGCCACATGACCTGCGCACCGCCGCGAAATCCGTTTTCGCGCAGCTTCCGCAGCTCGAAGCGGTGCCGCCGTCCTTGGTTCATGGCGACCTCGCCGGGGAAAACATGCACTGGGACGGGGAAAAGCCGGTCGGAATTCTCGATTGGGACCTGGCCAGTGCGTGGGATCCGGCCCTGAATACCACCTACCTCGCCTTATGGCACGGTCAAGATCTCATCGAGCAGATCGCCCCGGATGCCGAACAGGCCCGGCGGGCGCGGATTTGGCTGGGTTTGATGGGTTTGGAACGGCTTGCCGATACCTTGTTGCGCAGCGACAACCCCCGGGTGGATAAGCTGATGCGCAAAATCGCTCCGCGGCTGCACGGCGCCGCCGCAGTAATTTAGGCCCTGAAGGCGAACACCGCGCTACTCGTAGATCGGCATGCCGCCAGCGGCCAGCGCGGCCCGTTGCGCCTGGGTGACCTTGGTATCGGTGATGACTCCGGTCAGATGCTCTTTATCCAGGATCACGAAGGAACGCTGGCCGATCTTGGAGGAATCAGCCACCACGAAACTTCGTGCTGACTGCCGAACCAGTTGTTCGTTGACCGCGGCCTCCATTTCATCACGGAGCATCGGCCCGGTTTCCGCAATCAGTCCGTTCGCTCCCACAAAACTCAGGTCCAGGGTGATCCGGGCCAATGAAGACTGGGCCATGGGGCCGACCAGCTCATAGGAACGGTCGTTGAGGACACCGCCGGTGACCATGACCCGAATGTGCGGTCGAACTGCCAGCAGTGACGCGATGTTGACCGCGTTGGTCACCACGGTAAGCGTGACCCGTCCAGGCTCCCCGGCCAGTTCCTGGCACAATCCAAGTTCCGTGGCAATCGCCTTGGTGGTGGTGCCGCCGGAAAGACCAACCACCATGTCCTTGCGCACCAGGGCCACGGCGGCCTTGGCGATCTGAAGTTTCTCTTCATCGTGTTCGTCGCGTTGGAACCGCGAGGGCAGGTCGTAAGCCACCGAGTTGGAGACCGCCCCGCCGTGGGTGCGGGTGAGCAGCGAGGCTGCTGCCAGTGAGTCCAGGTCCCGTCGGGCCGTTGCCGGGCTTGTATCCAGTTGCTGCACCAGCTCGTCGATCTCGATCTGGCCGCGGTTGGCCAGCAGGTCGAGAATGTGGTTCAGCCGTTCTTCACGTTTCATAAATCCTGTCCCTGCTCGTTCAGTGTGTCCAACGCGCTCCGCAGCTGTTGCACCTGTGTTCGCGACACCTTCAGGGTGCCGGCGTGATGTTTTTTCGCAGAGAAATGCACGGCCGAAACCCCTGCCTGAAGCATCGGTTTAATGTCCGCAGCGCGCAGGCCGCCACCGGCCATGATCTGGATTCCGCCGTTGGCCACCTGCACCATCTGCGTGATGGCGCGAAGGCCTTCTCCAGCAGTTTCCCGTCCTCCGCTGGTCAATACACGGTGGACACCAAGACCCAGTATCTGGGCCAGGCAAGCCACCGGATCCGCGCTGGCGTCAATGGCCCGGTGCAGGGTGATTTCCAGGTGCGGGTTAACCTCAAGACCGGCGTAGGCCAGCCGAGACACCGCCACGAGATCAACACTCGCGCTGTTATCCAAGGTACCGAGGACTAGCCCGTCCACGCCTGCCCGGGCCAGACGGCGCGCCTGGCGTTCCATCACCCGCAGCTCTTCTTCGGAGTAAACAAAGTCCCCGGGGCGACTACGTAGCAGCGCATGGACACCGAGTGCGGGACGGTGTCCCAAAATACCGTCTAGCACCTCCGGGCCCGGGGTGATCCCGCCGAGTTCCAACACCTCGCAGGCTTCGAGCCGGTCTGCGCCGGCGGCCGTTGCTCGCTGGGCGCACTGTGCGCTGGTGGCCACAATTTCTAAAACTGCCGTGCGCGCCATTAGCTTTCCTTCCTACCCAGCATCGCTTCACTCCGCAGGCTGTTGCACGGTGGCTCGGGGTTGAGCCGGTGAACATCGGAATTCGTGGAGTTCCTGAACGCTTGCCGCCCCAAGGCAGCAGGCTGCACGTCCGCGCGGATTTCATCGAGTGCCGGGGCGGGAGCAAACCTGGGGATCATAGGGCCAGGTGAGATCGTTGAGCGGCAATGTCCCGAGCGAGAATCATGGCGCCTTGCAACCCTGCGTCGGCCCCCAAATGCGCGGGAATCAACCGGGGTTCACGGTGGAATGAGAGCCTGCGGCGCAACGAAACCTGCAGCTCTTCGATGAACGAGTCCCCGGCCTGGGCCAGTCCACCGCCAAGCACAATCCCCTCGGGTGCTACCGAGGAGCACAGCTGCGCCATGGTGAAGGTCAACGCCTCGATGGCCTCATGGATGATCCCGGCGGCAATTTCATCACCGGCGGCCCTGGCGGCAAATACTTCTTTGGCCCCGCCGGCTTTTCCGGTGGCTTGCTGGTACCGTTTGGAAATGGCTCCGGCCGATCCCAATGTTTCCAGGCAGCCGGTAGCCCCGCAGGCACAAGGCAGCCCGCCGGGGACCTGGGCATGGCCAAGTTCTCCGGCATATCCTCCGGCACTGATGAGCCGCCCGTCAACCATCAGTGCCGTGGCGATGCCGGTGCCGATCACCATGACCACCGCGTTGCGGCGCAGCGCGGCGTCCTTGGCTCCGCTGCCTAGTTCCAATTCCGCCCGCGCCGCCATGGCGACGTCATGGCCGAATCCCACGGGCAGGCCAAGCTCGGCGCTGGCCATGGCTCGTAGCGGTGCGTTGCGCCACCCGAGGTTTGCGGAAAAGATCCCTGTCCCGCTTTCAGCATCAACCAGACCGCAGACGGCCAGGCCAGCGGCCACCGGGGTGATTGCGGACTGAGAAGTGAGCCTGCGTGACAGGGCTGAGAGCTGACCAACAAGTTCAGCGGCCGCGTGTTCGGGGCCGACTTTGTGTGTTGGTTCGCGCAGCACCTGCAGGATCTCACCGTTTGCATTAGCCAGCCCCGCCTTGATGTCGGTGCCTCCGACGTCAAACAGCAGAAAATGTTCGCTCATGGCCTGCAGCCTTCCAGAACGACCGATCGTGTGTGGTTGCGCAGGCTTTTCGACGTGAGCAGGCGCGCGGTAACCTCTCGGCGCTGATCCGCACGGGCAACCGGCCCGCTGGCCGGACGCGCACCCAGGGCAGATCGTGAGCTCATCGTGGGCCTCTCGCTTTGTGGTCACAAGGCCGGCATCTGACCAACCAGTGAAACAATCGTGACGTTTTATGATTATTTATTGTCCATAGCAATCATAATCGATCTAATCGGCGTTTGGTGAAAGTTCTGCGCCCCGACGCTTTCCGCATGAGGCTGGGGAACGGAAGAGCTTTGCGGCAGGCCGGGCCGCCCACAAACCAATGGCGCCGTTCACCGACCACAGGTCGGCACACGACGCCATTATGAGGTTTATTTCACGCGGCACCTGACCGCTGTTCGAAACCTAGTTCAGGACTGCAACCGCAGCATCGTAGTCAGGCTCGGTGGTGATCTCCGGGACAACCTGGGTGTACACAACCTTGCCCGACTCATCCAGAACGACAACGGAGCGTGCCAGCAGGCCGGCCAGCGGGCCGTCGATCTGGGTGACACCGTAGTCGGAACCGAAGTCCGAACGGAACACGGAAGCCGCCACAACGTTCTCGATGCCTTCGGCACCGCAGAAGCGGCCCAGGGCGAATGGCAGATCGGCGGAAACGCACACCACGGTGGTGTTCTCCAAGCCGGCAACCAGTTCGTTAAAGCGGCGAACGCTCGCTGCGCACACACCGGTGTCAACCGATGGGAAGATGTTCAGCACTACGCGACGTCCGGCCAGCGATTCGCTGGTGACGTCGGCCAGGCCGGTGTCGGTCAGGGTGAAAGCAGGTGCCTGCGAGCCTACGGCTGGCAGATCGCCAATAGTCTGGACAGGGGTACCTTTGAATGCAGTATTAGCCATAGTTCTTGTTTACCACGAAGGTGCCTCGCATCACTACTTGGCTCGCTCAAACTGCCCGGCGGCCAGCCTCCCCGCACGGAAGACCGGACCGGACAGGTTCATGCCCGGGCGGTAGGCAAGGTGCGCCACGGAAGGCGCATTCAGCAGCTGGATATCCGCCCGTTTGCCGACTTCCAAACTTCCAACACGTTCCTGGACACCCAACGCCAGCGCGCCGCCGTAGGTGGCGGCCACGATTGCTTCCTCGATGCTCAGGTGCATTTGCAACACCGCCGTACTGACACAAAACGCCATGGAGGAAGTGTAGGAAGTTCCCGGATTGCAGTTAGACGCCAACGCCACCTGGACCCCGGCGTCAATCAACTCGCGTGCCGGGGCGAATGGCATACGGGTGGACAGGTCGCACGCCGGCAGGCAGGTGGCAACGGTTCCAGCCAAACCAGTTCGACCCTGCGGATCCCAGCCAGCCCAGGACTCGGCGAGCGCAGCCACATCCGACGCGTCGAGGAAGTTCACGTGATCGACGCTGGCGGCGCCGAATTCCACCGCCAATTGGGTCCCGGGGCCCGGACCCAGCTGATTGCCGTGGACACGCAACCCGAGCCCAGCGGCCTGGGCCGCGGCCAACACCTGGCGCGACTGGGATTCGTTGAAGGCTCCGCGCTCGCAGAACACGTCCGCGGACTGAACGTACGGCCTGACCCGTTCCAGCATGTCCCCACACACCAGATCCGTGTACTCCTGCGGGTCCATGCCCGCAGGGACCAGGTGGGCGCCGAGGAAGGTCACCTGGTCGACCACCGTTGCAGCAATACGCGCGTGGCGCGCCTCCTCCTGGACGGTCAGCCCGTACCCGGTTTTGGTTTCCAGGTAGGTGGTACCCCCGGCCAGCGCTTCGGCGGCCCGGGCCTGCACCAGCTTGGCCAGCTGTTCATCCGAAGCGGCGCGGGTTGCCTGGGTGGTCACGGCGATCCCGCCGGCCGCGTAGTCCTGCCCTGCCATACGTGCCACAAACTCGCGGCTGCGGTCCCCGGCGAACACCAGGTGGCTGTGCGAATCCACCCAGCCTGGCAATGCGGCGCGCCCTGCGGCATCGATGACGGCATCTGCTTGCGGCGCCTGCCCGGCATCTCCGATCCAGGCGATATTTTCACCCTCGATGAGGATCGCGGCGTGCTCCACCACGGTGTGCGCGGCATCCGCTGTGAAGGCCTCGGAGAGGTTGGTGATCAGTGTGGTGCTCATAAAAACTCCGGATACTTTTCGAAGAATGCTGTGTACAACTGCGCGGGGTCCCCCAGCGTGGTGTGCACCCCGTTGCTGGCGACGAGTTTCCCGTTGATGCTCACCTGTGCGATGTCCGCGGCGGTGGCGGTCAGCGGAAGTTGGGCGGGGCGCGAGCCGTGGGTGCGCATGGAGTCGGTGCGCACCAGCAAATGATCGTCGTTTGGCTTCAGTCCCAGGGCTCGCAAACCTCCCTCACGGGCCGCGGCGGAAATCTGCGCCGGGGAGAACCTGCCGCGCTGCCCGCTGCGCAGCCGTTCCCCGTGTTCCAGGGCACGCTGTTCCAGGTAGGGGTCCAGCACCGCGTGCTGGTCGCTGCCTAATGAAATGACCGCTCCGGCATCTGCCAGTTCACGGGCCGGGCCGATCCCGTCTCCCAGGTCTGCCTCCGTGGTGGGGCACATGACGATTCCCGCCCCGGCCTTCCCGAGCGCACTGATGTCCCAGTCGCTCAGGTGGGTGGCGTGCACCGCGGACAGCCGGGGTCCGAGCAGGCCCTGGCGCTCGAGGAGCCCGGTGGGGCTCAGCCCAAAGGCCGCCTGGCAGGCCTCGTTTTCTGCCGGTTGCTCGGAGAGGTGCACATGCAACGGCAGGTCGGCATCCAGCCTGGCGGCGATTATTCCAAGCTGCTGAGGCGGCACCGCACGAACCGAATGGATTGCCGCACCCAGGCTCACCAGCCCTTCGCCGGCATCCAGCTCGCTCAGCGCCGTGCGCAGCCTGCCATGGCGTTCCAGCCAGCTCGCCGCGTCCCCGTCGGTGAAGCGCAGCTGGGTCGGGTTGAGCTGGGTCGGCTGGCCTTGGGCATCCAGGCCACCTTGCAGGTAACAGGTATCCAGCAGGACCAGGCGGATGCCGGCGGCCTGGGCCGCGCGGGCCAGGGCCAGTTCCATCGAGTGCTGCTCCGCGCCGGCATAGGGTTCGCCGTTGGCGCCGTGGTGCAGGTAGTGGAACTCCCCCACGGCGCTATACCCGGACACCACCATCTCTGCGAACACCGCGGTGGCCAACTGCTCATAGGCTTGGGGTGTCAGGCCGGCGGCCGCCTGGTACATTTGCTCGCGCCAGGTCCAGAAGTTCCCTGCCCCGCCGTTCGCCCCTTCATGGGTGCGGCCGCGCAGGATCCGGTGGAAGGCATGCGAATGCGCATTAACCGGGGCGGGAACCCGAACCAGCGACGGGGCGGATTGTTTGGCGGTACTCACAACAGATCCTCCAAGGCATCGGCCAGGGCCAGCACCCCGGCCTGGGCGTCTGCCGCTTCCACGTATTCCTCCGGAGAGTGGCTGATCCCCGAGGGGTTGCGCACATACAGCATGCCGGTGGGCACATAGGCCGCCAGCACTCCCGCGTCGTGCCCCGCCCCGGTGGGCAGCGCCGGGGCTCCGGGGATCAGCCGGTGCACGGAGCGTTCAAGCGAAGCGCTCAGCGCGGTGTCAAAATGCACGGTTCCGGACAGCGATTCCTCGCTCAGGCTCACCGTGCAGCCTTCAAAGGCCGCGATTTTCTGCGCCTGTCCGTGGATCTTCTCTACCAGCATGGCGGTGACGGCATCCTCCGGATGGCGGACATCCAGCCAGAGCTCCACCCGCGAGGCGATGACGTTGGTTCCCCCGGGCACGGGCTCCAGCCGGCCCACAGTGGCGCGGGCATCGGCTTGTTGGCCCGCAATCTCACGGACCTTGAGCACCAGTTGGGCCGCGGCCACCATGGGGTCGGCCCGGTCGATCATCAAGGTGGTGCCGGCGTGGTTTCCCTGGCCGCTGAAGCTCAGCCGCCAGCGGCCGTGGCCGAGGATGGAGGAGCCAATGGCGACGGCCGGCCCGCGCCCGGCGGCGTCGGTGAATTCTTCGGTGTTCAGCCCGCGGCCCTGCTCAACGTGCAATTCGACAAAGTCTCCGATGAGCCCCAGCGCCGCCTCGTCCCGGCCCATGCGGGCCGGGTTCAGCCCGTTGGCCGTGGCGACATCGGCAAAACTGTTTCCCTGCGCGTCGCGAAGGTTCAGCGCCTTGACCGGGTCGATGGCCCCGCTGAGCAGCCGGGAGCCCAAACAGGCCACCCCGAACCGCGATCCTTCCTCTTCCGGGAAAACTGCCAGCGCCAGCGCCCGGTTGCGCAGCAAGTCCCCGGCGGCTTCCCGGGCGGCAAGGATGTCGTAGGCCGCCAGCGCGCTGGCCACCCCCAGCGGGCCGTCAAAGGCCCCGCCGCCGGGTACCGAGTCAAGGTGGGATCCGGTGACCAGCGAGCCCGCCCGGGACGCGTCATCCTTGGCTGATCCGGGCAGGTCCCACCAAGCCCAGATGATGCCGTTGGCGTCGGTTGAGACCTCCAGCCCGCGGGTTTGGGCCTCGGTGATAAACCATTCGCGCAAGGTGATTTCTGCATCCGAGTAGACGGGGCGGGAATACCCACCGCGTCTGGGGTCGCGGCCTTCGTCGCTGATGGCCGCCAGCAGGGAATTTACGCCGAGTGTCGGCATCGTCATGTTCCTATCTGCCTACCATCAGGTAAGCGATTGGGGTGGTGATCAGCAAGCTCAGGGCAACACGCTGGAACCAGATCACCAGTAGGTGCCATACCTTCAGAGGGATACGGGTAGCTAGGATGCACGGTACCAGTGCAGAGAAGAAGATAATTGCCGAAACACATACCACCCCAATCACCAAACGTAGTGCATCCGATTCATGTCCGGCCACCACGGTTGCAGGCAAGAACATCTCCGCGATGCCTACCGCCGAGGCCTTGGCCGCCAAGAGCGGGTCCGGGAGTCCCAGAATCCAGGTCAGCGGATAAAAAATGTATCCCAGCCAGTCAAAGACCGGGGTGAATCGTGCCAGCATCATTCCCAGCAGCCCCACCGAAAGGATCGATGGCAGGATGGCCATGGCCATCAACAAGCCATCCTTGAAATTCTCACGGATGTTCGCCCCTAGTTTCGGTGCGGTCCGCAGCATCTGCATGGCTTCATTCCATGCCGTGGCAAAACGCCGGCTGGTGACCTTTACTTCCGGCTGCGCAGCGGCTTCAGGAAAATAATCGTCCGGGATACGGCTCAATGGTGGCAGTCGCACGGCGATTGCGGTCACCAGAAAAGTGACACCGAAGGTGAGGAAAAAGTACGGCAACCAGAGGTGCATAATGTCGAGGGTCTTGGCAACGATCAGCATAAATGTCACCGAAACCGTTGAAAACCCGGTAGCAATGATAGCCGCCTCGCGTCCGGTATATTTTCCGGCCTGATACATCCGGTCGGTGATCAGCAGACCCAGCGAGTAGCTCCCCACAAATGAGGCCACCGCGTCCACTGCAGAACGTCCAGGAGTGCGCCAGACTGGACGCATCACCGGCTGGACCAACACACCAACATATTCCATGAGACCATAACCCACCAGTAACGCCAGGAAAACGGCGCCAATGGGGACAACCATCCCTACCGGGACTACCAACTTGTCAAACAGGAATGGTCCAAGATCTGCGTCGAAGAGCCATGCTGGTCCCACGTTAAAAACCAGGGCGGTCCCTGTTGCCAAACCCAACACGTTCAAAAATGCAAAAAGGGTTTTGAGCCGTGATGCCTTCCATCGCCCGGAAGCAAATGGGTAGATGGTCCCGGCAAGGATCATGCCAAGAATCAGGTACTTCACGCTTGGTCCCAGCAGGGCGGTGATCCAGCCCACCAGATGATCTAGCGGGATGGTCTCCTTACCGGCGAGGTTCACGGGAATGAAGAACATGAAGATCCCCAGCAGGGAGTAGACAAAGAATCTCCAGATACCCTGTGGAGTGCTGTGTTCGGGAGCGTCTGCTTCAAGCCGTCCAGCTGTAGGGTCATTTGCCATGGGCTTATTCCGCCATCGGAACGCGCACGCCGCGCTCGTTGGCGACCTCAATGGCGCGCTCGTACCCGGCGTCCACGTGGCGGATCACTCCCATGCCCGGATCGTTGGTGAGCAGCGCTTCAAGTTTGTCGGCCGCCATCTGGCTTCCGTCCGCCAACGAGACCTGTCCGGCATGGATGGAGCGGCCGATGCCGACGCCACCGCCATGGTGGATGGATACCCAGCTGGCCCCCGAGGAGGTGGCGGTCAGCGCGTTGAGCAGCGGCCAATCGGCAATAGCGTCGGAGCCGTCCTTCATCGCTTCGGTCTCGCGGTACGGGGAGGCCACCGATCCGGAGTCCAGGTGGTCGCGGCCGATCACAATCGGCGCCGAAACCTTGCCTTCGGCTACCAGCTGGTTGAACAGCAGGCCGGCCTTGGCCCGGTCTCCATATCCCAACCAGCAAATCCGAGCGGGGAGCCCCTCGTACTCCACATGCTCCTGCGCGGCGTTCAGCCACCGGTGTAGGTGCTCGTTCTCCGGGAAAAGTTCTTTCAGCGCTTCGTCGGTGACACGAATGTCCTCGGGATCGCCGGATAACGCCACCCAGCGGAACGGTCCCAGGCCTTCGCAAAACAGTGGACGGATGTAGGCGGGAACAAATCCCGGGAATTCAAAGGCGCGGGTGTATCCGCCCTTGCGGGCTTCGTCGCGGATCGAGTTGCCGTAGTCGAACACTTCGGCTCCGAGGTCCTGGAAACCGACCATGGCTTCGACGTGTGCCGCCATGGCTGCCTGCGCCTTTTTGGTGAAACCGATTTCGTCGGCCTTGGCCTCGGCATCCCACTGCTCCACGGTGTATTCCACCGGGAGGTAGGACAGCGGATCGTGGGCACTGGTCTGGTCGGTGACGATATCGATGTTGATGTCGCCGGACTTTTGCCGGCGCAGCAATTCCGGGAAAACCTCGGCCGCGTTGCCGACGTAGCCAACAGACAAACCGCGTCGCTCGTTCTTGGCGGCGGTCACCTTGGCAATGGCGGCATCCAGATCCAGCTCGACGTCATCGAGGTAGCGCTTGCCCAAGCGGCGGCGTAAACGCTCCTCGGAAACGTCAACAATCAGGCAGGCACCGCCGTTCAGTGTCACCGCCAGTGGTTGGGCGCCGCCCATTCCCCCGCAACCGCCGGTCAGGGTTAATGTGCCGGCCAGGGTTCCATTGAACCGTTTGGCGCCGATGGCGGCAAAGGTTTCATAGGTGCCCTGCAAGATGCCCTGTGTGCCGATGTAGATCCAGGAACCCGCGGTCATCTGCCCGTACATCATCAGGCCTTCGGCCTCCAGCTTGCGGAACTCAGGCCAGGTGGCCCAGTCTCCCACCAGGTTCGAATTGGCAATGAGCACCCGCGGGGCCCATTTGTTAGTGCGGAACACACCTACCGGTTTGCCCGACTGAATCAGCAGGGTTTCATCTTCTTCCAGGTCGGTCAGCGTCTTGATAATCGCGTCATAGGCTTCCCAGGAGCGGGCCGCGCGACCGGTTCCGCCGTAGACCACCAGATCTTCGGGACGCTCGGCGACCTCCGGATCGAGGTTGTTCATCAACATTCGCAGCGGGGCCTCGGCGGCCCAGGACTTGGCGGTCAAGGTGGTGCCGCGTGGTGCGCGGATAACCCGTGATGGGTCGTGCTGGGTGAAGCTCATGGCAATCCTCCGTTTGTCTCTGGAAAGCTGCAGATGCTCGGCTGCGGCTCGGTGCTTGCTTTAATCCAAGCATTCAAACGATGGAGAATGTGCTCTGCTGCACATCATTCAGTCTTGGATACGAGACATTCACTCAAGTTCCTGGCCAGATTTTCCGTGTCCGCCGCAAGAATCATTCAGCCGGCGGGCCGCAGCCGCCGGGAGATCTCCGCCGCGGTCTTGGCTACCTCGGGAAGCCACTGCGCCACAAGGTCGGTCAGCTCCACGGTCCGCTCTGAGGCGTCTGGGGTGCCCGGTGCTTCTCGGGTGGCATTAGGACCGGTTTTTGACCGATTGGAAATGGTCAACGTGACACTGGCTACCGCGTGCCCGGCATGGTCCCTCACCGGGACCGCAATCGAGGAGAACCCTTTCGTGACCTCGTCCTGTTCCCAGGAGTATCCCGCTGCACGAATCTGGGAAAGCAGCTCATTAAGTGCCTCTACTGAGTGGACACCGCGTTCGTACCGAGTGGGAAAAGCCTCCGGCCCCGGATACAAGGCCGTCAATTGTTCCGCAGAGTACGTTGCGAGCATGGCACGTCCACTTGCCGTGAGGTGAGCCGGCAACCGGACCCCCGGATTGGTGACCAGTTCAGCTTGTCTTTTAGCCCGCTCCTCAATGACATAGATGACGTCACGGCCATGCATGATCGCCAGGTGCGCCGTACGTTTGGTCCGTGCAACCAGTTGTTGCATGGGAAACCGGGCGATTCGTTGCAAGGGTGCCTGCCTGGAATATCCCGTCCCGAGCTCATGCGCGGTGACCCCCAGCGCATATTTGCGTTCTTCCGGGAGGTGAACCACAAACCCTTCCTCAATTAGGGCGGCCAACAGGTGATAGGTGGTCGAACGGGGCAACCCGACGTCCCGGACGATCGCTCCCGCGCCCACGGGTGTTGCCTGCGCCGCAATGTAGCGCAGCACCGACAGAACATTTTTCGCCGCTGGCACCTGCGGCGTCGTGGTATTCCCCATACGCTGATCCTATGTTCACATTCCGTGTTTCACCGCGCGCCAATCTCGCGTCCACAGCAAGATAAGAACCCATAGCACTGCCATGCCTGAAGGAAAGGCACCACACCGTCAAAAACGATCAACAGGCCCGGCCGATGAACTATAGGTTCATGTCCTCGAAAGATGCACAGATACCAGATGGCTACGCCCAGTTTCTTGCAGACTTCAAAACCCGGGTCACCACCGCGCAAGTGCAAGCCAAACGAGTACTCAACACCGCTTTGGTGGGTCTGTACTGGAGCATCGGCGACCGCATCCTAGAAGAACAAGAACGCTAAGGATGGCGCAGCGCAGTAATCACACGTCTAGCCGAAGACCTACACCGAGAATTCCCCGAAATGACCGGCTTCTCCGGCAGCAATCTGAACTACATGCGATCCTTCGCCGCCACCTGATCACAATGGGATCCAAATGTCCCACAGCCTGTGAGACATTGACTCTGGGGCCACATCCGAGTCCTACTCGACAAAAAACTCAGCCCCAACGCACGAGAATGGTGCGCCGCCGAAGCAGTACAGCACGGATGGTCCCGCAACGTACTCATGAACATAATCATGAACAAAACCCTGGAACGCACAGGAGCCGCGCCATGCAACTTCGAACAGCATTCCTCCTCCCCAGATTCAGAACTCGTCCAACAAATGGCCAAGGACCCCTACGCACTCGAATTTCTCGGACTCACCAGGGAAGTAGCCGAACGCGAACCTTTCCGCAACGGTACCGCCCCGGGTGAAGTCCGCGCGGAGGAGCGGGTTATCGCCGGTCATAACCCGCTCTATCCGGTTCAGGGTCAGTAAGCACGTTCCACGATGTCCAATGTAGGGCGCCCCCATAGGGCCGTGCCCCTCTAGCCTAGGTATTTCATCGGATACTCAGCACCCGCGTGTTTAAAAGCCAGAAGGCGCTCCTGACCTAAAATGATTAAGTTGCGAAACAAAAATCTTCAGAAGAACAGGGAGCACCTTCTAGGTGATCAACAGTATCGAAAACTACACCCGTTTTCCATTCGACACCAGCACGGCTTCGGCCACCCCTGCTGGAGCCAGCCTCGTAACCGAAACATTGGACCTTCTCGAGCTGAATTCGGATCTGCAAACTTTGAACCGATACACCCCAGACACCGCAATCCACCGGGTGCGAAGATCTTCACCGACATGGCCACCATGATCGCCGTCGGTGGGGACTGCCCACAGGACATTGACCTGCTGCGCACCACTACCGGGCACCCCCCTGTTCGGACAGGTGGCCTCCGCACCCACCGAAGCCAGGCTCGTCGAAGCCCTAACCAGTACGGCACCAGCAGGCGCAGTCAATGCTTTCACCACAGCAGTCAAAGCCGACCACACCAAGGCATGGGAATTGGCCAGGGAACGCTCACCCATACACCAGGTCAGTGACCGCAATCCGCTGACCATCGACCTGGACGCAACGGTCATCATCGCCCACAGCGAGGATAAAGACGGAGCCTCCGGCATCTGGAAAGGCACCTACGGGCACCACCCGTTACTCGTGTTCGTGGACTACGGGGCGAAAGCCACCGGAGAACCCCTCGCGTTTTTGCAGCGCACCGGCACCGCTGGTTCGAACACTGCGAAAGACCATACCCAGCTCTCGGCCATGGTAGTGAATGCACTGCCATCAAATCATCCTCGGGGTAAGAAGATCCTGTTCCGTACCGATACGGCAGGCTGCACCTACGAGTACCTCTCCTGGCTGACCGCCCCAGGCCGTGGCTATCAGTTGTCGGTCACGTACGCTGAAACCGTACCAACCAAGGCCGCGGTGGAAGCTTTGCCGAAGAAGGCGTGGGACGTGACCGGTGATGACCACGGCCGCAAACAAACCAAACGTCACGTCGCGGAGATACCTTGCTGATGGGCGACGCGTTGGAGAGGTATCCCCAAGGGGCGAGGTTGTTCATACGTCGATAGCCTTTGCATCCTGGAGCCCGGCAGACTCACAAGCAGCTACGCAATCAAGACACGTTGTTCGCCCCGGCGCTGGCTGGTAGTTTCCGGTACACGTTTTTCCTGACGAATCAGCGCCACCCGGACATGGCGGTGCTCGATCAGCGGCATCGAGCCAGGACCAGGTGCGAAGAAGGGAGCCGTAACGCGAAGGATATTGGGCCGCGTAATCTTCCGTATCAGCAGTGGGTGAAGAATGAGCGGTGGACCCGTATCGCGTTCCTCGCTGGCCAGGTGACCGTGTATAAGCAGTTACTTGGCCTTCAGAGGCCTCAGGCGGCCAGGTGGGAGCCGAAGAAGCTACGCGCCAGGCTGTTCGCGATCGCGACGAAAGCGGTGAAAAATGCGCATCAGATGAGGATCTGTTTTTATGCGACGACGCATGAAGCAAGTTTGCTTGCACAGGCATTGACCCGGCTGAGGGCCTTGCGGAAACATGTCAATGTTCACGGGAGTCATGTTGGAATGCTGTTGTAAGCCTGAGTCTGGCAGCTTGGTCCCGGTCCGCTCATTGGAATTTGAAAGCCCCAAACAAAGCGTATCCCGGTGTTCAGTGGAAGAACACGATTTTGTTGGCCCGACCTGAGGGCCGGGCCCTTGGTTGTGCCTTCATCGCGGTGCCGCCGAGTGGGGTTTATCCAATGTCGTAGGTTAATGCGGTGCTTTTCGGACTGCTTCATGAAACATCGAGGCTAGCATGCCTTTCCAGTGCTCATCGCGGCGTTGCTGCGGCACATCCACCTTCCAGCCCTCCAGCTGGTCAAGCAGAACAATCTTCGTCGCCAACATGGAACCCTTGCGATAGGCATTGCGTTGCAGGCCGACCCACTTTGCCAATGAAAACTCCACTCCCCCAGCGGTGCTGCTGGGCAGCCGATGGTGGGTTTCTTGGAAGGCCAGCGCTTCGGTGAGGTGTTGCCGCCACCGAGTGGACGGTCGATCTCGATCCAGGTCAGCCAAGGCCGCGGCATGGTTGGCGTATAGTCCAGGCGAGTGCTTTTCCTTGACGCGTAGATGCAGGTGGATGGCCGCCACGTTGGCATGGCATCGGTCGGCGATTTCACGCACCGTCTGGCCGGCGGCATACATCATATCCCATTCCGGGTGCCGCGAGACGTCCCAACCTGTCATGGCACTAAGCTACGCCACTATTTGAAACCTTTGAATAGAACAATTGCAGGAAGTCCACGAGCATTCCGGATGTGAAAGGCGTTTTTGAAACGAAAACACTGGCGCGTCACCGGGGTTCCCTGATCATTTCAAAAACGGCCGTTTCTGGGTTTCGGCGAAAATGAACTCTCACTTTGCTGCCACTACTTATCGACGCTGATCTGTAGATTCACAGAACCACTTCACGTAGTGTTGTAGTATCCAGAACGTTGATCAACTCATGGTATACGGGCCAAACGAAGGAGAATGAACCCGATGGCATCAATTTCTACAGGCGCTTGGAAAGAGTTTTGGAATAAAGGCAGATGGTGGAAAGCCTTTTTGATTGCCATCGTTTACCTTGGCTTATATCTCGGAGCCGGTTGGGTCAGCGGGATAATCTCTCCAACCCAAGTCAATCTGGATAATATTTTCGATTCACCGACGGGCGTATTCTTCGGGTTGACCTTCGGGTTGCTTATTGGTGCGATATTGCTCAGTGCGTTCGTCGCGTCACTCAGCTGGTTTGGCGACCTCTTTAAACGGCAACCTGTAAAAGGCCGATGGTGGATGTGGCTAGGCCCCGCGATCCCCGTACTGGCCATTGCCTTGAGGCTATTCGGTATTGATTACGGAACATACTTGCCCAGCGTCGTCATGCTGACCTTGGCAACTGGTCTGTTAGTAGGATTCACCGAAGAAATCCTTACCCGTGGTATTGCAGTCAAGATCTTACGCGAGGCCGGTTTGGGTGAATGGAGTGTAGCGGTGTTGTCCTCTCTCGTTTTTGCGTTGTTACACACGGCTAACCTCTTCTCAGGGATGTCGCTCTTGACTGTCCTGGGAACGGTTGGCTACACGCTTGCGTTTGGCATGCTCATGTACCTGACATTGCGGGTGACCGGGTACTTGATCTGGCCAATGCTCATTCATGGGCTGACCGACCCTACGCTCATGCTTGCCTCTGGCGGCATTGATCAGGCCGGTGTGACACAGAATGTTTTTCTTGAGTTGGCCGGCCCTGCGAATCTTTTGACGATCATCGGGGCTGTTGTGGCGTTGATCTTCATTCGTGGTCGAGTATTCAGAGATACTCCAGCAGTTGAACTGAAATAATCAAGATCAACGAGTGATGGGTCCAGAAACGATCGTTTACGGGAAAGCGGATCGCAATTCAGGTACGCCCTTTGACGAGCTTCATGGTCAGATGCGAGGTATTGCGCCACACCCCTCCGCTTGAAAGCGCTCGTAGGCATCCCATCTGGAACATGAACCGTGAAAAAATAATCGGGCGCCCCGTGGACCCGACGAACTTCAGCCACCCGCAACGCGGCTACCGTTGTTTCGAAGTTCTCCATGATTTCGCAATCGATCGTATTAATATCCTGAGGTCCACCTACAGACACAGATGCAGAGTCTAGCTAAAGCCCCGGGAAAGCGATCAGTTGCTATTCCTCAATTTCGCCGCCGATTCTGCGCAGATGCTGGCGAAACGTGATGCCCTCACTTTCGCGGGCGGACAGGAAGTCAGCAAATCGGGCTTGCTCGCGCAAACTGGTTCCAGATCGCATGAAGGAAGCCTGGCGGCGTTCGGTCTCCCGAATGGCCACGGCAACCTCTGCAATGTCAGCTGCTCGTTCTAGTGGCATGGCCAGAAGTCCGTCGTCATCGCCCAACACGAAGTCATCGGGAGTTACCGTGAAGTCCCCAAACCTTGCTTGAGCAATTGCGGTTTCCGATTGAGGTTCCAGACGCTGCGGACCCGCAGGCAAAGTTCCCATGCTGAAAATCGGAAGGCGAATTGCGCGTAGTTCACGGGAATCGCGGTGCAAGCCCCAGATGGCAATGCCTGCCAGTCCGGCGTGGGATGCTTCGAGCGTCACCAGATCTCCAACGCATGCTTCATCTGTGCGTCCTGAATTGTCGACGATTAGGACATCTCCCGGGCAAGAGTTGTCGATAGCTTCCAGGAATACATCAACGCTTCCAGCGTGTTGAGCTGGAAGAACTCGGCCAACGATGTGGGTTTCTGACCAAAGTGCGTTCAACCCAGCGGGCGCCTGGCGTACGGGGATGCCTAAGCGCATGACTGCATCTGCGACATGCGGTGTTGTCAGATCCAGGTAGAGACGCTGCAATTCGCGTGAATCCATTGGTGGTTTGCCTTTCGTTTGGCAGGTGGCTTTGGGGTTAGCTTCACTTGCAAAGAGGTGGGTTAGACCGGCGCATGATGGTCGACGACAGTTTTCATCACTAAGGTGGAGGTCAGTCGCTGCGCTCCTGGTAGGAGTGAAAGTTGCTGGTCATAAAGGGTTTGATAGTGCTGTTTCGACTCGACGGCGACAAAAAGCTGGTAATCCGGTTCTCCGAAAAGGCGATGCGCTTGGACAACATTTGGTATTTTCGCGACCGCGGCTTCAAAAGCCGCTACAGCGTTACCATCACCAGCACGCATGGTGACGAACACTAAGGCTTCGAAGGGCAGACCCAGCAGGTCGAGGTCTAGGTCGACGCTGAATCCTTGAATCACTCCCGATGCTTCGAGGTCGCGGAAGCGTCGGTGGCAGGCGGACAGGCTTAAGCCTACTTTTTGCGCCACATCTGTCATCGTGGCTCGACCATCAATTTGCAGTTGAGAGAGAATCTCCCGGTCAAGTTCATCCATTCAGAAAAGTATCCTCTCTGTATCCAAGATTCGCAAAATTTTCGAAACATATTGCGTCAAAATTCGAATATTCTTGCAACAAGACAAGATTGCGATGGAAGGCATCAGATGGAAATAGGGTTAGCGTGGGCATTCTGGGGCGTTTCAATGTTGTTCGTCCTGACTCCGGGGGCTGACTGGGCATATGCCATTTCGTCAGGAGTTAGGCAACGAACGACTGTTTTTCCCGCGGTGTCCGGCATGCTGATAGGTCATATTTGCGCAGTATTGGTGGTAGCTGCAGGCGTGGCGGCAGTCGTTGTTGCCTCGGATCTAGCGATGACCTGCTTGACTTTGATTGGGGCGATGTATTTGATTGTGCTGGGCATCCAGGCCTTGAGGAATCTCGCAGCATCTCCGATCAATGCCGAAGGAACACTGTCTGGGGGAAACAGGCTGTTTGCTAAGGGGATAGGCATTAGCTTGTTGAACCCGAAAGTTATGCTCCTGTTTCTTGCCCTGCTGCCACAGTTCACGAGCACTGATGCTTCGTGGTCGATAGGCCTGCAAATCGTTTCGCTTGGGGCAGTGCACGTGGCCAATTGTGCTTTGGTCTATTTTGCCGTTGGTTACGGGGCCAATACGGTGTTGAGCCGAAAGCCTCGTGCAGCTCGATGGGTCACCATCACTAGCGGAGTGGTGATGATAGCGCTGGGTACTTTGTTGCTCGTGGAGAAAATAATGTTGGCAATAGGTTGATTGAGCCTGTCAGTTCGTTTGTGTAAACCACTAGTCAACTCCGTTATTCAGGGGTCGTAGTACTTACTTCAAATACGGTTCAATGCGTTCCGGGCACGCCATCGCCAGCTGCTGCAATGCTTGCTTCCAGCCGTTCGTCCCGGCCCCTTCCATCAGATGCGCTCCGGCGCCGGCACGCGGGGTGCGGCCCTTCTTCTGCGCATCCTTGACCCGCTCCCGGGCCCGTTTGTCCTCGATATTGCAGATCGCTAGCCATAGCATCTTCACCGCCGCCGTGTCCGAGGGGAAAAGGCCCCGGGACTTGGTGACTTTGCGCAGCTGGTAGTTCATCGACTCAATCGCATTGGTCGTGTAAATGACCTTCCTCAGCTCCGGGGGAAACGCGAGGAACGGGGTAAATCGTTCCCTCACGTTGCGCCACGTTGCCACCGCTGACGGATACTTCCGCCCCAGCTCGGACGCTTCGAAATCGTCCAGGGCCTGGGCTGCGGATTCGATGCTCGGCGCGGTATAAATCGTCTTCAACTGCGCACTGACCGTCTTGCGGTCCCCATAGGAGACGAACCGGTTCGCCGCGCGGATCAGGTGCACTACGCAGGTCTGCACGGTCGCCTTCGCCCACGTTGCTTCGATCGCCTCGGGGAAACCAGTCAGGCCATCGCAGCAGGCAATCAGCACGTCTTTCACTCCGCGGTTGGCCAGTTGGGCGCAGACCTGGGCCCAGAACTTCGCGCCCTCATTCTCGGTGACCCACAGGCCCAACACGTGCTTGATGCCTTCCACGGTGACGCCGATGGCCATATGCGCGGCCTTGTTGCGCACCTGGTGCCCGTCGCGGACTTTCACGACGATGGCGTCCAGGTAAAGGATCGGGTAGAACTCTTCGAGCGGGAGGTCCTGCCAGGCCGCGGCTTCCTCGAGCACTTCGTCGGTGATCTTGGAAATCGTGTCGTGGGATAGCTGGGTGCGGACCGTGGTTTCCAAGTGGTAGGCGATATCCCGCACCGTCATGCCTCCGGCGTAGAGGGAAATGATCATTTCATCCAGGCCGCCGGTACGGCGTGATCCTTTGGGCACCAGGGTCGGGGTGAATGTGACGGCCCGGTCCCGTGGGACCTGCAGGTCGATGTCCCCGGCGATCGTGGACACGGTCTTCGGGTAGGACCCGTTGCGGGAGTTCGGGAGAAACCGCCCGTGGCTTTCGCCTTGTTCGTAGCCCAGATGGCTGCTCAGCTCGGATTTCAGACCCCGTTCCAGTCCGGCGCGGATGATCTGTTGGATGAATCCGTCTTTGCCGTCGAGCTGGATTTCTCCGCGGTCGATGAATCCCATGAGTTCGTCGAAGGCCCCGGATTCCTTGACGGCATCCATGGAGCCGAGCGTGGCGATCTTCTCGGCGATGTCTGCGGCGTTTTCCATGCTCTGTTCGGCTTGGTCTTTCTGGATGGTCATTTCGTGTTTTTTCCTAGTTTCTTTCTATGAATTGACTAGGGGTCTTACACAATCAACCTGACAGGCTCTAGTGGTCCGTTTTTGAAGTTCCTAAAGGATTCGCCTTCGCCAAAACCTGCTCAGCAGTCTTCGTCCAGACAAACGGATGCTTCCGCTGATTCCACCCACTAATAAACGCCCGGATCTTTGCATTCAAATCCTTCACACTCGTGAAAGTCCCACGCTCAATCGCCTGCCGGTCGATAATCCCAAACCAGACCTCCACCAGGTTCAGCCACGAGCCACTGGTCGGAGTGAAGTGCACACTGACCTTCGGATGACTCTTCAGCCATTCCTTAACTTCCTGGGTCTTATAAGTCGCGTAGTTGTCCATCACTAAATGCAACTCTTGATCCGGGTAGGCTCGCCCTACTTGGCGCAAGAACGCGAGAAACTCTTGCCTGCGGTGCTTGGGCTTACACGCGCCAGTGACTTCGCCGGGACCGTCCTCACAAACGAAGACCAGCACTACCGCAGCTACCAAATCCCGGCCGAATACTGGAAAATCATCCTATTTGAACAAAACGAAAAACTCACAGCCCGAGCATTCCTACTCACGCAGGATCTGGACCGGCTGTGAGTGCTTATGGCCTTGGACGAGTTTCGAGTCTACCAAGTCACGATCATTGAGGCAGAAGAACGCACCGGACTGGTTTTTCCCGACTCCCGCGCATGAGGCTGATGACCTAGTGCTGGCTCAATCCACCACGAGGAACCCACTCGACACCACCTCGAAAATTGCTTGGTGAACCCGCCGGCAAATGGACGCAGACGCCGACAGCGGTTGATCGAGCACCGACTACTCAACTGCGTCTATGCCACCCCGGCACGGCATCATTCAGCGCAGCCAACCGCCAGGACTCCAAAGTGTTCTCCGTGCGAGCTTGATGCTGATGATGTAACCAGACCCCGAGCCGGTGTTCATGCACGGAGGCGAAGGTCTTGTAATGGGGCATCTGTCCGGTAGAAACGACAAACACTCTCACCGCATCCAAAATGGCATACCGGTGCTCATCGCGGCTCTGCTGCCACACATTGACCTTCCACCCGACCAGCTCATCAGTTTCCCGAGCTTGATCCCGACGCGTCAAACCACCCGGAGGCGAGTTCAAGCGCGGCTCGACCGCCGTCACCTCACGTGGTCGCGGCACCGCCGCACCTACGTGGCAGAAGCTGTCTTGGACAAAAAGGCTCCCGATTTCCTTGACAGTGTCATTTAATGCCATCGGGCCCGTAAACGAATAAGCTCGATTCATGAGCCAAACCAACACCTCGCTGGCTACCGGAACCCAGATCCGGTTAGCGTCCTGCCCCAAAAAACCGTGGGGCGCAGCCCAAGGACAGATCCGGGAAATTGCCAAGGGTTCTCTCCTCGCGGATGGCTCACTGGCACCAGCAACGGATGCGGACTGGCAGTGGAGAATCTCAGTGGCTTCCAATGAGAAGTCCGGAGAGTTCACCCCCTATCCCGGATGCGAACGCACGCTCACGGTCGTTGCTGGTGAACTCCTTGAATTAACCGTTGATGGCATCTCGCACGGGCTAGAGATCTATCGCCCATTCAAGTTCGCCGGCGCGGCCTCTACCTCCGCTTCATTGCCTACGGGAGAAATCTTGGCCTTGAACTTGATCACCCGTAGTGACAAGGTACGCGGCAATGTTCGTATTGTGGAGCTGTCCAAAAAACGTGAACAGTACCTGTTCGGCTCCCAGTTTGGCGTGTTGCTGCAGGGCAAGGCCAGCGTGCTCCGCGAGGATTCAGAGTCGGAGCTGGAGCTTCGGGACACCGTGATTGGCGGAGAAGACGATTCGCCGCGCATTAGCGGTCGTGGCTTCATGGCCTTAATCTCACTGGATCTGCCCTAATCCCCTTGCGCATTCAACGTCGTTAAACAGGCTTGGCCTGCATTAACCCGTCTCGCACGGGTTAATGCGGGCCAAGCCCGGGTTTTTAGCGGCTGGCAACGAATGCCTGCACGCAGGCCTCAATATCCTCGGCCGAATGCGCGGCGGAGAGCTGAACACGAATGCGTGCGGCTCCCTTCGGCACTACCGGGAAACTGAACGCGGTCACGTAAACACCGTGCTCAAGCATCTTGCCCGCGACTTCTGCGGCCTTCACAGCATCGCCGAACATGACCGGAACAATGGCGTGTTCGCCGTCCAGCAGGTCAAAACCTTCCTCGCTCATCCGGCGACGGAAGAGGGCGGCGTTGGCGAAGAGTTTCTCTCGCAGCTCGCCCGAAGCTTCCACCAGTTCCAATGCCTTCAGCGTTGCGGCGACGATGGCCGGTGCCAGAGAATTGGAAAACAGGTAGGGCCGGGCCTTCTGGCGCAGCATTGCAACGATCTCACCGCGGCCGGACACGTAACCACCCGAGGCACCGCCCAAGGCCTTGCCAAAGGTGCCCGTGTAGATGTCTACCCGGTCTGACACACCAGCATGCTCAGGGGTGCCCGCTCCGGTGGCACCCATGAACCCCACGGCATGTGAATCATCAACCATTACCAGCGCGTTGTACTGTTCAGCCAGGTCGCAGATCGCTTCCAATGGGGCGATGTACCCGTCCATGGAAAAGATGCCGTCGGTGACGATTATGGTGCGGCGCGCACCGGCCCCATCGTTCAGTGCGGCAACGGCTTTCAGCTGCACTTCCAAATCAGCCATGTCTTGGTTCGCGTAACGGAAGCGAGCGGCCTTGGAAAGGCGGATGCCGTCAATGATTGACGCGTGGTTTAAGGTATCGGAAATGATGGCGTCCTGCGGACCAAACAGTGATTCAAAAACACCCCCATTTGCATCAAAACAACTGGAGAACAAGATGGTGTCTTCGGTACCCAAAAACTGGGACACCGCGGTTTCAAGCTCTAGGTGCAGGTCTTGGGTACCGCAAATAAAACGAACCGAAGCCATTCCGAATCCACGCTCGTCCATGGCCTGCTTGGCGGCCGCGATGATCCGCGGATCATCGGCTAGCCCGAGGTAGTTGTTGGCGCAGAAGTTCAGTACCTTGCGCGCATCTTGGCCCAGCGATCCGGCCAGGATCGAGGCGGACTGTGCCGAATCGATGTGGCGTTCAGCCTTAAACAGTCCAGCTGTCCGTAACTCGTCCAGTTCCCCGGCAAGCTGATTTTTGAGGTCGGTATACATTCCCAATTACTCCTTGTTGATCCGTGAAATTTTTAGCCGTTGAAAACGGACCAGTCCAGTACAACCTTGCCGCCGTGGCCACCGCGCGCCGATTCGAAGCCCTGTCGCCATTCGGTGGCCGGCAGGAAGTCGGTGACTACCGAGGAGATGCGCTCACGCATCAGTTCGGAGCTGGTCAGCATGGCGCTCATGGCGTACCAGGTTTCAAACATTTCGCGGCCGTAAATACCGCGCATGGTCAACATGTGGGTGACCACTTTGCCCCAGTTGATATCAATGGATTCGCTCGGCAATCCCAGCATGCAGATCTTGCCACCGTGGTTCATGTTTTCAATCATTTCCGGCAGGGCGGTCTTATGACCAGACATTTCCATGCCGTAATCGAAACCTTCAATCATGCCCAATTCATTTTGGGCATCCTTGATTCGTTGCCGGGCCACGTTGACCGCCAGGTCAATGCCCATGGTTTTAGCCAAGTCCAAACGCTGCTCGGAAATATCGGTGATGGCGATCTTTCGGGCGCCGATGTGACGGGCCACCGCGGCTGCCATCAGACCAATCGGGCCAGCGCCGGTAATTAGCACATCTTCGCCGACCATGGGGAATTGCAAAGCGGTATGCACCGCATTGCCAAAAGGATCAAAGATCGCACCCAACAGCGGGGTAATGCGTTCGTCACGATGCACGTACACATTGCTTTCCGGGATGGAGACGTACTCGGCGAATGCCCCGTCACGTTGCACACCGACCGAGCTGACGTTGATGCACATCTGTTTGCGGCCCGCTCGGCAGTTTCGGCACAAACCACACACCACGTGGCCTTCACCGGACACACGTTCACCAACCGCGACGTTGTGCACGTAGTCGCCAACTTCCACGACCTCGCCGTAGAACTCGTGGCCGGGTACCAGAGGGGTATTGATCATGGCCTTGGCGGCTTCGTCATAGGCCTCAATATGCAGGTCAGTTCCGCAGATGCCAGTGGTCATGACACGGATCAAAACGTCGTGAACACCGATTTCCGGCATAGGACGTTCAACGAGTTCCAAACCGGCGTGGGGTCCGGACTTGTATAGGGCTTTCATCAGGGAGTCCTTTGATCAACAAGCTGTGTTGTGCGCACGAATTGTGGGATTAGTTCAAGTGTCGCACCGAGCCGCCACGATTGACACCTTAGTTGATCATCGAAATTCTGATCTGACGATTTAGTATTTACTTCATGGAATTACATCAGCTGAAGATCCTGCGTGAACTAGCGGATCTTGGAAGCGTCAACGCGGTGGCCAAAGCACTGTACGTCTCCCCTTCGGCCGTTTCACAGCACCTTGCCCAGTTGCAGCGTGGATTCACCGCCCCGTTAACTACCAAAGACGGCCGTCGACTGGTGCTGACAACCGAAGGGAAAATGCTGGCCTCCGCAGCAGCCCAGGTCGCGTCAACCCTGGCCGAGGCCTCGGCGAGAATTCAGGCCCAGGATCAAGACCGGCAAACACCGATTAAGATTGCCGGGTTCCACTCCATCGGCCAGACGGTTTTCGCTCCACTACTCAACTGGAGAGAACGTCAGCTGCCTCCCTTGAGGTTTTCTGACGAAGATGTGTCTCAGCAGGATTTCCCGGCCCTGACCTCAGCCTACGACCTGGTACTGGCACACCGTATGCCGCACACCGCACCCTGGCCGCAACACCATATCGCGGTGATTCCGTTGGCCTTCGAGCCGCTGGATATTGCACTTCACCAGGACCATCCATTGGCCGTGTTTGACGAGCTCTCCCCCAAACAGCTCATAGGAGAACGTTGGGTGGTTTCGCGTTCGGGCTACTCCCCCGCCGATGTGTTGGAAACCATCGCCGCCCTAGCCGGAAGCGCTCCGACCATTGAGCACCGTGTCAACGATTACGCCACCGCAGGCTCGCTTGTCGAGGCCAGCGGGTGCCTTGGAATCCTCCCCCGCTACACCGCACGAAAATCACTGAGCGATACGGTGACTTTACGACCAATCAAGGGATTGGTTTCCGGGCGACAAATCGACGTTCTCATCCGGGCTGAACACCTTCACCGAGAACCAGTGATGGACGTCGTTCAAGCCATTCGGCAAAGCATCCAAACGCTCGTGGGGGCCTAGAGGATCACCCAGGCCAACATCCGCTTCAAGGACTGCCGAGAGGATCAGAAATAACAGCATTGACTAGGCTCAATGCACATCGCTCAGGGACCATTTTTCTCAGCTTTTTAACACCTTCCAAAGCTTGTGGGCAGGGGTGCGCAGGCCCATAATGAAACATCATATTCTCGGCTGAAGCGGCCACTTGTTTGGGGGCGATTCTCATGAATCTCCGCATCCGCACCATCGCGTTGGCCACGGCACTGAGCTGTGCGCTGTGGGGGTTCGGCATGAGCTTCGCAGGGACTTCCGCAGACTACTCACCACAGCCGCAGATCGCCCCCATCTCCGCCACCCAGGTCTCGCGCACCGCAGTTTCCTTGCCCACAGTCATGGTGACACTGGATGAGCTAAATCTCCGGCTGGGTAGCAGCGTCTCCTATGGAATCGTTGCCGCCATGCCCGAGGGCTCGGTAGTCTCCGTACTCAGTCGCGCGAGCAACGGCTGGTATCAGGTCGTATACAAAACTTATACCGGGTGGGCGAACGGCGCCTATCTCAAGGCCACCGCGCAGTCATTGCCCCCACAGCTCTACACCCAGGATGAACTAAACCTTCGCACCGGAAGCAGCACGGCTTACAGCATCATCATCGAAATGCCGCGCGGAGCGAGGGTTGATGTCTCGGCCCGCGCCAGCAATGGATGGTACAAGGTCACCTACATGGGGCATACCGGGTGGGCCAGCGGTTCCTATTTGGCGCGAACCGCTCCGTCCACGACTCAAACACGCGGACCGAATCTTGGATCGCGAGTGGTCCTGACCTTCGATGATTGCCCGCTGACGCTGTCCGCTTTTGATGCGGCAGTAAACTTCGCGGCGGCCAACAATATCGGTATGGTTCTAGCCCCAACCGGAGCTTGCCTGTCCTCATTCAGCAGCCGCTATGGGACCGACATTGCGGCCCGGGCCCGAGCCAAGGGACAGTGGGTTATCAACCATTCAGCCAACCACCGTGATTTGAGCACACTGAGTTGCACTGCTGCGCAAAGCGAACTGCTTGGCGCAGCAGTACGCACCAATTGGGGCCGTCCACCCTTCGGCGCCCTGGACGCGGAGGCCCGCTGTGCCTATGGGCGCATCGGAATGAGGATCTGGACTTGGACCGTTGACACCCGAGATTGGGAAGTCCAGAACAAATCGGTCATTGTCTCTCGTGCCTCGGCGGCACGCGCTGGCGACACAGTCCTGATGCACATGCAGTGGCAGGGCTTCGCCCCAGATTCGTTGCGACAGATCCAGTCCAACCTCGCAGCACGCGGGCTGGGAATTTGCCGGGCTTACCGCGGAACCAATGAGATCGGAGCCGTCGCCACTACCCCACGGATGCTTCCGGATTCACTGCCGTGTTAGTTAATTTTTGACCCTAGGAAGCCGAGGAGTCCAACGATAGAGACATGTAGGTGCTGTATGGGTCGTGGGTATAGGAGCCGAACGGCTCACAGGGACTGAATCCGTTCGCGGCATAAAGCCTGCGCGCGGAGGCGAAAAACTCGACGGACCCAGTTTCAAGCGAGATTTGTTTAACCCCGCGTGAGACTGCCTCGGTGATAGTGTGCTCCAGCATTTTTGAAGCGATACCTCGCCCGCGCAGTTCCGGGTCGGTGCGCATACTTTTGAGTTCCTCATGCCCCGGGGCCAAGTGGGCCAGCGCGCAGGTGGCTACCAATTGCTCGCCGATCCATCCCACCCAAAGCCTGACGCCCGGTTGTCTCAAGGCTTCCAGGCCCAGGGCGTGCTGGGACTCGGCAGGAGATTGGGGTGCCATATCTGCGTGGTGGGCGGCGAGGAAGGCACGAAGACTTGGGTCTTGGAAATCCGCTCGCTCGATACGTAACGTCATGGGAACAAGGTAACAGTCCCATATTTCACGGATATTTCCCGCAATATGAACTCGTTCGCTCACACCCCAGTCGCTACGCTGGGAGCGTGAATGAATATCGGGGCGGACTTGGTCCGCTGTATTTGGCGGGTTTCACGACCGCGTTCGGCGCCCATGGTGTCGCCGCCGCGTTGGGCACTGAAACGGAAAACATCGGCTTGTCGTTTGTCGCGCTTGGTTTGATCTTGGCGACCTACGACATTGCCGAGGTCATCCTGAAACCGGTATTCGGCGCGCTCAGTGACCGCATCGGTGTGAAGCCGGTGATCGTCGGCGGCTTGTTGGTTTTTGCAGCGGCCTCGCTGCTGGGCGTTTTTGCTTCCACCCCGGTGTTGCTCGCAGTGGCACGTTTGGTTCAAGGAGCGGCCGCGGCCGGATTCTCCCCCGCCTCGTCTTCTGCGGTCGCACGTTTGGTGGGGCCGTCGCTTGCGGGCCGCTATTTCGGCAAGTACGGATCGTGGAAGGGGCTTGGCTATGCCGGTGGCCCGCTGCTTGGAGCCGCACTGATCATCTGGGCAGGTCTGCCGGCGCTGTTCTTGTCCCTGGCCGTGTTGTCCTTCGGCGCAGCAATCTGGACGGCAATTGCCATGCCCTCGGTACCGGTTCTTCCCAAACATCGGGCAACCCTGGCTGAAATGTTCAAACAATCCACGGCCTCCGTTTTCCTTGGTCCAGTTCTTTTATTGGCCGTAGCCACCGGTGTTCTCGGTGTGGCGGTGGGCTTCATCCCGTTGCTCGGTGCACAGTTGGGTTTGGATCCGTTGGTAGGAATGGGCGCAGTCAGTGTCCTTGCCGTTGTCTCGGCGCTAGTGCAGCCACGGGTCGGTCGGCTGCATGACGCAGCTCCACAACACGTCAATACACTCATGTTCGCCGGGGCGACCCTCCTGATCATTGCGGTTTCGTTGCTCGCTCTTGCGCCGTCTTTGCCAATCATCGTTCTGAGTTCCGTGGCTGTCGGTTTGGGAGTCGGCCTGATTACGCCGCTAGGGTTCGCACGTTTGGCAACCACCACACCGCCCGAACGGATGGGACGCACCATGGGTAGCGCAGAGCTGGGGCGAGAGGTTGGAGATGCTGGCGGCCCCATCATTGTTGGGCTTGTTGCTGGCGCGGCCAGCCTGCCACTGGGTCTGGGTGCGCTGGCCATCGTGTGCACGGTTGCAGCTGCAGGCGGAGCAAAAATGTTAACGCGCCATGGTTCAGCCAAAGATCAACCGTCGGACACACGGTAGGCTCGGACAGATTACTGAACGGCGAACCTCCTCGAAGAGGACACCACCCTTCGCAGGTGCGTTCAAGGCATGCCGTACCGTACAGTGTTCGCATGGAATTCCTCGAACCACTCACACTCCGCGGCCCAAACGTGACCCTCGAACCGCTGAGCGAAGAGCACCACGACGACCTTGTACTGGCAGCCAGCGACGGTGAACTGTGGAATCTTTGGTACACACTGGTTCCGCGCCCGGAAAACATGCGTGATGAAATCCGCAAACGCCTGCGGATGCAGGCAGAAGGGTCCATGCTGGCCTTCACCACTCGACTCAATGATCCGGTTACGGGCGAACCAGGAAAGGTCATCGGTATGACCACCTTCTGCGGTATCGACCTCGATCTGCCACGGGTAGAAATCGGCTACACCTGGAATGCGGCGAGCGCCCAAGGCAGTGGGAGCAACGCGCAAAGCAAACGTCTCTTGCTGGGTTATGCCTTCGAAACGTTGAACTGCGAGGTGGTAGTCTTCACCACGCACTGGATGAATTTCCAGTCGCGAACCGCGATTAGCCGGCTGGGCGCTAAACAAGACGGTGTGCTGCGGGCTCATTCGCGCACGCCTGATGGTTCATTGCGCGACACCGTAGTGTTCTCGATTCTCAAGGCAGAATGGCCGCAGGTTCGCAACGAGCTGGACCGTCGAATCGCATCTCGTTCTTGAGATCATTCAATGACGGAAACTGCCCGCCTTCGAGCAGAAGGCGGGCAGTATGTTTTCCGGTGACTAGCCGTTGAATTGATCAGGGTTCGGTCCGGTGCGGCCATCACGTTCAAGCGCGTTGATAGAGTCCAATTCTCCAGCCGTCAGTTCAAATCCGAACAACTCCAGGTTGGCGGAGATTCGGGAGGGTGTCACGGACTTCGGGATGATCACTCGGTCTTCCTGCAGGTGCCACCGCAAGATCACCTGAGCCGCACTGACCTGGTGCGCCTTCGCGATACCTAGAATCGTTTCATCACTGAGCAGAGCGCCCTGCGCCAGGGGGCTCCACGCTTCGGTTATCACACCGTGCTCTGCGTTTGCGGCCTGCACTTCTCGGTTCTGCAATGCAGGGTGCAGTTCGACTTGGTTTACTGCCGGGATGATGTCCGTGGCGGAAATCAGCCTGTTGAGGTGTTCCGCTTGGAAATTCGAAACTCCAATGGCACGGACCTTGCCCTGGGCGTAGAGCTTTTCCAAAGCTTTCCAAGACTGGATGTACAAATCATTCTGCGGTGCTGGCCAGTGAATCAAATATAGGTCCAGGTAATCCAACCCGAGCCGCTCGAGGCTGTCTTCAAAGGCTTCAAGCGTTGCGTCGTAGCCCATCTCAGAGATCCACAATTTTGAGGTGATGAACAGATCTTCGCGGGCGATTGCGGACTGGGCCACGGCTCGACCCACTCCTTCTTCATTGCCATAGATGGCCGCGGTGTCGATGCTACGGTAGCCAACTTCAAGCGCGGCGGTTACGGCAGCGGTTGTTTCCTCGTTGCCGACTTGGAAAACTCCGAAGCCGACCTGCGGCATTTCCAAGCCGTTGTTCAAGGTGACAGTGGGAATCATGGTGGACATTGGGCTCTCCTGAAAAGTATTGATAAATGGGTGAAAATTTGATGGCCTAGCTGGCCGACACCGGTTGCGGAATTGCCGCACTCTGTTCCTGCTTCCGTGCAGAGGCGGCCGCGGCAAGTATGAGCAACAATGCGGTGCCGGTCAGTGCGGCTCCGATCCAGATCGGCGAGGTGTAGCCGAGTCCTGCGCTGATGCCAAGACCTCCAGCCCATGCACCCAGCGCATTACCAAGGTTGAAGGCGCCGATATTCGCGCTGGAGGCCAGGGTTGGGGCGGACCCTGCGTAACGCATGATCCGGCTCTGAAGGGCTGGTACCGTTCCGAAGCCGAAACCGCCCATCAGTAGCAGAGCGATGATGGTGGCCGGCTTGTTGCTGGCGAGCAGGGCAAATCCAAGAAGGACAATCAGTAGCGCTGCGATAAACAGCGTCAAGGTGCGATCGATATTTCGATCCGCCAGCCGCCCGCCCAGCCAGTTGCCCGCAAATAGGCCCACACCGAAGATCACCAGTAGCCACGGCACGGTAGCTGAGGCAAAACCTGAAACGTCGGTGAGCGTATAGGCGATGAAGGTGAAGGCGCCGAACATCCCGCCGAAGGCCAGAATCGTTAGTCCCAGCGAGTACCACACCTGAACGGAAGCAAACGCTGTGAACTCAGAACGCAGCGAAATCTGAGCAGTGTTCTGAGTCAGCACCGGCACGAGCAGCATGATGCCCAGCAGCGCGAGTACACCGATGGCAGAAATCACCCAGAAGGTTGCACGCCATCCGGCTTGCTGTCCAAGGAATGTCCCAAAGGGCACTCCCAGGACGTTGGCCGCAGTCAACCCCGTGAACATGATGGCAATTGCCTGCGCGCTCTTTTCGGGTGCAACCAGTTTGGAGGCAACCACCGAACCGATGCCGAAGAATGCGCCGTGGCACAGGGCCGCAATGATGCGTCCAAGCATCGCAAGCTCATAGCTGGAGGCCAGCGCAGTCAGGGAGTTTCCCAGAATGAACAGCACCAACAGACCCATAAGGACGGGTTTGCGGGGCAGGCGGACAGTTGCCGCGCTGAGCGCCAAGGCGCCAACCGCCACACTCAGTGCATAACCGGTAATCAACCAGCCGGCGGCCGCTTCCGATACGGCGAAATCGGCGGCCACCTCGGGCAGCAGTCCCATGATGACAAATTCGGTCAGGCCGATGCCGAAGGCTCCTATAGCCAGGGCAAGTAGTCCGAGCGGCATACGTAAGCTCCTGATAAACTAGATCAAAGATTAGTTGCAGACGCTTGTTATTGCGTCAGCAGGAACAATCGTTGCACACGCAATTATATTGCGCAAGCAACTAACTTAGGAGGCGACCATGGGCATTGCCGATGACGCGGTCGAAATCCGTGCCCGCGGATGGCGAACTTTGGCAGCATTGCACTCATTAATCGATGCCGCACTGGAAAAAGACCTTGGTGCCGAAGTAGGTCTCTCTGTGGTCGAATACACACTGCTCGATGCCCTGAGCCGGCAGGATGGCTGGCACATGCGCATGGCGCAGCTCGCCCGTGCAACGGCGTTGAGCCCTAGCGCAACGACCCGTCTGGTCACACGCCTTGAATACCGCAACCTGCTGTCTCGGGTGTTGTGCGCGGATGACCGCCGCGGCATCTACACCGAACTCACCCCAGCTGGCCAGGAGCTTTATCAGCGGGCAAAACCCATCCATGAAAAGACCTTGGAGCGGGTGCTCAAACAAGCCGAAGAGCAGCCGGAGCTAGCTGCACTCGCCAGAATCTTGCACCAGATCCCCGTTTCCTAGCCTTACCTGCCCATCGCCAAGGAGTCACCTTTCGTGCAACAGAAATTCTCAGCAGTCCTTTTCGATTGCGATGGAGTCTTGGTGGACTCCGAACTCATCACAAACTCGGTCCTTCGCGAGATTCTGCAAGAAAACGGCTGGGATATTAGTGTGGAAGACTGCCTGGAGATCTTCATCGGCAAGGCGCTCAAAGATCAGTGGGAACCGATTCTGCAGAACACTGGGGTACGCATCGACGACGCCTGGCTAACAGATTTTCGCACCCGGCGCGATGCTGCGCTGCGCACCCAGCTGCAAGCCATCGAAGGCTCTTTTCAGGCCGTCGACGCAATAGCGCAGGTCTACGGTCCGCGGATTGCCTGTGTCACCGGAGCCGACCGCGCCAAGGTGGAAATGCAGCTCAAACTTACAGGACTCGACAAGTTTTTTGACGACCGAGTTTTTAGCGGCATGGAGTTTCCGCGCAGCAAGCCCGCCCCTGATGTGTATCTGGCGGCCGCCGATTCGCTGGGTATTGATCCCCGGTTAGCGTTGGTCATCGAGGACACCGCAACCGGCGTCACTGCCGGGGTCGCTGCCGGTGCAACGGTGTTTGGATACTCATCGGGCGGTCCAACAAGCACCTCGCCCGAAACGCTACGCCGGGCTGGAGCCAGTGCAGTCTTCTCGCATATGGAGCAGTTACCGTCCTTGGCTATCGATGCTGCCTAGATACACCGCCGGAGATCAATTGCGTACAAGGCTAAGCAGGCCTTGGCCCTTGCAAATTTTCGTCTCGAAGCATTAGGTTCAAAGTCTCACGGCCAATTTTTCCCAAGGGATCCGCGTCCCCCAGTGGCGCGGTCAGCATCGCATAACGAAGAGCCCAGGCGCGAGCTCGCAGCCACACCGCGGAATTCTCCTGCACCCCGTAATCAGCCAGCGCCTTGTCGCGGCACGCGGGCGAAAAATGTAGCCAAAACATCCCAAGATCTGACGCTGGGTCGCCAACGCACAGATCACCAAAGTCCACCAAGGCGGCCAGCTCAACACCACTTTGGCGACTCTGGACCACGGTGTTGTGCGGGTGCGGGTCGCCGTGAAGCCAGCGTGCGGCGCCTTCATAATCAGCAACCTGCAGGCCCGCCTCCCAAATACCCTGTGCTGCATTGCGCTCTGCCACCGGCAACTGCTCAACTCGTTCGCGAGTCACCTCATCCAACTCACTCAGTGGCCGTCCCCGGAACTCGCTGCGTGGCGCATCATGCGGGCCCACCACGTGCAAGGTTCGCAGATAACCTGCCAATTGGCCTGCATAGTGGTCCCTCTGCTCGCGGGAAAACCCTGCAGCACTGGCCCCGGGAACATACCGGCAGATGGAAAAACTCCACGGATATTCGGCGGTAGGAACCCCGACAAACATCGGGGCGCTCAGATCCAAGCCGCTGTCGGTTGCAGCCCGGCCCAGCCATAACCATTCTCGTTGCGCAAGCTGCGCGGCCAGGGCCCTACGCGGAACACGGACCAGTAGTTTTTCCCCAAGCCGATACACCTCGTTATCCCAGCCCGTAGCCAGATAGCTAACCGGGAGCTGAGCCCATTGCGACGGAGCTTGTTCCGCAACTAGGCGCCGCACAAGGGCCAGATCTATGACGGTTTCGGCCACGGGGAATGCCGAAGGTGTCTGAGGGATTGTCATCCAGCAATCCTACTTCCACAGCGTCTTTTGCCGACGCACGTGGAGACACGCCATTTCCGCCGAACGGCCACTGATTGAATTGGATGTGGTTCCCTCGTGAAGATTGATCAAAAATCTTGTTCAAACCTGCGACAAGACCACTGGAAGCCCATGCGGTTAGCCTACCGTGCAGATTTGATCAGTATTGTTGATCAGCATTCCTAACTGACTCAACGTGACCCAGGATGCGCTAGCTCGGTGTGCCGTCAAACTTGTTTGAATCCAACCCTGGAATGAAACCTAATCAAAAATTTTGTTCATAAGCGGAACCAAGGTTACTCGTATCATTGCCCTCTTCATCGAAGTGCGGGCTCGTTCAGTTTTTATTTATGAGAGTTCACCCCGGTGGGCGTGGGCAAGCTACTTCTCGAAATCGGCCAGTTGCGGGGACATCAGTACTTCTGACCACACAATTCTTCACGACGCCGAGTAAATCGTGGGAATACCTTACTGGAGAACCAGTGCTGTCATGGGTCGTCGCGACCGGTTCGTTCGACGAACCGGTCGGCGCATTCTCATTTTCTCGCCGAAAGTCTCGCCTCTTTAGCCTTCTTCTTCGACTTTGAGACTGGCACCACGGATGACCCCACTGCTCCCAGTAAAAGATTGCAACAATAGGAGATCGACCGCTCACCGGCCAGCATCGCTCGCCGTGTGTGAACGAAGGTGAATCGACGGTTCCTCAGCATTGAGCTGCCCTCAGCGGACTGTCCAGCGGAGCGGACCTCTAACAGCCGTCGGAATCGACCGGTTTTGGTGTCTTCCAAGGGGAGCCCTTGCCGACACAGTACTTGCTTCAAGTGCAAACCTAAATTGCGAGGAGTCGCGCACGGCCAATCGAGGCAAACTTCATCCTTGGTAGCCTTGTTCAGAAGCTGAATGTACCAGCAGAGCATCATCCAGCCGTCTTTGAACCTAGGAGAAGAATGATCAGCGTCTTAGTGGGATGTTCAGTTGAGCCGGAGAATCTCGATGAGGCTCTCTGCGTCTATAGAGAGCTGATCGCCGCGACACGTGAAGAGCCCGGATGCCTAAGCTACGAGCTCCTGCAGCTTCGCGATGATCCTGGTGAACTCATGCTCACGGAACGGTGGCTCTCTCAAGAGCATCTGGACGCGCACACACGAACAGATCATTTCATTGAAGCCATGCAAAAGCTCGAAACTCTGGAGACGGCAGCGCCAGCCCTGATCTATACAAGCGTGGTCTAGTTCAGGAAACTAATAGCGGTTGCTTGCATTGCGTACGAATGGTGGACACAGAATGGGTCGGTTCCAGGAAGCCGGAGCTGATCAGCACGACACACAGTTTATCGGTCCGCTGGCGCAGATCTGTTGGGCGGTTGAACAGGATTTCACCCACTTTAGGGCGTGGTAGATCGCGGCTGAGATTTATCGAGGTGTGTTCCATTGCTACCTTCGGCGATCCAGACGATTGAGCGGTTGGAATTCTTCTGGCTGAGGTCACTTGGGACAAGGTTATGAATAGACTTCTATGCATACTCGGAATGACCCGGTGCGGTCCGAATAGAGATTTATTGCGCTTATTCCTGCCAGACCTGACATATCCGCGTAATTCACTTCAGTAGACTCATTTCGTGGACGAATTCATGAAACACCATGTGTCCTGCGCATTGCTAGTACGCGCGGGGAAAGTCTTACTTGTGCACCGTTCCCCTTCAAGGTCCAAATTTCCTAAAGTCTGGGATCTTCCAGGAGGCCACGTTGAAGATTCCGAGAACAGCCGACAAGCGATTGTGCGAGAGCTTCGCGAAGAGTTAAACGTAGAAATATCGGAGCCAACTACGGAAGACCTACTTGCCACTCGCCAGGACGAAAATCTCATTCTGGAAATTTGGCGAATCTCTTCGTGGGATGGCGTGATTACCAACGCCGAACCACAGGAGCATGACGATTACGGTTGGTTCGCTTTGGATGAGGCAATGCACTTGGATCTTGTCAACGACGCGTATCAGGCTTTACTCAAACAGGTACTCGCCTGATTCCAGACTCTTAACGCAATCTGTTCGCGGAACACTATTTTCGTGCAGAGGACTTTGGACCGATAGCGCAGTCGGCTTCGAAACAAACAAAAATGCCGCTATGAACTCGAAAATCTATGGCCTGCGGTGGTGGCACGCCAACATGTTCCCGTTGGCATGCCACCCCAATCGCGAACCTTAGTCCAGGCTACGCCGGGCGAATTCCCTTGGAGGGCGGCCGATGATCCAGGCAGTAACCAGGCTCGCTCCGATGACGGCCAGCGTCAAAAGAATCTGAGGCCCCCACAGCGGCACAGTCTCCAGCCACGCTCCGCCTACCCCGGTACGCCGGTTCCAGGCAACCTGGTAGAAACCCAGTCCGAGGCCGGCCAGCAGTCCAAATGGCAGCCCCGCGAGCAACACAACTCCTGCTTGGATGAGGGTGAACCGCCGCAGAAAAGGACCTGTCGCTCCGACCGCATGCATGGTGGCCATGTCACGAACCGACTGGGTGCGGGCCAACAGCAGTGAAATGGCTGCAGCAGCTACGGCAAGGATTGCCAGCAACGCCAGTGGCAGGAGCATGGCAGTGGTCCCCCATGGATGAGCAAATTGAGCGCTAGCCACCCGTACGAGCTGGGTATGGTCTTCAATAATTTTGCGGGCATCAGCGACCTGGTGGTCTCCAAGTGTTGTTGGTGTACGCACATATTCGCCGACGTACTCAGTCCCTGCAACGCCCAACACTGTCGCGGTACTGGCCGAGATTGTAAGTGGCGGTGCGAAGCCCCGTACAAACGCACCGCGAAGGCTCACCGTGTTGGAGGCGTTTGACTCGTCGATAACTCTATCGTCTGATAGTGCCACGCGAACCGTGCCATCTGCGGACAACAGCGCCGCATTGTTAACTACTACACCACCCGCATCCAGGATGTCTGCAGCTGCATCAGCCCCAGACAGTCCCGAGGCACTGAGTGCTTTTCCATCCATGATGTAAGTATCAGTGCCGCCCCACCACGGCACGCTCAGCTGTGGAACAAAGGAGTGTTCATAGTCAACACATTCCAACGGAACACCAGGTTCAAGGGCCGAGGCCGTACTAGGTCCTTGCCCATCCGGGCAGGAGGTAGAGTCCGGCATCAACGCGCCAACAAAGACCTTGCCATCACTGGGAACCGTAAAAATAGGTTCGTGCCCAGTGACAGGTACTTTACTGCCCAGAACACGTACGGCATCTTCCAGAACCAGGCGGTCGAACTCGCCACTGACCGGCACTTTTGCGCCGAGCACGATCCGGCCAGGGGACGCCATCGCACCCGTCCGGTCATTTTCGTTGGACACCGTCGAACCGATGTTGACCGCCAAGAATGATGCGGCGCACACCGAAACTAGGACGCAAGCAGCCGCGGGGAGAAAGCGTGTGCGGTGATCTGCAGCGTCACGCAGTGCCAGCCTCGGTAACGCAGGCAATCGTGATGCCAGTCTGGAACCCATGTCAATCAGGCCATGCAAGCAACGAACCAAGCCTACAACCGTCAGCGGTATTGCGAGGATCATGAAGAACATGACCAAGCCGATGCTTTGCCCGCTTTCGCGGGCACTTTGTGAGGAATCGGTCACTGGTAAGGGCAACGTCCGTGAAATGACTGCGCACACGACACCGGAGGCAAGGAGGAATGGTCCGGCCATTGACTTCACCCGTCGACGGGCTGCAGAACCAGTTTCACCTCTTGGCAGAGAGCCAAGAGTGTCTTTGAGTGCTTCGACCGGTTGCAACCGTGCGGCGCTTCGCGCCGGAAGCAGGGTTGCCAGCATGCCCAGAAGCGCCGCCATCCCGATGCCCACCGGCAGGATCCACCAGGGAAACCGCGTAGCCGCGTTTGAGCCGTCGTTAATGAAGTTTCGCGCAAGAATGCCTGCAATTGAGCCGAGCCCGGAGCCAAGCAACCCTCCGGCCAGACCCACCACCAGTCCTTGTGCTGTAACGATGCGTTTCAAATCTGCGGGTGTTGCCCCGGTTGCAGCGGCCAAGCCGAGTGTGCGTCGCGACTGCTCAGTGGAAACGGCGAACGCCGGAGTAATCAGGAACAGCACCAACATGCCACCAACCACGATTGCAAGAAGAACCGAAACAGCATGGTTAAAGACGACTCTCGGATCAATGGCTGCAGGGTAGAGCTCATTTGGGGACGGATAGTTTTCCAGGACATGCCTTGACACGGCAAACGCTTGCAACTGGTTGAGTTCTTTGGTTTGTTCCCAAGTCAATCCTTCATCTCCGACCATGAGCCAGTGAGTGTCCACACCGGCAGGATCTGCTGCCACCATCGTAGAGAGCCACCCCTCCAGCGCCCACGCTTGCTGGTCGTCCTGTGCCACGAGCCCCGAAACCCGGTAGGCCCGTTGTGAATCTTCGATCACCGCGCCTATCCGCCCATCGCTATTCATCCAACCGGTGTGTGGTGGCGCCACCCATGCCAGAGTGTCTCCGATCCCAATTCCGAGATCCTTGGCGATGGCGGTCGTGATCACGACCTCGGAAATGTTGCCCGGCAAGGTACCTTCCACCAGCTGAGGCACTAGCAGTGGCAAGGTTGTTTGGTCTGCTTCCTGCAATGTCGCCGAAGAAACCAAGGAAAGATCCACATTATGAATCGCACCTGACCCTGCGGTGGTCTGCTCACCTGGCGCGAGGTCCAGACCGGTGCTGGCAATCAATTCTGGTGAGTTCCAATACTGGAGCAGTCGACTGCTCACTGGAAGCAGCGCAGCAATCTCGGTAGTGCTTGCCGGCACTGTCTCGACATCATCATTCCACGGCCCCGGCGCGCCCTCCGGGATCTGCGGGAACGGCATACCTGTGTGGGCCACAGCAGTTGCCGTGATTCTTGCCTGCACTCCATCTGGTATCCCGTCCAGGGCAACATCGCGTGACGGGATCGCCGACTGAGTCAGTACGATTCCGCCCACCAGTGCAGCCACCGGCAGGGAGACCAAAAGGGTAGCCAGCACAGTCCGTGCCCAGTGGCGGCGGGCATCATTCTTGGCCAGCCGCAGGGAAGCAACCCAAGGATTCCAACGACGTTCGACCAAACCCGGGGCATAGCCGGGTCTCGCCATGGGCATCAATTTGGACAGGGTATCGTGAGAACTCACAATGCTCCCTGCGACAATAACTGGGAGGGGTCCGAGGGACCTGACTCGTCAATGATCTTTCCGTCGCGAAGGAAAAGTGTTCGATCTGTCCACGCGGCAAAACGGGCTTCATGGGTGACCATGAGTACAGCTGCCCCGTTGTCTGCGCGATCACGCAACAGCCGGAGGATATCAGTGCTGGTGCTCGAGTCGAGGGCACCGGTCGGTTCGTCGGCCAATAGCAGACGCCGGGGGCCGACCAGTGCCCGAGCAATCGCCACTCGCTGCGCTTGGCCACCGGACATACTTTCGGGGCGACGGTCCGCTAGTTTTTCCACGCCCGTCTCCACGAGCGCGGCGAGAGCCTCCCGGCGAGCTTTTTTCATGGGCCATCCGTCCAGTTCCAAGGGAAAGGAGACGTTTTCGACAGCAGTCAGGGAAGGCAGCAGGTTGTAGTCTTGGAAGACATATCCCACGGACCGTCGCCGAATGATCGCTCGTTGCTTGACGGTCATCGTGGCAAGGTCGGCACCCTCGACGTGTACCGTGCCTGAGGTCGGACTGTCGAGTCCTCCGGCCAAGTGCAGAAGTGTGGATTTGCCCGATCCAGAAGGACCCATGATGGCAACAAATTCACCGGGCTGGACGACGAGGTTTGCCCCGACCAAGGCAGACACCGTGCGGGCATCCCGACCATGAATTCGTGAAGCCTTTGTCATTTGAAGTACTGGGGGCAGAGCTAACGCTGAACCAAGGCTCTTGCTCAATGGGTACTCCGAACAGCAGGTGCAGGAAAACTGACTTGGCTTCCAGAAGACGGAGTCTCCGGAGGAATCGTCCGGGTGAGCGTTTCCTCTACATCATCGAGCCATCGGAGTTCCGCTTCCGTGCTGAAGATATGGTGGTCCAGGACCAGTCGCACCGCTATGTCGGAAGCTTGCACGTCCCTGCGCGCCCGCACGATGTCATGCAGGACCCGCTGAGTGGCGGAACGTTGGCGCTGGACCAACGCGGCTACATCAACGCCCGGTACAGCAACGGCCAATGCTAGCTTGATGACAAGTTCATCGCGGCCACGGGTCTCCCTGGACACTGGGCGCTCCCACCAAGCGTTCAACTCGTCGAGCCCGCTTTGCGTCAGATGCCAAGGCTCGGGAGCTGTCGGATCCTCCGAGTTGTTCGAACTTTGGGCTATCAGCCCATCGCGTTCCAGTCGTTGCAACGTAGTGGAAACCTGACCAATGTTCAATGGCAGCGTCTGTGCCGTTGAGACGTCAAAGTCCTTGCGCAGTTGATAGGCCGTGGACGGTTTCCATGAGAGTAAGGCCAATAAAGCATGTTTTACGGACATCGCAAACCTCCAGCGAATCAACAATCCCAGAAAGAACCCCAAGTAGTTACTCGGTAATGGTTACACAGTAACCCATTTAAACGACTGATGCCACGAACTACCCATTGATCTGCCGATACAGCTGCTTCCGTGACGGCATCTATGATGCTTCCGCAGAGAAACTATCAATCCCGCTGACGTCATTCCGTGAAAGTTTTCATAGAAACCAGCGTTAGTTGCCGCGCTGCACATCATCCACGCACCGACGGCTATACCCGCCTGTGCAAATGCCTGAGATCAGGGTGTTGGTTTGAGGTGGCTATGGTCTCTCTGCAAAAACCGCCCGACTGGATCTGCGCTCGACTTGGTGGAGAATGGACGGATGCGAACCATTAACAGCGAACGCCTAATCATCCGTCCGTGGGAACTAGTCGACGCGGACTTTCTATTTGATCTTGAGTCGCGGTCGGATGTTGTTCGATTCCTCGGTCCTCAGGCAAGGACAATGACCGCACGAATTGAAGCAGTGAAATCCATAATTCGTCGCCGCGCGGTTGATGACCCGATTCACGGAATATGGGCCATCACCTCCCGTACAACTGGTCAATTACTCGGGAATGTTCTACTCAAACCCATCCCTCTCTCGACCGACACAATGGGTGAAGCACCAGTGGAGATCGGTTGGCACTTGCATCCTGATGCCCAGGGTGCAGGTTACGCCACCGAGGCAGCCAATAGTGTTATGAAGGATGCGGCAAATTGCGGGCTCCAGTCTGTCATCGCCGTCACTCATCCCGACAATGTGGCGTCCCAGAGAGTGTGTGAGCGCGTTGGGATGCGCCCACTTGGAGTTTCTGAAGCTTATTATGGCGAACGTAATCTATTGTTTGAGAAAAATCTGTCCCGGTAGAGGAGACTGCGCCGGAAAGTAGTCAGTTTGGCTTCGCAGAACTGCTGGCCCAGTTAGTTGAGCAACCCATACCGGGCCTTGTCGAGGGCGCCGCTTATAAGACGCTGACATCGATATTTTTCGTTCTGCCCAAAGATTCAAGAAGCTGTCTGATCCCGGTGACGACAGAACAATTTATGCTGGTGTTCAGTGATTTGTCCACGGACACATGACCCTTAGCCTACGGCGTCACTTGCAATAGCTTGATCGGCAAAACGCACGAGGTCCGGTCAATGTCATCCTCGGACTTATGCCGATTATTGGTTCCCGTATCATCACACCAATCGACGTCTGCCGGAACTGCGGTGATAGTGGCAGTTCCCGAGGCCATGTCTTCAGGAAGGGCAAAGGAGAACTCGAACGAACCATCGTCATTCATTGGCCCCTTGCTATCCAGTACGACGTTCCCCGAAGAATCGGTGACCGTAACAGCGATTTGAGCTTCTTCTCCGTACCGCGGATTACAAGTTGCCCCCGGCGCGGAAACTACCACGTCCGAGCCCGGGCTGGCTACGGAAGG
This sequence comes from Glutamicibacter sp. NPDC087344, assembly GCF_044744225.1. Classification (NCBI taxonomy): domain Bacteria; kingdom Bacillati; phylum Actinomycetota; class Actinomycetes; order Micrococcales; family Micrococcaceae; genus Glutamicibacter; species Glutamicibacter sp. NPDC087344. The sequence goes on along the minus strand of NZ_JBIUXY010000003.1, from coordinate 201,583 downwards.
CGAGACTGAGTATTGCGGAGGCATACATGCACTGCCACCGAATGGGTATTCCCCCGAAGCCACGCATCCAGTCAGGCTGGTCACTGCGCTCATCACGAGAATTGCCACCGCTGCAACTGGCGAGATTCTCTTCGTCATCGGGTTCGTTTGCATAGGATCACCATAACCTGATTGGCTGGCAAGATACGGAAAAGCCAATCTGAGCGGAGAATAAAGGGTTGCGAGCCGAGGCTAGTGCACCAGGAATGAAATCTTTCCGGTCACCTGTCAGGAATCATCTCCGAGCGGGAATAAGTAAGTATAAGAACTCGCACCAAAGGACAGAATGAGTACTCAGACCGAAGATCCACCAGAAGTGGAGCGGAGTGTTCAATCCCGCCAAGAGCACTTCGAAAAGTTCTTCCATCAGCATCACGACCGAGCAGTTCGGTACGGCATCCGTCGGGGCCTGTCCGAAAGCGACGCACGTGAAGTCGCAGCGGATGCCCTGCGCATCGTTTGGCAGAAAAGCGAACGCTTCGATGAGTCTGCGATTCCCTTTCTCTACAAGACTTGCTGGAATCTAGTTCAGCATGCGTACCGTGACCGGCTACGGCGTTTCGAAGCCGAATCCCGTGTTCTGCAAGATCATGAATTCCACACCACTCGGAAAGCCACGGAGGGCGACGCTGAGCAAATCCGTGAAGCCGTCCTCAGCTTGGGTGAACCCGGCTCTGAAATCATCAGATTGCTCTATTGGGACGGGCTTACCGCTGCGCAGGTCGCCGCCATCACCAACCGTACCGAACAGGCTGTATGGGCTCTAGCCAGCAGGTCCCGACGCAAGCTAGCCAAAATCCTGAAAGGCACACGCTATGGAAACTGAATTGGAATCACGTCTGCGCGGTGCAGATCCTGCCCATAATTTGCCGATCGCAACCATGGATGAAAACTTATTGGCCCGAATCATGTCGGTCGAGACGCAGACCCGGACTTCCGATCTCGCTGATTACGTAACAAAAATCTCCAATGCTCGTGCACCCCGGAAGAGAGTTCTTCCTCGTATTGCGTGGAGCGTTGCTGCAACGCTGGCCGTTGGAATCCTCGCCATCGGCTTGACATCGCTTAATACGCCGCAAGCAACCGCAGGTTTGGTACCAGCCCTCATAACGACACCAACCGGGCAGGACCGTGAGCAAGCACTTGAAAGTCTCTTGGAACAAGCCCGGGAGACCAAGGATCCGCCAGGATTCGACGAACAGATCTATCAAATGAAACGCCTGAGTGAGACCTCATTGCCCAAGCGGGTTTCGACGATTGAAGAAAACGAAGCCTTCAGTCCTGTCAGCGAATACGACTACGTGAGCGTACGCCGACCGGACGGCCTGCTTGAACGCTATTCAACAAGTTTGGGAATTGTTTCCGCGCGAACCGGAGAGCGGATTCCCGATCAAGATATCGAGACCGGCAAGAGAATTCCGCTTGGAACAACCACCAGGGAACTTAGTTTGACCGAAGCCGAGCTGAACGAATTCAAGAAAACGAATCCGGTTTGGGAGCGCTTCATTATCCCTGACAATGCCAAAGACCTGGATGCAATAGTGCGAAGCACTTCGGCAGACGGCCTGGCCATGTTCACAGGCGACCCCGAGACGGCGCTCTTCGAAGTACTCGGATTTCATATGGTCGATTGGAATCCCAGCCAGGCGCAGAGCGCGGCGGTACTTGAATTGCTTCAGGGGCGTACCGACATCACCTTCGACGGTGAAACGACCGATCGGCTAGGTCGGACCGGTCTCGTGTTTTCCATTAACCATGACTATGTCCCGGGCTCTATCCCGACCGACATTCTGACCTACCGGTATTCGTTCATTTTTGATTCGGCCACCGGGCATTTGAACGCCTTCGAAAACGTCGCGGTGAATGTGGACGGCTTCGCTAACGGTGGAACGCTGAACAGCGTCACCGTTGCACCGCTCTAGGCTGAACTACAAAGGAGGCTCCCGCTTCCGTCAACGACGGAAGGCAGGAGCCTCCTTAGTCTGAGCAGCGAACCTTAGAGGCCGAGCTTCTCAATCACAATTTCGCGAACACGACCGGCATCGGCCTGGCCGCGGGTGGCCTTCATGACCGGACCCATCAGCGCACCGATGGCCTGCATCTTGCCGCCCTTGATCTTCTCAACCACGTCAGGCATGGCGGCCATGGCATCATCCACGGCCTTGCCCAATGCGTCGTCGTCATTCACCACTGCCAGCGAGCGCTTCTCAACGATTTCTGCCGGGGAGCCCTCCCCTGCCAGCACAAATTCAAGCACCTGGCGGGCGATCTTGTCATTGATCTTCTTCGCTTCAATCAGCGAGTTCAGCTCAACGATGGTCTGCGGGGTGACCCCCAGATCCGCGATCTCCTTCTCAGCGGCCTTGGCCAGACGGGCGATCTCGCCCATCCACCACTTGCGGGCCACGGCGGCGGAAGTACCGGCGGCAATGGTCGCCTCGATCTCATCCAGCACACCGGCGTTGACCACGTCGCGGAATTCCTTGTCCGCGTAGCCCCACTCGGCCTTCAGCCGCTTGCGGCGATCTGCCGGAGGCTCCGGCAGGCGGGAACGCAGCTCTTCAACCCACTGAGCGGTGGTAACGATTGGAACCAGGTCCGGCTCCGGGAAGTAGCGGTAATCATCCGCATCCGACTTGGGACGGCCCGAGGTAGTGGAACGGGTGTCCTCATGCCAGTGACGGGTTTCCTGAACGATTTTCGCTCCGGAATCCAGCACCGCTGCGTGGCGCTCGATCTCGAAACGCACCGCGTGCTCCACCGCGCGCAACGAGTTCACGTTTTTGGTCTCGGTGCGGGTGCCGAACTTGTCTGCATCCTTGGGCATCAGCGACACGTTCGCGTCGCAACGTACGTTGCCACGCTCCATCTTCGCATCCGAAACACCCAGGTTCTTCACGATCTCACGCACCGCGGCGACATAGGCGCGAGCCAGCTCCGGGGCGCGCTTGCCAGCGCCAACAATCGGCTTGGTCACGATTTCAACCAATGGCACACCGGCACGGTTGTAGTCGACCAGCGAGTAGTCGGCACCCTGGATACGTCCGGCCGCGCCACCCATGTGGGTCAGCTTGCCGGCGTCCTCCTCCATGTGGGCGCGTTCGATTTCCACCCGGAAAACCTCGCCGTCTTCGAGCTCGACGTCCAGCCAGCCATCATAGGCAATGGGGTCGTCGTACTGGGAGGTCTGGAAGTTCTTCGGGGTATCCGGGTAGAAGTAGTTCTTCCGGGCGAAACCGCACTTTTCTGCGATCTGGCAGTTCAGCGCCAGACCGATCAAGATGGAGTACTCCACGGCGGTTTTGTTGACCACCGGCAGGACTCCAGGCAGGCCCAGGTCCACCGGGGTGACGTTGGTGTTCGGGGCGTCGCCAAAGGCATTCGGCGCGTCGGAGAACATCTTGGTTTTGGTGTTCAGCTCAACGTGGACCTCAAAACCGAGCACCGGATCATACCGTTCCAGGGCCTGGTCGAAATCAACTAGTTCATCAGTGTAGTTGCTCATGATCCCCTATGCCTCCTGCGCGATCGAAGCGGTGGTGATGGCCGGTGCCTGCGAGATCAGGGTGTGGCCCCACTGCTGTTCCAGCAGGGTCTCCAGTGCAGCACCGGCGCGGTACAGGCGGGCATCCTCATAGGCCGGAGCCAGGAACTGGATGCCGACCGGCAAGCCCTCGGACAGGCCGCCGGGCACGGTGATGCCCGGAACGCCGGCGAGGTTTGCCGGGATGGTGGCCACGTCGTTCAGGTACATGGCAACCGGGTCATTGTCATTCGCGCCGAGCTCAAAGGCCACGGTCGGAGCGGTCGGCGAGATAAGCACATCGGCCTGTTCAAAGGCGGCCGCGAAGTCGCTCTGGATCAGGGTGCGCACCTTCTGCGCCGAACCGTAGTACGCGTCATAGTAACCGGCCGACAGGGCGTAGGTGCCCAGGATGATGCGGCGCTTGACCTCATCGCCAAAGCCGGCGGCGCGGGTGGCTGCCATGACTCGTTCAATGGTCAGCGGGCCTCCGGTTGGCAGAACACGCTGGCCGAAACGCACACCGTCGAACTTGGCGAGGTTGGAGGAAACCTCTGATGGCATGATCAGGTAGTAGGCGCCCAGGGCGTACTTGAAGTTCGGGCAGGAAACCTCAACGATTTCAGCCCCTGCCTTCTTAAGCAGTTCAAGGGACTCGTTGAAGCGTGCCTGGACACCCTCCTGGTAACCGTCGCCCTGGAGTTCCTTGATCACACCGACACGCAGGCCGGCAAGGTCTCCGGCGGCACCGGCTTGCGCGGCGGCCACCAGGCCTTCGAGGTCCTGCGGCAGCGAGGTTGAATCCTTGGGGTCATGCCCGCCGATAAGTTCCTGCAGCAACGCCGAGTCAAGCACGGTGCGTGAGACCGGGCCGATCTGGTCCAGCGAGGATGCCATGGCAATCGCGCCGTAACGCGAAACCGCACCATAGGTTGGTTTCACACCCACGGTGCCGGTGACCGCACCGGGCTGGCGGATGGAGCCACCGGTGTCGGTGCCCAGGGCCAGCGGTGCCTCGAAGGCGGCGACCGCGGCGGCCGAACCGCCGCCGGAACCGCCCGGGATGCGGCCCAGGTCCCACGGGTTGCGAGTCACACCGTACGCCGAGTGCTCGGTGGAGGATCCCATGGCGAACTCGTCCAGGTTGGTTTTGCCCAGCATCGGAAGCTTGGCGTCGCGGATCTTTTCGATCACGGTCGCGTCGTACGGGCTCATCCAGCCTTCGAGCATCTTGGACGCGGCGGTGGTTGGCTGCCCCTTGGTGACGATCAGGTCCTTGATGGCAATCGGCACACCGGCCAGCGGGTGCAGGGCGTCTGCTGCGGCGCCGCCAGCGGCGCGGATCGCGTCCACTTCTGCGGCCACGGCGAGCGCTTCGTCGGCATTCACATGCAAGAAGGCGTTCAGGGTGCCGTCAACTTCGGCAATGCGGTCCAGGTGAGCCTGGACGGCCTGCACGGAGGTGGCTTCGCCGGCGCGCAATTTGGCGGCCAGCTGCGAGGCGGAAAGCTTAATCAGTTCGTTCACGGTGATTATTCACCATCCAAAATAGCCGGGACTTTGAAGCGGTCCGAGTCCGCATCCGGAGCGTTGAGCAGCACGTCGTCAATGCTCAGGGTCTGGCCCACGACATCTTCACGCAAGACATTGGTCAGCGGAATTGGGTGGCTCGTTGCTGGAATATCGGAGGAGGCGACTTCGCTGACAGACGCGATGGCACCGACGATTGCGTCGAGTTCACCGGTCATCTTGTCCAGCTCTGCGTCGCTCATCTCGATGTGGGCCAGTTGCGCCAGGTGCACAAGGTCCTCACGGCTGATGGCAGACATATATCTCCCTAAAATGGGCGGATGGGTTTCATAGACAAGTCTATCCCGTACCGGACTGCCAACCGGGCGTTATGTGGTGCAATAGCTACGCTGTGCGCAATACCAACCCGGTGAGGTCCTGTCCCAGCGCGTTCTCCCAATATCCCACGACGCCTGGCTGGGTTCCGTCCGAACGCACCGGACGCCGGATGATCTGAAGCCTCTTGCCCGCTGCATCCTTGCTCAGCACCACCCGAGGCTCCGTGGTGAAGGATTCGCTATGGTGCTGGGCGGTCGCACGGCCCTCCGAAAGTGCTTGCAGCTGCGCGGTGAAGACCGGGTCGCCTTCGGCATCGTAGATATACCGGGTCCCGAGGATCCCGTGCTCACCGGTGCCGATCAGGTGCTTTGCGGCTCCGGGCAGCGGCGCGTCACGGTAGGTCAGTGGCACATGGTAAATCACGTCGCTCAGATCCGCGTTGTCTGCATAGAGGCGGAACTCGATACCGACTTCTCCGGCAGGATCTTCAAGCCTGAATCCACCGACGTGATTGAGCTGCGGTTTCTTTTTGCCGGTGAAAAAATCCTGATTGACTATCCAGGCGGCAACCAGCTCGTTCTTGCTCGGCGTCATCGTGGTGTTATAGATGATTCCCATGCGCATCGACTTTCAGGTGGATTGTTTTGGCACAGGCTCTGCACCAAATGATTAGGAGCCAGGGCGTTTATGCCAAGCATAGTCGGCTTCGAAACTATCTGCGAGCAGGCTAACCGCAAGCCAAGACGGCTTTTTGAGACTCCCCGGCACCAAGCCGAGGCAACCGTGCTGCGCAGGCGCAAAACCGACAAGCAGTACGGCGCTGGACGCATCAGAAAACAGCGGTGTTCACTTGACCTCGGTGCGAATCTGCAGCAAGGCAGAACGCGGTCCTACAGGTTCTTGGCACGGCGAATTCTTCCCTAACGAAGTAGCCGTTGGCCTTATTTTGTTCTGCCCTGTTCTGTTCTCCGATACACATTTCGACACTCAACCCTTGGCGAGAGTGGATCAGAATCCCCACCCTGCAGGGTTATAAGCGCTTGTCATCAGGGATTTTTCGAATATCAGGAGAACACAGATATGGCGCTGAATTTCAAAATGTGCGCAGTTTTCCTCGCGACCTCGGTGGTGGCCCTGTCGGCCATGGCACTCACCCCGGCCCAGGCCGCTGAGCAGGAGAACACCACAAATACCATTGCCCAGTGGCTGGGTTTGGACGCCGCACCGATTTCAGGGCCGCTGGTGTCCCCGGATGCCCCGGTTAACAGCCTCCGCGATCACCTTGAGGCCGGGAGAATCGACGGTTTTGAATCGGTGATCGTGCAGGATGCCGCAACCGGCAAGATCCTGGCGCAGACCGGTCACCGCTGATTCCAGCCCCCTGCCGGCCAACAACCTTGTGTTGTCTGGTGCCACGGCAAAAACCCTCGGCTAAGCCGAGGGTTTTTGCTGTGCAATTCAATCTCCTTGGGATTCATTGCCCCGGTTGTGATCATGCACCAACCAAGGTGCTTGGCTTTGCCTAGTAAGAGTTCTAGTTCGCCGCCTCAAGCATTGCCTTGGCCAGCGGGCCTGCGGTCTGGGCACCGCCGTCGCCGTCCTCGACAAATACCGCAATGGCAACGTCGTCCTGGGCAACGATGGCCCAGGCATGGGCATTACGCTCACTGTCGTATTCGGCAGTGCCGCTCTTGCCAATGATCTTTCCGCTGCCGGTACCCTTCAGGTCCTTGAGCGTGCCGTGATCGATCACCGCTGCCATCATGGTTGCCAGTTCGCTGGCTTCCTCTTCGGTCAGCGTGGACTTGGCAGCCGCTGGAGCCTCGGGTTCAGGTGAAATCACGAGTTTGGGCGTCACGGTTTTTTTGGCCTGTACGGATGCCACCACTGTGGCCATACCCAGCGGCGAAGCTTCCACCACACCTTGCCCAATCATATTTGCGGCCTGTTCGGTACCTTCGGAGTCGGTGGGAACCGAACCGAGAACAGCCCCGACGCCGGTGCCGTCTGCTCCGGTCAGCCCCAGCGCAGCGGCGGCCTCAGCCAAGTTGGTTCCGCCAATATTTTCACCCTCGTCAACAAACACCGTGTTGCAAGATTGGGCGATAGCTTCCGACAGCGGAATCTCCCCCAACGCCGAAGACGGGTAGCCGTCGTAGTTTTTAAAGGTTTTGCCGTCAATGACCGTGCTGGCCTTGCAGTCGAAGGTCGAGCTCGCACTGGCTCCGTCGCGAAGCATGGACAAGGCACTGACAACCTTAAAGGACGACCCCGGCGCGTACTTGCCCTGCAGTGCTGTGTTCAGCCCGGAAGCCACCGGACCGGAGGATGCCGCCAAAACCGCTCCGTCAGAGGGCCGCATGACTACAATTGCCGAGTTTGATTCGGCGTCTTCCAGCAACTCGTCGGCTTCCTTCTGCAAATCTTGATCCAGCGTCAGCTGCACGTCTTTGCCGTCTACCGGATCGCTGGAGAACAGCTCAGCTTGCTCTTCCTTGGCTGCATTGAACCGCGAAATCGCCACTCCATCCACCCCGGAGAGGGTCTCGTTATAGGTTGCCTGCAATCCCGACAGACCTACCTGATCACCTGCATGGACTTTTCCGTCGGATTTTTCAATAATTTCGGCGGTCGCTTCGCCAACGGTTCCCAGCAACGGGCGGGCGAAGGAACGTGTTGGAGCCAGCGGAATCTCATCCGCCTGGCCCACTGCTCCGGGAATCTTGGAAATCTGCTCGTCGGTGACTTCTCGGGTTGCATCATCACGCAAAACGATCGCCTGCACCCAAGCCTTCTCACCGGCGGCCTTGACCTTCGCCACGAACGCATCCTGGTCGATATCCACCAGCTTGGCCAAAGACTTCGCCGAAGATTCCCATTCGTCGCTCGTTGCCCGGGTCTTGTCGATTCCGACATTGATCACCGGACGATCGGTGACAATATTCGCGTCGTCCCCGTCGGTAATGTTTCCGCGTACCCCCTGCTCGAAAGTAGCGGCGAGGTAGTCTCCCTCGGCCAGGTCGGGGGCCAGGATCGAGGGATCAAAACGCAGTTGCCAGGCTTTGCCTTCCTCGTCGTACTGCCAGACCGCCTGGGTCTGGTACGTCAGGTCGGTCTCGGTGTCAGCTACATCCCAGAGGGTTTGAAGCGTAGCCGTAGCGGTGGTCACCCCGTCTTGCTCTTCCTCATCCGTCGCGACCGAGCTAACCGTGCTGACACGGTTGATGCCCTTTAGATTGCCGAAGGCGGTTTCCAATGTTGCCGCGGCGGCGCTTGCATCCGAGTTGCTGAAAACGATGTTGGAGAAGTCGCCGGAGTTCAGCGCCGCGGCCAACAAATCAGCCGACGGCGCAGGATCCGCCGGGGCCGAACTGCAGGCACTTAATGTCCCGGCGACTAGGCTCGCAACTGACAGGGCAATAACTTTCCGGCGAAGTGCACTCATGGCGCCATTCTATTGGCCAGTACCGACAAGCTCCAACGACATGACGATTATTCGACTGTTAGGGTGTACACCAGCAGCAGGATGTCGGTATTCGGCACATACCAATCACGTTCTTCGCGGCGCACAAATCCCAATGATTCATACAGTGCCCGCGCGGCAACCCAGTCGGCCCCCGTGGTCAAGGAAACCGTGTGAACCCCGCTCAGTCCACGCGCACGCTCCACCGCTGCAACCACCATGGCCCGGCCGGCACCCGAACGCTGCACGGAGGGATCAACACTGAGCATACGGATCTCCAGCTCACCTTCGCGCGCAATATCCGCGTAGTCATTGCCAAAGGGCACCAACGTCATCGAGGCAATCGTGTGCTCGCCGCGCCGCGCCACATACACTTCCGCTTTCTGGGCCCGCTCGGCAACCTGTCGCACAAACTGCAGGTATTGATGCTGGGGGTCGGAAAAATGCCCCGCTGCGAGATACGCGTCAACGGTAATATCGCCGACCCGGTCATAGTCGGTCGGCTTGGCCGGTTCAATCACCAGGCCGTCGTGGGTTTCACGAAAGTCATCAAGCAAAGACATGGTTCATTAATAGTGCCACCTTCCGCACCGAAACCTCGCTGAGGGCAGTCCCCCCGAGGTAGTGAGGCATAAAAGTTATGATCCACCCCCAAGGATTCCCCACATCCTCCGCAGGTGAGCATTCATAGAGGTCAGGTGGCATTAACCAAATCTTTATCAAGTGACACAAAGCACTGGGCCCACCCAGTTCGGCCAAAAATGAGCCGAAAATCACTTGCCAAATGTTTGTTAGTAAAGTTAACTAACAGACATGACTTCGACCACAGGCAACCGCAGCACCATGTCCCGGCGTACCGCTTCACTGCCGTCGCACGGACGCGAGCACAACCTCGCACTACTGCTGCAGCACCTGTATGCGCAAGGACCCATGAGCCGGGCAGACCTCTCCCGTTCCAGCGGCCTGACACGCGTGACCATTTCCGATTTGGTGGTGGAGCTCATCTCCCGTGGCCACGTCATTGAGGTCGGAACCTCCAGCGACAGCCGCCCAGGGAAACCAAGCATCCTGCTGGATATCAACCGCCAGGGCCTGCAGATCATCGGGGTCGATTTGGCTGATTCAGCTGTCCTGCGGGCGGCGGTCATGGACCTGGACGGCAAGGTGTTGACCCGCGTCGAGCTGGAAACCACCGACGAACGCGGCGAGGCCGCCTCCGCTCAAGTCATCGAGCTGACCGCCCGCGCCGTGGCAGCTGCCACCGAACGTATCATCGGCATCGGCGTCGGGACTCCCGGCATCGTCACCGACCAAGGACTGGTGCTGACCGCCCCCAACTTCGGGTGGACCGACCTGGACCTGCGGACCCAGGTCTCCGAGCACTTCAATCTCCCGACCCACGTGGTGAACGATGCCGACGGCGCGGTCATGGGAGAACACACCTTCGGCAACGGCAGCGCCCATATGATGCTTGTGAAGCTCGGACGCGGCGTCGGCTGCGGCACCATCGTGAACGGAGTGCGGGTGCGCGGCGCCAATGCCGCCTCGGGGGAACTCGGCCACGTGATTGTGGGGACCGACCAAGGTCCGGAATGCGTCTGCGGCAAACACGGCTGCGTGGAAACCTGGGCCTCGATCCCCTCGATCCGCCGCGCACTGGCCGCCAAACCCGAGGCTACGAGCATGGAAGATCATCACCGCGAAGTGATGCACCGTGCCGGTGAACGTTTAGGCATTGTGCTCGCCCCAATTATCTCCGTGCTAGATGTCCAGGATCTGGTTATTGCCGGGCCTTCCCGCTATGTCGATGACAACCTGCTCAGCGCGGTGCGTGAAACCATCGCTGCTCGCACCAACGCCTCCCAACGCCCCAATTTCACGGTTCAGCTCTCGCAGAACCCCGATGACATCGTTTTGCGCGGTGCAGCTGTGAACGTCCTGTTCAACGAGTTGGGGGTGGCCTGACCCATTTCCTGCCTCCCGCGATAACACCACACCGACCAACCAACACTCGCAAACCCCTTCCCGAAAGGAATCCTCGACGTGAAGAAGACACTGTTGTCTCTTGCCGCTACCGTGGCCGCATCCGTGGCCCTCACCGCCTGTGCCGGCGGTTCCAGCACCCCTGCGCCCACCTCGGACGCTCCGCTGGACAAGGAAGCCAACGCCAGCAAGTCCATCACCCTCTGGCTGGCCGGCGGCGATACCCCGGATGAACTGCGAACCTACTTGAAGGACACCTTCAAGGAGCAGACCGGCGCCACCTTGAAGATCGAGGAACAGGGCTGGGGTGACCTGGTCACCAAGATGACCACCGCCCTGCCCGACGCCAACAACACCCCTGATGTGGTGGAGATGGGCAACACCCAGTCCCCCACCTTCACCAACATCGGCGCCTTCCTCGACCTGAGCGACATGTATGAAGAGCTCGGCGGCGCAGATTTGATCCCGTCCTTCGTCGAAGCGGGCAGCGTCGACGGGGCCAAGTTCACCCTGCCCTACTATGCCGGCTCACGGTACATGTTCAACCGCAAGGATTTGTGGGAAGAAGCCGGGGTTCAAACCCCGACAACCCTGGACGAATTCAATACCGCGGTGAAAACCATCACCGAAAAGAATCCTCGCGACATCAAGAACTTCTCAGGATTCTTCCTGGGCGGCCAGGATTGGCGCAACGGGGTTTCCTGGATCTTCGCCAACGGCGGCGACCTTGCGAAAAAGGACGGCGACCAGTGGGTCTCCACCCTGGCAGATGAAAATACCCTCAAGGGCCTGGAACAGCTCCAGGACCTCTACAAAAATGCATCCAAGGCACCGTCTGATGCCAAGGATGTCACCCCGTGGCTGTACATCAACGATGCCGACCAGATCCTGGACGAAGAGGGCAAGCCAACCGGCAAGACCTCGCTGTCCGCGGCCACCATCATGGCCCCCAACTGGGCCCGCTGGTCCATTGGCGATCTGACCAAGGTCGACGGTAAAGACGCCCGCGAATGGAATGACGAAACCTTCGGGATCTTCGCGCTGCCCGGCAACGACGGCAACCCGGCACCGGTGTTGGCCGGCGGTTCAAACATCGGCATCTCGGCCAAGAGCCAGAACCCGGAACTGTCCAAGGAACTGATGCGCATCATCTTCTCCGAGGAATACCAGAACATGCTCGGCGCCAACGGTCTTGGCCCGGCGAACCTGAAATACTCCTCATCACTGGGTGATGACCAGTTCGCCACCACCACCATTGAGGCAATGAAAAACTCCAAGCTGACCCCGGCCGCCCCGGGCTGGGCCGCAGTGGAAACCAACCTGGTGCTGGAAGAATTTTTCGGCAAGATCGAATCCGCGACAGATCTGAAAGCACTGGCAGAGGAATACGATGCCAAGATCACCCCGATGCTGAACCTGAAGTAGCAACTGATCCCCGGGCCCGCTGATGGCCGGAGCACCTTCGTGCTCCGGCCATCGGCTCGCCACAGACCTGAACCTCATCACCATCTTGCAAGGAATCTTGACATGACTACCCAGCTCTCCACGCCGAACCCGGCGAAGGACCGGGACCGGCCGCCAAGCGCCAGCGCCCCCAGGGCACCTCGCTCACGGGCCTGGCTGCTGATCCTTCCCACCGTTGTGCTGCTTGTGCTCGCGCTGGGCTACCCCGTGGGTTGGCAGCTGGTCACCAGTTTCCAAGAATTCGGGCTCAAACAACAGTTCGGCCAGGCCCCGGAATTTGTCGGCTTCGCCAACTACGTGCAGCTGCTGACCGACTCGAACTTCTGGGTGGTGCTTGCGCGTTCTCTCCTGTTCTGTTTGCTCGCGGCCTTTTTTACGGTCCTCATCGGGTTCGTGCTGGCGCTGCTGATGAAGCGGGTACACAAAGCCGTGCGATTGACCTTGCAGATCGCGCTGTTGCTGGCATGGGCCATGCCGGTGGTTGCCTCGATGACCGTTTGGGTCTGGCTTGTTGACTGGCGCCGGGGCCTGCTGAACTGGGTGCTGGTCAAACTCGGCGTCGACGCCACCGGGCACAACTGGCTTGCCGACCCGAAGACCTTTTTCATCACCGCGTTGGTCATCGTGATCTGGGCTTCGGTACCGTTTGTCGCGTTGAGCATCTACGCCGGGCTCACCCAGATCTCCGAGGAGATGCTGGAGGCCGCGGCCATGGACGGGGCCACGGGCTGGCAGCGCACCCGCCACATCATCCTTCCGGTCATCGCCCCTGTGCTCTCCATTGTGATGTTGCTGCAGCTGATCTGGGACCTGCGGGTTTTCACCCAGATCAAGCTCTTGCAAGATGCCGGCGGCGTCGCCAACGAGACCCACCTGCTCGGTACGTACATCTATCAGGCCGGTGTGGGCTCCGGAGCCTTCGGCATCGCCAGTGCCGTGTCGATCCTGATGCTGCTGATCACCGTCGGCATCAGCTGGTACTACGTCCGTTCGCTGATGAAGGAAGAAAACTGATGCGCACCAAGATCGCTACCTACGCAACCGGGGCGGTAGCCCTGGCGGCGGCCCTCATTTGGGCTTTCCCGGTGTATTGGATGCTGAATTCCTCCCTTCTTCCAAACACCACCCTGCAATCCACCACCCCGCAGTTCCTGCCGATTGGCGGTTCCTTCGACAACTTCGCCGCCGTGCTCTCCGACGGAGCGTTTGTGCAGGCACTGGGTGTTTCGTTGGCCGTCACGCTGGCAACGGTCGCGGTCTGCCTGATCGTGGCGTTCCTCGGTGCGCTGGCGATCAGCCGTTTCCGATTCCGCGGCCGCAAGTCCTTTGTTTTGGCCTTGCTGCTGATTCAGATGCTGCCGGCCGAAGGCATGTTCATCGCCCAGTACAAGATGATGTCCAGCGTCAACATGCTCAACTCGGTCTTGGGCCTGACCGTGCTGTACGCGGCGGCCGTTGTGCCATTCACCATCTGGATGCTGCGCGGTTTTGTGGCCGGGGTCCCGGTGGAGCTTGAAGAAGCCGCCATGGTTGACGGCTTGTCGCGGACCAAGGCATTTTTGAAAATCACCTTCCCGCTGCTCGCTCCGGGTCTGGTGGCCTCCGGGGTGTACGCGTTTTTGCAGGCCTGGAACGAGTTCACCGTGGCGCTGGTGGTGATGACCGAAGACCAGGCCAAAACCCTCCCGCTGTGGCTGCGCTCGTTCATCCAGGCATCGGCCACACGCGAAACCGATTGGGGAATGGTGATGGCCGCCTCTACCCTGGTTGCCGTGCCCGTCATCATTTTCTTTTTGCTGGTCCAGTCCCGGATGTCTTCCGGCCTGGTCGGCGGTGCAGTGAAGGGATAACAGCATGGAAAACCACCACCACGATGATCAGGCGCTGCGCAACCTTGCTCGCGCAGTGCTGATGCCAGGATTCATCGGCACTACCCTGCCACGGTGGGTAGCCGAAGAGCTGGAGGCCGGATTGGGCTCGCTGTGTATCTACGGCGGCAATATCCAGGACACCGGGCAGCTCGCCGACCTCATGACCCAGATCCGCCGCGCGTCCCCCCACGCGATTCTGGCACTGGATGAAGAAGGCGGAGACGTCACCCGCCTGCACTATCGCGACGGCTCCAATCAGCCGGGCAACGCGGTCCTTGGCCGGTTGGATGACCCGCAGCTCACACGTTCCAGCGCCCGGGCCATCGCCCGGGAAATGCGCTCCTACGGGTTCAACTTGAACCTGGCCCCGGACGCAGACGTGAACACCAATGCCCAGAATCCGGTGATCGGGGTGCGTTCATTTGGCATCAGCCCGCGCAAGGTCGCCATCCACACCGCGGCGTTCACCGTGGGCCTGCAGGGAGAAATGGTTGCCGCCTGCGCCAAGCACTTCCCCGGACACGGCGACACCTCCACGGATTCACATCTGGCGCTGCCAGTTGTCGCCGTGGACCCCTTCACCCTGGCCGAACGCGAACTGGCGCCGTTCAAAGCGGCGATCCAGACCGGGATCGCGGCAATCATGACCAGCCACATCATGGTCCCGGCCCTGGATGCCGACAACCCTGCCACGTTCTCCCCCGCCATCCTCACCGATCTGCTGCGCGGCGAGCTGGGTTTCACCGGTGTCATTGTGACCGATGCCCTGGATATGGCCGGGGCAAGCGCAGAAACCGGAATTCCCGTGGCCGCGGTACGGGCGCTGCGCGCCGGCGCAGACCTGTTGTGTTTGGGAACCGACCTGCAACGCCAAGACTACGAGCAGATCATCACGGCAATTCTTCACGCCGTGCATGAAGGAACGTTGGATCGGCAACGGCTTGAAGAGGCCGCCGCCCGAAACACCGCGCTGGCAACGCACTACCGAGTTCAGGATCAAACCTGTGAACCGAGCGAACTGCCCGGCGGCGACTGGTCCCAAGCCTTTGAGATCTCGGATGCGGTTGCCCCGTGGGCCGCGGATCCTGCCCAGGTGCAGCTGGTACAGGTGGACACGGACAGCAACATGGCCGTGGGCCATGTCCCTTGGGGGCTGTCCAGTGCTGCAGAAACGATAGCCCCGCAAGAGGTGCATCCCGGGACCAAGGTGCTTTTAGCTGCGCGCGCCCTGTCCGAAACGCACTCGGTGCACGCGCTCGCCTCCAGCCTTCGTTCGGCCGGCCATCGTGTACTGGTTGTGAACTTCGGTTGGCCCGCCGCCGGTGCCGACATCACTACCTACGGTGCATCACCGGTGTTGGCGCGAGCCGTCATCAAGATGTTGCAGATTCGTGTTGAACAAAAGTGTTCACCCTGAATTGCGACCGATGCGAGTTACCCAGCGCACCCACTTTTGACGTTAGGATCCATCCCTCATGCGCGTATTGATTGGCTCAAATTCCCAACAGGTAGCACGCATAGCCGCTGACAACGTTTTGAGCGCCCTGCCCGAGCCGGGTTCGACTGTGCGGCAGGTGCTGGGCTTGGCTACCGGATCTTCTCCCTTGGGGCTGTACCGCGAGTTAGGTTTGGCGGTTTCCGAGTCACGCGCTGACTTTTCGCATACCCTTGGTTTCGCCCTGGATGAGTACATCGGCATTCCACAGACCCATCCCCAGTCCTACCGGCAGACGTTGATTACCGAGGTCTGCAACGTGATTGGGCTGCGGCCGGAAAACCTCTTTGTCCCGCAGGGAACCGGCAACTCCGTCATCGCGGTGCAAAAGGCAGCGGATGACTACGACACCTCGATCGCCGCTGTTGGCGGAGTTCAGGTGCAGATCCTCGGGATCGGGGCCAACGGGCACCTCGGTTTTAACGAACCGGGCAGTGCCTTGCGAAGTCGCACCCGAATCAAGCGTTTGGCGTCAAAAACTCGTGAAGACAATGCCCGTTTTTTCTCGGGTATCAACCACGTCCCAACTCACTGCGTTACCCAGGGGCTGGGCACCATCTTGGAGGCCGGTCGCTTGGTCTTGGTGGCCACTGGTTTTGGCAAAGCCGACGCAATTGCCGCCGCGCTGGAGGGGCCGTTATCTGCGTCCTGCCCCGGCTCGGTCCTGCAATTACACCCAGATGCGGTGGTGGTGTTGGATGATGCGGCAGCGTCGAGGCTGAAGCTTCGCGAGTACTATGACGACGCGGCGGCCGGGATTTCTGAAGAACACCTGGTTGTCCTCTAGTCTGGCCTTATGGCCGTCTATTTTGAGTGCGTGACCCGCTCGCCCCAGAGTGTTCGCGAGCTCTGGGACAAATCCCTGGACATTGATGCTCATACCGAATCCATGAAGGATTCCGGCGAACGGGCCGTGGCCGGGGTCGTGACCGGCACCATCGGCCTCGGTGAGCAGGTCACATGGCGTGCGCGGCACTTCGGCCTTCCCCTGCGAATGACCTCACAAATCACCGCTCTGGATGAGCCGTCCAGCTTCACCGACGAGCAGTTGCACGGCCCGTTTAAGTACTTCCGGCATGTCCACGAGTTTGTGGACGGCGGTACCGAGACCATCATGATTGATCGCATCGAATTCGCCGCTGGCTGGGGGCCGCTTGGTTGGCTGGCCGAACGATTGGTTTTGGGGTGGTACATGCCCCGGCTGATCCGAACCCGCAACACGTTTCTGCTGCGCGGTACGACAGGTCAGGCGGCTCAGTGAGCAAGCAGCTGGATGAAACCATTGCCGCGATTTTCCTTTGGCTTTTTGGGATTTCGGTGACTGTTCTGATGATCCTGCTCTTGGTTGTTGGTGAAGAAAACGTTTCCGAACACCTAGTCACCGCCCTCTACATCGCCACCTTGGTCACTTTCCTGCTGCGGGTGGGCTGGCGTTGGCTCCCCCGGATTTCTTTCGAGAAAGATGATCAGCAGAGCACCAAGGATTAATTGCCGCAAACGCTGCCCGCGAACTCAGGGCAGTGCCTTCCATAGCCTTCCAACCTGGTTACTCGGTTTCGACCGTTGCGAACACCGTGGCCCACACATCAACATCATCGCTGGTTTTCAGTCTCGCGGTTTCTTCCCTCAGCTGGCCGATGGTCACGGAAACACTGTCGGTTCCGCCACTGTTCGCGTCCCCGCAGTCGCTTCCCTTGATCGAAGTTCCATCACTGAATTCAATTTCCCAACTCGAAGGCTCGGTGCATGAAACGATGAATCCGACGGAATCATATTCGGCCGGAAGATCACCAAGTTCAAGAAGGGCCGAGCCGCGGACTTCCACCTGGCTGACAACTTCCGTTGGTTCTTCGAACTTTGACAAATACTCACTGTGAGTCTCAAAAGGGGAAACCGTGGCGCTTTCGCTGGGAGACGATGCAGGGGTCGTTGCGCCGTGAGAAGGCGAAGCCTGCGGCGGCTCGCTGGTTGCCGTGCAGGCACTGAGCGAGGCAGAAAGCACCAATAAACCAATGAGGCTGAGGCAAAAAACCGGATTTCATAAAACCAGATTATCTGCAGTAATCAGATCAAATCCACGTCTTGCGGAAATTTTTTGGGCCTCGCAGTTACTGACAGCTCTTGGCTTCCAGAGGAAGGTTTCCACTTATCCATAAGCCTCGGAGCCGAAGAAGATCTGCACGGTCCCACGACGTGCACCGCTACCACTGGACGTTTGTTGGTTGGGCTGTCGCTCGCCCTGGCTAATGCTGCCCGCTGGAATCACCATTGACCTCGGTGAGTTCGTTTCTGTCACGATGGCGGTTTCATCCAAAAAGGTTATGGGGACGTGCCAAGATTCGTTTATAGTTCGTGAATCCATGCAGCACACGATGACCCGTCGTTTTCGCACCCCGGAACACTGCCGAAAATCTCTACGTGGACCTGTCCACTGGTGTGCTTCGGATCTACGGGCAGCGACGTGTGCAGAGACCCATCAGGGGTCATTCGGTCCTGGAATTCAATTTGTTGGAGCACTGAACCATGTATCACCGTAAGACTCAGCTGAATGGTTTGCCCTTCGGGCATTCCCAGTTCACAGCCTGCTGGATCCACTACCACTGCAAAACGTTGGTCCAAGGATTTTCCGCCGTCAGCAATCAGGTACGGTGACTTCAATTCGCAGGACTCTGTTTGTCCAACCTCGGGCAGGCTCGAAGCGAGCACCACGCCGATTGCCACCAGTGCAACAACGATCGCTGAACCAAGGCAAAACCGAATCACCGCACTGGCCAATCTGAGCATCGTGACCCCCTCATCTGAGACGAAGTTTAACGCCAGCGAGCAAGGAGTGGAATCCGTGGGCTGGGTTTCCCACCACGACTGACGACGATGACTCGCGTTAAGCTTATGAGACACAGTCCCAGCAATCCCCGAGGCGACGTTCCATGCAGCTCACCGAGCAGTCATTCGCAGCACAGAAGATTCGTCGTCTGGCGCTGGTTGTTTCTCATGTATTGACCCCGGTCACGTTGGCAACCTTGTTATTGCTTTCAGCACCGTTGCGGCATGATCAGGTGAGCTGGCCCGAAGCTCTGATCGCGGCCGCGTTCACCACAATCATTCCGTGGTTGGTACTGGTAGTGGCGAAAATGCGCGGCAAGGTCACCGATCTTCACGTCACGCAACGCCATCAGCGGCACTGGCTCTACGCGCTCACCGCGGGTTCAATCCTCGGCGGGCTGCTCCTGCTCTGGCTGCTGGATGCCGGCGGCGCGATCTTCCGTGAAGTGCTAGCCATCCTGCTGGGATTGCTGGTGGTGTCGGTGATCAATCTCTGGTGGAAAGTCTCCGTACATTTATCGGTCGGAACTTACGTCGCATTGCAGGCGTCTGATTCCATTGGCTCATTGATGCCAGTGGTCGTGGCAGGCATTGCGATTTTGTCTTGGGCGCGAATCCGCAGTGGACAGCACACCGCCTCACAGGTATGCGGCGGTGTGCTGGTCGGTGTGGCAATCCACTATGCGAGCAATCTCCTCGGTGTATTTTTGGATTAAAACGCCTGATCAGCGGATATTTTGATTGCGTTGGGTTGTCTTGGGTTCCCTTGATTTACATAGGGAGTAGGCGCATCGCCTATTCCGAGTGTCGACGGCCGTCTGGGAACCGTCGCGGGTGATTCCGCCAGGTATCCGTCCGTCATCTTCGCCCTGCCTTACGGCCCCGGTAGCCGGGTTGACATTTCTCCTGTGCGTAGGCAATCTCGGTCACAGCTTCGTCAAGGGAGTAGTAGACGAGACGGTACGGAAGTTGCCGATTCGACGGCTGCGGACCAGCGAAGGTGGTTCCCATTGCCCGACCTGCTCATCATAGGGCTGGATTGCGTCGAGGAGTTCTTTTACCGCCTCAGGATGCACGCGGAGCAGAGCAATCAGCCCCGGAACTTCGACAACAATCCGTCCACGCGCGCGTCAACGTCGTCATCGGGCAGGAGCTCGACCTCACCTGATTCCACCTCGTCGATGCGACGGCGGAACTCCGCGTTCCATGCCGCGTCAACTTCCGGCTGAGGCGTTACTGTCTCGCTCTCATCGAGCGCCTGAATGCCGCGATGGATCAGCTTGGCGAGCTCGCGCTTGTCCAGCGCGAGCATCGCCTGCTCAATCTCGTCAACATTCATGGACATGCCCCGAGTATAGGTCGCGACGGTGATCACGGGAATCGTCCGTCGAACAACCCTTCGCAGGCCTGCTCCTTCAATCGGCGCGGCGCTCTAGCGGCACCGGAGGAAACCGGTCAGTTCCCGCTGCTTTTGGTCGGCCTGACAGGATGTGAACCTGCGCCACCAAGTTCAGGCATTCGAGCGGTTGACGCGAAGGTTGATTCAGTTGGGCATCGGCAGCTTGGCTGGATCAAGCAATCCCGCATATTGCCAACCGGGATAACCCACGGGACGCCCAACGAGTGTTCCCGCTTCTTCCGCAATCAACGCACCGGCAGCCCAGTCATACTCCTGGGTCCCAAATTCAACATAGGCATCGAGTGCGCCCTCGGCTACCAGGCAGAGGTCAAGGGCCGCCGAGCCAATGCGGCGCACGTTCACGTACTCGCCGATCAGCTGTTGCAGCACCGAGGCCTGGAATTCACGGCGCTCGGGATCGTAACCGAACCCGGTGGCCAGAATACGCGAGTCGGATTCCACCGGGCCGCTGAGCTGGGTGATCTTACCGGTCAGCAGGTCCTGCTTGAATGCGCCCAAGCCGCGACCGGCGAAGTACTCGACGTGCAGTGCCGGGGCAACAATGGCCGCGGCGACCCACTGTTCGGTGCCGTCCTGATCCTTTTCGCACACGGCGACCGAAGAACAGTAGTAGGCGATGTTCCGGACAAAGTTTGTGGTTCCGTCCAACGGGTCGATGCTCCACCGCAAACCGCTGGGATTCGCTGGTTTGGCACTGGGGTACTCTTCGCCGGTCAGTTCATCGTTTGGCCGGGTGGTCACGATGGTTGCCCGGATGGCTTCTTCCGCGGCACGGTCAAAATCGGTGACCCAATCTCCGGCTGCAGACTTTTCATCGGTATTGAACTTCGACTCGTCGCGACGAGCCAATACCTCGGCGCCGGCGGCGGCGGCTTTACGTGCCAGCAAGACCAACGGGTCGTGGGCAATAGGACGATCCATCCTCTTATTCTCCTTCTGGCGCTTCAAGCGCCACATCGCGGGCGGCTTCTGGTCCCTGTGCGAGCAAGACCCCGAACCCGGCCTCGTCTAGTACCGGAACACCCAGGGACTGCGCCTTATCCAGCTTGGATCCGGCGGCTTCACCGGCCACCAGGAAGTCGGTTTTTTTCGAGACGCTGCCCGTGGCCTTGCCTCCACGCACGATGATCGCTTCCTTGGCGGTGTCACGTGAGTAATTTTCCAAGGTGCCAGTCACCACGATGGCCAGTCCTTCAAGGTTTTTGGTGATATTCGCGTCGCGTTCATCAACCATTTTCACCCCGGCAGCCTGCCACGCCGTGACGATCTCGCGATGCCACGGAACACCAAACCATTCAACCAAGGCTTCGGCGATGATGGATCCCACCGAGTCGATTTGGCTCAGTTCTTCCACCGCGTTGCCGGCATCAATCACCTCAAGTAGGGCGTCCATGGAACCGTAACGGGTCGCGATCGCCCGCGAAGCATTAGGCCCGACGTGACGGATGGACAGCGCAACCAGCACACGCCACAGCGGATTGGTTTTTGCCTTCTCCAACTCGTCAAAAAGTTTTTCAGTGGTTTTGGTGGGTACCGAGGGCTTTTTGGCGGTGGCCTTGGTGAAGAAGTACGGTACGAGGTCGAACTTGCCGGTGCCCTCCCCCTTCACACGTTTTTCACGCCAGACCTTGACCTCTGCCAGCAACTCCACCTTGTCCTTGAGATCAAAAAGCTCGGACTCGTTGTGCAGCGGACCTGGGCCAGCGGGCAGGATCAAACCACCGTGCTCGGCAGGATTTTCGCCCGGTCCGCTGGTCAGTGCGGCGGCCGCCTCATATCCCAGCGCCTCGATGTCCAGTGCGCTGCGGCCGCCCAGGTAAGCAACACGCTCGGTCAGCTGTACCGGGCAGGACTCAGCGTTGAGGCAACGGATGTCCACGTCGCCTTCTTTGGCCGGTGCCAGCGGCTGGCCGCACGAGGGGCATTCGGTGGGCATGATGAAATCTTTTTCGGATCCGTCACGCAGCGCCAGCACCGGACCGACGATCTCCGGAATTACGTCGCCGGCTTTGCGCAGGATCACCGTGTCGCCAATTTTGACGTTTTTGGCCTTCACAACTTCCTGGTTGTGCAAGGTTGCGCGAGCCACCGTAGAACCGGCCACCAGGACCGGTTCCATCACGCCAAAAGGTGTCACCCGGCCGGTACGGCCAACCTGCACCTGAATATCAAGCAGCTTGGTGTGCACTTCCTCCGGCGGGTACTTGTAGGCGACGGCCCAGCGCGGAACACGGGAGGTATATCCCAGTTGTTCCTGCGTCGCCAGGTCATCAACTTTCACCACGATGCCGTCAATGTCATGGATCAGTTCATGACGTTTCTCGCCATGCTCGGCAATAAAGGCCCGTACCTCGGCCACCGAGTCGACAACCTGGCCATAAGGAGAAACAGGCAGCCCCCAGCTTCGCATCAGTTCATAGGCGTCTGACTGTTTGGTGATCGGGAAGTCACGGCTGCGACCCAAGCCGTGAACAAACATCCGCAACGGACGCTTGGCGGTCTGTTCTGGATCTTTTTGGCGTAGCGAGCCGGCAGCCGCATTACGCGGATTGGCCAGCGGTGCTTTCCCCTGCTCGATCAGGGCCTCGTTGTACGCGTTAAAGTCATCGGTGGCGATAAAAACTTCGCCACGAACCTCAAATTCTGCTGGCCAGTCGCTTCCCGCCAACTGTTGCGGGATATCCGCGATGGTCAATGCGTTGTGGGTGACGTCTTCACCGGTGGTGCCGTCACCACGAGTCGCGGCGCGCACAAGTTTGCCCTCGCGGTAGGTAAGGTTCAATGCCAGGCCGTCGATTTTCACCTCGCACAGCCAGCGCACCGGAATCTGCGGGTGCAGGCGCGTTGCATTGGTCCCTGCGCGTTCCAGCCACGCATCCAGTTCTTCAAGGGAGAACACATCTTCCAGCGAGTACATGCGGCTGGCGTGGGTTACCGGGGCGAAGGCCGCAGAGACCTCGCCGCCAACCTCTTGGGTGGGTGAATCTTGGCCCGCCAGAATGGGGTATTCGGCCTCCAGAACTTCTAGTTCTTGGAACAGCGAATCATATTCCGAGTCCGAAACGAGCGGAGCATCCTGCTGGTAGTAGGCCTCCCGGTGGGCACGGATCTTTTCGACCAGCTCGTCGTGTCGTTCACGCGCCTGAGCGGGTGGAGCGTTTGTGGTCTCAACTGGCGTTACGTCATTTTCACTCACGTATCCAATTGTGCCCCAGAGAACCGACGGATACGGCGCTGTCCACACCTTGATTATCTGAAGTTGATTTCACTTTTCCCAAGGAATCCGGAACCTTCACGTGTTTCGCGCTCCGGTGGCCAACCAGGGCGCGAACCGCATATGGCAAAGGCCCCTTTGGAAAGGGGCCTTTGCGATGCATCGGTTTCGGGGTAACGCAACAAGAACTATGTTTGGTCTTCGTCAGTCTCCGGGATTGGCAGCACGTCAATCACGATGACCGCGATGTTATCGCGCCCGCCAGCCTCCAGCGCCGACGTGGTCAGCACCTCGGCGGCGACTTCACGGTCTTTGTAGCTGACCAACAAACTTTGCAAGAGGTCTTCGGTAAGTTCACCACTCAACCCGTCCGAGCACAGCAGGTACCGGTCTCCGATACGTGGTTGAAGCACGGTGATATCCGGATGGCTCTCCGCCCCGGCACCCAGTGCACGGGTGATCAGATTCCGGTGCGGGTGGTTGCGTGCTTCCAGTTCCGTAATCTGACCGGCGTCCACCATTTCCTGCACGGCCGAATGATCTCGGGTGAGCTGCTGCAGGGCACCATCACGCAACCGGTAACCACGTGAATCACCCACGTTGACCAGTGCCAGGCTTGGAATTTCTTCAATGACCGGGTTGGGGATAGTCGCCGGATCCTGACCCCTGCGATGCGCGGCGAGCATTTCGGGGGTGATTTTCGCAATGACATCCGTGGTTCCCTGCGCAGCGAAGCTCTGTGTCCACGGCGGAATAGCAACCGGGGCGGTGACCGCGTCCCGGCCCTGCCCGGCGGCCTTAATCAGCACCAAGGCACACAGTGTTGTCCCGCCGCGAGATTCCAAGGCCTCACGAATCCGGTCATCCGCCAGCTGCACCTGGCGCTGCACCTGCGTTACGGTTGGCAGGTTGGGCACAAAAGTTTTGGCGGCCCGAGTACACAACTCTTCCATGGTTTCCACGGCCAATTGGCTGGCGACTTCACCGGCCTCATGACCGCCCATCCCATCGGCCACCGCATAGGCTACCTGGCCCAGCAGGATGCGGTCCTGGTTCTCCGTGCGTCGCCGACCCACATCGGTGCGTCCGGCCGCGGCCAGCCTAAATGGCACCGGTTGATTCTCGTTTAACATCAGTCAATCACCAACCCTGCACCCTTGCCGTGGGACAGTTCATAGGGCTGAATTTCCCCGAAACCACGAACCGCGGTGATCTCCTGAGCGGTGAGCACAAAACGCTCATCATTCTTCAACGTATTGGCGGTCAAGGCATCGGTGAGCACCGTGCCGGGTTGCGCCAAGGATGTCAGGCGCGCGGCCATGTTGACCGTGGGTCCGTAGATGTCACCCAGCCGGGACAGCACCCGGCCCCAGACCACCGCACCGCGGGTCTGCGGCAGCATCTCATCGGCTTCAAACTCCTGCGAGAGCGACAGCGCAATCCGGGCTCCGGCCTGCGGAGTTTCGGCAACATACAACACTTCATCGCCAATGGTCTTCACCAATCGACCACCACCTACGGAGATGATCTCCGCGCTCTTGGACTCAAACCGCTGAACCATCTTGGCCAGCGTGCGTTCATTCATTCGCCGTGACAACGAAGTATAGGACACAAGGTCTGCGAAGCCCACGGCACGGGCCAACGGCAGCGGAGTATCGTCGTCGCCACCGCCTCCCTGGTTATAGGCGGCCACCCCGGCTTCGGCGCGCAGTGCCATCCGGTGCACGGCAGAGTTCAGCTGGCGACGCCACGAATACAACAACAGGTCTTCAAGCTGCGGGATCAGGTCAGGCAGCATGTCAAAAAGTTTGCGTCGGGCTTGCCGGTCGGACATGTTTTGATTGGCGATCATGTCTTCCACGAGCGCTTCAATCTGCCACACCACCATACGGTCGGTCATCTGCCCTACCGAACGCATTAGCGAGATGGCAGTTTCCTCGGTCAGCTGGCCTTCACGCACCATACCAACCATGGTGGCCAGGGCTTCTTCGTCACGCTTGGTAAAAAATACCTCGTCGTCGCTGAGTTCCGGGAACCCAATGGCGCGCCAGAGTTTGCGGGCGGAGTGCAACGAGATCCCGGCCTCGGCGGCCACTTCACGGCGGCGCAATTCCCGCTGTCCCCCGATGAGCCGGCGTTCCAGCGCGGCAACCGTATCTCGGATGGCATCCGGAGTGTGGGCCGGAACTTGCAGCGGTTTCTCCATTGCCTGAGCAAGTTCCAAAATCGGGTCTGCTTCAGGTGCTGTATCAACGGTGGTATGTTCGCGCGCCTGGTGGGCCGCGACGGAGGCAGACTGCGGAGTGTCGGCCCGTGGCGTACTGCTGTGCTCGGTGCTCATGGCGTTATGCCCTCACTCTTTGATGTCTCGGTTTGCACCGGGGACTGGTTCATGCGCAGGTTATTCATCGTTTCTATGGCTAAAGACCTGAAATACGGGACCGAAGGAACATGGGCGATCCGCACATATCCGTGGCTCAACACAACATCCAAGGTCCCCGCGCGTGTCAAGGCATTTTGTTTTTTGGTATGGGCAACCAGGTCACGCACCGCATAGAGGCCCACCGATTGCAATTTGCCGGAGGCAAACGACGAACGGAACAGGATTCGCTCGGTGGTCAAGACGATACGGCTGCGTAACCACCGCACCCAGGGTGTGACACACCAGATCAGCGTGAGAGCAACCCATAGCACCAGGGTCACCACCACCCAGAGGCCAGCATTGTCAGCCAACCACGGGGAAAGGTCTGCACGGGTGAGATAACCAAGCAGAAACGTGCAGATCACGGTCAGCAGCAGGAACGCGACAATGGGTTGTCTGAGCACTCGGGAATGTTCACGCGTTTTAATGATCACGCGCTCCCTTTCATGCAACGGCACCTTCATTGTCAGTATCCTTCTCCCTCCTGCCCTGAGTGGTTCGTGAAGCCTCTGTCCTACTAATACTAGTCCCGGCGTTGTTGCACTACCCGGTTAGGCGTACTTTCCATCGGCGCGCCGTACGTGGTGAACATCGCCTGCGAGCACCCGGTGCGTGTGCGAAGCACCGTCGCGCACCAGCAGCGCGCCATCCGATTCAAGGCTGACCGCTTGGCCTTCGAGCAGGCTCCCATCTGGGAATTCAACACGCACCTGGTGTCCAAGGGTGGCCAGTTTCGCGCCCACCATGGCGGCCAGGCTGACCCCGGAAAAACTCTTCATTGCCGCCGTGGCATCGCCTCGAACTTCGCGGAAGGCGATATCCAGGGTGGCGAAATGGCGCAGGTAGCTGGCCAGCAAGTCGCTTCGCGACACCTGTTTCCCAGCGGCCAGGCGCAGCGAGGTGGCCGTGGCTACCGGCAACTCGGCGCTGTCTTGGTCAACGTTCATGCCGGTGCCGACAACCACAGCAAATCCGTTCGGGGTGGATACCAGCTGAGCCAGGATGCCGCAGATCTTTTTATCTCCGGCCAGCACATCATTGGGCCATTTGATGCGTGCGGCCACCCCGGTTTGCTCGTCGACTGCTTGGCACCAGGCGAGCGCGGCGAGCATGGTGTACCAGGACAGCGAATCGGTCGGCATGCTATCCCCGGGTACCGCCAGCACGCTGACGGTGATGGAAGATCCGGCCGGGGTAATCCATCCGCGCCCCAGCCGGCCTTTGCCCTGTTGCTGATGCTCGGTGAAGTACACACTGAGGTTTTGCGCGTGGCCGGAAGCGGCCAGGGTAGCCAACTCGGTATTGGTCGAACCGGAGGTTTCACGGATATTGACCAAGCCCAGGTTCAGCTCTGCGGCGAGGGAGTCAAAAACGGCTGGATCCAATGCCGCGCGGGCGGAGGGGTTCTCGATGCTCATAACGTCCACCCTAGAACACCGATCCCCCAGCCACGGCTGACTTAAAGGAAAATGTCTTCCACCAGCGCAACGTCCGGGTTGAGCGAATAGCCGCTGAGGTCGCTCACGCCGGCGAGGTTCAGCACCTGGGCGTCGGTGAAGAAGTTGCCGCTGACCCCGGCCGGGTCGCTGGCGAGGATCGCCAAGGCCGCGTCCGCCACAATCTCTGCGCTGCGCGCCCCCTGGATCATTTGCTCCCCGCCGGGCAGGTTGCGGATCGCGGCGGTGTCGATCAACGTTTCGGGCCACAGGGAGTTCACCGCGATTCCTGCGTCCTTCAATTCTTCGGCCAGGCCCAGCGTGGTCATGGACATCCCGTATTTGGCCATGGTGTACCCCAGATGCCGGCCAGCCCACCGCGGGTCGAGGTTCAGCGGCGGGGAAAGCGTCAGGATATGGGCATGCCCGGAGTCATGCAGGTGCGGCAGCGCTGTTTTGGACAGCAGGAACGTGCCGCGTACGTTGATGTCCTGCATGAGGTCATAACGTTTCATGTCCAGCTGATCGGTTGTGGCCAGGTTGATGGCCGAGGCGTTGTTCACCACAATGTCGATTCCGCCGAACGCTTCGACGGTCTGGCGCACCGCGCGCTGGATATCTTCATCTACCCGCACATCACCCACCACGGCCAGGCCGTGGCCGCCGGCGTCATTGATCTGTTGCACCGCGGTGTGAATGGTGCCTTCAAGATTCGGCTGCGGCGTGTCGGTTTTGGACAGCAATGCCACATTGGCCCCGGCGCGGGCCACTGCGGTCGCGATGGCCAGGCCAATCCCGCGGCTTCCGCCGCTCATCAGGATGGTACGTCCGGCCAACCGGGAATGTTCGGGAGCGATGCGGGTGCGCGATTCGATACTCATGTGATCTAGGTTACGTGAACACCGCACGATAAGCTACTCATGAGTAACTTATTCTGGTGCGGGTCACGCTCTGATTTGAGCCATTTTGTAAGATTCCTACAAACGAACTAGCTGTTTTCCCAGTTAGACTGGCTTAGTTGGCAATTTTCTTGTGCCATTCCTACACATTGAGACCGATCCGAGGGAGACCGAGGCATGACGCAGGGCCGCACCGAGGCAGACGAAGCAATTGACTTGAGCACCACTGCCGGCAAGCTCGCCGAGTTCCGCCGTCGCCAGAAGCTCTCCGAAGCCCCAAGCGGGCAGGCAGCTATTGAGAAGCAGCACTCACGCGGCAAGCACACCGCCCGCGAGCGTATCGAGCTGCTGCTGGATGAGGGCTCCTTCGTGGAATTTGATGCCCTGGCGGTCCACCGCTCCACGGCTTTCGGCATGGAGAGCAAGAAGCCGCTGGGTGACGGTCTCGTTTCCGGTTATGGCACCGTCGACGGACGCCAGGTTGCCGTCTACTCCCAGGACTTCACCGTCTACGGCGGCTCGCTGTCGCAGGTGAACGGCGAAAAAATCGTCAAGGTCCAGGAATTCGCGCTGCGCAACGGCTGCCCGGTCATCGGCATTTTGGACGGCGGCGGAGCACGCATCCAGGAAGGTGTTGCCTCCCTGGCCATGTTCGCGGATATCTTCCGCAATAACGTGCATGCCTCCGGCGTGGTCCCTCAGATCTCGCTGATCATGGGCCCGAGCGCCGGCGGCGCGGCGTACTCCCCCGCGTTGACCGACTACGTGATCATGGTCGACAAAACCAGCCACATGTTCATCACCGGACCCGACGTCATCAAGACCGTCACCGGTGAAGAAATCGACATGGAAACCCTGGGCGGTGCCCGGGCGCACAACGCCAACACCGGTACCGCCACCTATCTGGCGGCCGATGAAGAGGACGCCATCGAGTTCTGCAAAGAACTGCTGGACTTTTTGCCCTCGTCCAATCTTTCCGACGCGCTGATCTCCGAATTCGATGAAGAGCTGGAGCACACCGAGGAAGACCTGCAGCTCGACACCCTGATTCCAGATTCCGCCAACCAGCCCTATGACATGCGCACCGTCATCGAGTCGCTGGTTGACGACGCCCACTTTTTCGAAATGCAGGCGCTCTACGCACCCAACGTGCTGATCGGTTATGCCCGGATCGAGGGCCGCACCGTCGGTATTGTCGCCAACCAGCCAATGCAGTTCGCCGGAACCTTGGACATTGCCGCCTCGGAGAAGGCTGCGCGTTTTGTCCGCAATTGCGATGCCTTCAACATTCCCATCGTGACCCTGGTCGACGTTCCGGGCTTCCTGCCGGGCAAGGACCAGGAATTCCAGGGCATCATCCGTCGTGGCGCCAAGCTGCTGTATGCCTATGCGGAAGCCACCGTGCCGAAGCTGACCGTCATCACCCGCAAGGCCTACGGCGGAGCGTACATCGTGATGGGTTCCAAGAAACTGGGTGCTGACCTGAACCTGGCGTGGCCAACCGCGCAGATTGGCGTGATGGGCGCACAGGGAGCGGTCAACATCCTTTACCGCCGCGACCTGGCAGCCGTTGAGGCCGAGGGCGGAGATGTCGAGGCACGCCGCAAGCAGATTATCGACGACTACGAGGCAGAGCTGCTCAACCCTTACCAGGCCGCCGAGCTGGGTTATGTCGACGCGGTCATCGCACCAAGCGACACCCGGTTGCAGCTGGTTCGCGGGCTTCGCGCACTGCGTGAAAAACACGCCACCCTGCCTCCGAAGAAGCACGGGAACATCCCGCTGTAAGCGGCACCGCGTGCCCACTGCTTCTACGACCTACAAGGAGATTTCCATGGACCAGCAGAACCCTGCTTCGGCGGCCCCGCAGCTGACCGTCACCCGTGGCAACCCGACGCCCGAAGAGCTCGCGGCAGTCACCGCCTTGATCATGGCGTTCGATCACCAGGAGCCGGAAACCAGTCACACGGAGCAAGCGCCAAAACGTGTGGCACGGCTGCGCAAGCGCAGTGCGCTGAGTTCGCCTCGCCTGTCGTGGAACCTGGGGCGGCGCTAAATCCCTGAAAGCCGCAAACGCCGGAGCACCCCTTCGTGGGTGCTCCGGCGCTTTTGGTTCCACAGTCAGGGATCACCTCGCTGAACAGCTCACTTCCGCAGCGGAACACCGGGTAATGAGAGCTATTGAACGTTGACCTGGTCTCGCTCAACCAGACCATGCGCAATCTCAGTTCTGCGGCGGCAGGAGTGAACCGGCAAATACCGCCAGCATCTGGCACATCGCTTCTTTCCTGGCCCGGTAGGTCTGCGGCGCGTTGTAGATCAACTCGACCTGCAGGCTGTCGACCACCCCGAGGAACGCTTCGGTCAGCAGTTTCGCATGGTTTTCCGAGACAGAAGGACCCATCCCCGCGGCGAAGAACTGCCGCAGTTCGGATTCATAACCGTGGAACTTGGTGATGATTTCCTCGCGGAGCGCCACCGGAGGTGCGTACACGGTCCGCAGCAAAAACCGGAAATTCGACGAGTCCGCGTAACGTTGCTCAAGCCCGTCCAGATACACAAATCCCGGGAGTTCCAGGTGCTGCGCACTTGGAACCAACGTTGTTCGGATCACCTGCTTCTCTTGCGTTAAGGCAATCTCCAACACCTGAAGGAACAACGCGTCTTTCCCCGCGAAGTGCGCATAGAGCGAGGGTTTGCGCATCCCCGCGGCTTCGGCGATGGCGGCCAATGAGGACGCGTCATATCCAAATTGGGCGAAGTGCTTAACTGCAACCTCGCAGATCTTTAGTGCCGAACGGGAAAGTGACATCGTATGCGGTATTCTCCGGTTGATTTGAACTAGCGGTCCCTAGTGGCTTTCCAGGTCGGTCAGCAACGGCGCCCGTTTGGCGCTGATACTCACAATAACAAGGGCAACCGCTCCGGCGGCTATCAGGAATCCCAGCCAAGCGGGTGCACCGGAAGCCACCGCCAGGCCCGACAGTGGTGTCGCGCCCGCGGAAATGGTCAGTTGAAGCGCTCCGAGCAGGGCGGCCGTTGAACCCAGGGACGTGTCTTGCGAGCCCATGGCCAATGCCATCAGCGTTGATTCCGCGATTCCCACACCAAACAGGGACACAAACATCCCTATCACGATGCCGGTTAGGCCGGTTCCCACGAGCGTCAGGATCAGGGCGAGCACCGCTCCGACTAGCACCAGCGAGGTTCCGATCACCGCAAGTTTGGCGGCACCCGTTCGCCGGACCATTCGCCCGGTGAGAATTGCACCGAACATCACTGCCAGACCCGTGCAGCCAAACAGCAGACCGAATGCTCCTGCATCCAGCGAGAAAGCACCTTGGTAGATGAAAGGTGCACCGCCGATGTACCCGAACAGGAAAAAGAAAACTGCCGCCAACCCAAGTGCGGGGAGTAAAAACGCAGGATCCTTGGCGATCCGTGTGTAGGTCCGCCGGATCTCCCCCAGGCTCAGCGGTATACGCGAGGATTTGGGCAACGTCTCGCCCAGTCGCAACGTGGTGTTCACCGTTGTGATTGCAGTCAGCCCGGCCAAAACCACAAAAACCATACGCCAGCCGAAATGTTGGTCGATAAACCCGCCGGCGGTAGGGGCCAGCACCGGGGCTAGGCCTTCAATGGTCATCAGCAGGGCGAATAATTGGGCCGCTCGCACACCCTGGGCGGCGTCGCGCACCATACTCAGGGCCACAACCAAGGTCAACGCCGCAGCCAAACCCTGCAGCGCTCGCGCACCCAACAACATTTCAAGGTTCTCGCTGCCCGCGGCCCATAGGGACGCGGCGAGGAACGTGATCAGGGCAATGATCAGCGGCTTGCGCCGGCCGTACGCGTCGGTCAGCGGGCCGAAAACCAGCTGGCCCACACCCATTGCGAGCAGGTACACGGTCAACGTCAGTTGCCCCATGGCCTCGGTACCGTTCAGGTCGGCCACGATGTCAGGCAGCGACGCCAGGTACATATCGGTTCCGGCGGGCCCCAGGATGGTGATCAGGGCCAGCGAAATTGCAAACCATGCACCGAGCTTCGCGGTGGTCCGGGTCGTAGACATCTACTTCTCCTCAAGAGATTGATGCGAGTCGATTCTCGATTCCTACCTACCGTTAGGTAGGTGATGGTTAATGACAATAACCTCTTTGGCTCAAATACGCCACCCAGCCCCCGCGCTACATCAAACAACCCAGCCCACAAATCGTGTTGATTCATTTCAAGTTCATCTCTTCAACATTTGTTTCAGATCAACTAGGCTTACCGCATGAACACCCAAAGCACACCTCGCACTCCCACGGCCATTGATGCTGTCGCAGATGAGCATTTTGAGCGGACCCTTGAAATCTATCCGGAGCTCGGCGCAGAGCTTGGCCTGCCAGGATATGAAAGCCTGTACGGCGACTACTCCCCGGCCGGCACACAACGTTATGCCGAAGTCGCCCGCGCAACCCTAGCCAACCTCGCTCAGGTGCACCCCGAAGATGACATCGACAGGGTCACCCTCGACGCCATGCAGGAACGGCTGGGTCTCGAGGTGGAGATCATCGAAACCGGGCGCACCGAGCTGAACAACATCGCTTGTCCGGCCCAAGAAATCCGCGCGATCTTCGACCTCATGCCGCAAGAGAGCGCACAGGACTTCGCCCACGTCGCCCAACGCCTGAAAAACCTGCCAGAGGCCATGGATGGATACATTGAATCCCTGCGTCTCTCGGCGTCCAACTCCCTGATCGCCGCACAACGTCAGGTCAAAATCGTCATTGAACAATCAACTGACTACGCCAAGGACGGCGGATTTTTTGACGATTTGGCCACCCAAGGCCGCACCGTGGATCTGGCACTGCACGAGACCCTCGCAGCAGGAGCCGAGGCCGCCAAAGGAGCCTACCGCAAGCTCGCTTCGGTACTCGAAAATGAACTCCTACCACTGGCTCCCGCCAAGGATGCTGTTGGCCGCGAGCGGTATGCCTTGGCTTCCCGCGATTTCCTCGGCGCCACCGTGGACTTGGAGGAAACCTACGCCTGGGGTGTTGAAGAACTTGACCGGATCATCTCCGAACAAGAGCGTGTTGCGCAGTTGATCAAACCCGGCGCCTCGATTGCTCAGGCCAAAGAGATCCTCAATGCCGACCCTGCACGCAAACTTGCCGGGAAAGACGCCTTGCGCGAATGGATGCAAAACAAGGCCGACTCGGCGGTCCGGGACCTGAGCGGGACGCACTTCGAAATCCCCGCGCCGATGGACCGCATCGAGTGCATGATTGCCCCCACCGAGGACGGCGGAATCTACTACACCGGACCATCCGAAGACTTCTCTCGACCAGGGCGCATGTGGTGGTCCATCCCGCCGGGAGAAGATGAATTCACCACCTGGTCCGAGCTGACCACTGTGTATCACGAGGGTGTGCCGGGCCACCACCTGCAGGTTGGAACAGCGCAGCTCCAGGCCCAGACGCTGAACAAGTGGCGTCGCAACCTATGCTGGGTTTCGGGGCACGGAGAAGGCTGGGCCTTGTATTCGGAGCGACTCATGCAGCAGCTGGGATACCTGGATGATCCCGGAGACTATATGGGCATGCTCGGCGCGCAGCGTATGCGTGCGGCCCGTGTGGTTTTTGATATTGGCGTCCACCTTGAATTGGAAGTTCCCGCCGCTTGGGGCGAGGGAACCTGGACCCCGGAAAAGGGGTACGAGTTCCTGCGTGCGAACTTTGACGACTCCCCCGGTCAGCTGGACTTCGAATTCACCCGCTACCTCGGCTGGCCCGGTCAGGCCCCGAGCTACAAGGTTGGGCAGCGGCTGTGGGAACAGATTCGTGATGAGCTGGCCGCCCGCGACGGTGAAAACTTCGACATCAAGGCGTTCCACACCCGAGCCCTCAAACTTGGCTCTGTGGGTCTGGACACCCTGAAACGCGCATTGCTTGATGGCTAAAAGATTCTAGGGAAAGCCTCCAGAGCACGTTGGGATCTCTGAACTTTCGGTTCAGAGATCCCAACGTGTTTAACCACCCACTAGTTAGTCCTGGTAGTTGGTGATCTGAATCAGATTGCCGCAGGTGTCATTAAAAACCGCGGTGGTCACCGGTCCCATAACCGTGGGTGTTTGGGTGAATTCAACTCCCAAGCCAAGCAATCGCTCATACTCGGCGTTGACATCGGTAACCTCGAAGGACGCGAAGGGGATCCCGTCACTGAGCAGGGCTTCCCGGAAGGGTCCGACCGCCCGGTGCCCGGATGGTTCCAGCAAGAGTTCAGGGCCATCAAGCGCATCAGGCGCAGTGAGCGTCAGCCAGCTATCCTCTCCCAGGGGAATTTCGTGCTTAATGACAAATCCCAACACCGAGGTATAAAAATCCCTCGCCTTGGCCTGGTCATCAACAAAAACGCTTGTGATATAGATTTTCATTGGCTGGTCCTTTCGCTCGTCAAGGATGGGTGGTCACCACCCTTCGATAATCTCCCGCAGTGGCTCGGTGTTCAAGTTAAGCCACGTGCCGCCCTGGACAAGGAAAAAACCAAGCCCGTTTCATCCAACAGTCCAGAATATTCGGGCACTGCGAGTCTGCCCATCCACGACGGCCTGCCGAGTAGCAATCGCAGGTGCGCCGAACGAGTAAGCCGCCCCTCGACCATAGGCACGGATCCACTGGCCGGACAAGACTTCCCAGCGGTCATCTCCGCGACGCTTTGGAGTCGAAGTCCAACTTCGGCCCCCTTGTCAACCACCGAGGAAAAATGAGGCTTAACAGCATCTGTCCCACCGGAAGATTTGTATTGTCACATTGCGCAATCGAGGCCAGAAATTCCCTGAAATTCAGTGATCTACCCCTCAATCACCGCTTCAGAACTTGTCCCAAATCACAAAAAATCCCGACTCGTCACATGGCGTAACGAAAACTGCACACGCGGCGAAAATAAGGCCTACGGTTTGTGACATGTCAAAAACCGCACCTTCTTCCCGACTACCACGTTGGATGACAAGTTTTGGGCCGCAGATCATCGCGGCCCTGATTGTCGGCCTGCTGCTTGGCCTGGTAGCCAAGTACACCGGCAGCACCGCCGAAGAACCCAACGGTCTGGGTGAAGCCCTGCAGATCATTGGCTCCAGCTACGTGGCACTGCTACGCACCGCCGTTATTCCGCTGATCTTCTTCGCCGTGGTCGCCTCCATTGCAAACCTTTCAAAGGTCACCAATGCCGCACGCCTGGCTTGGCAAACCCTGTTGTGGTTTGCCATCACCGCGCTGATTTCCGTGGTGATCGGCATGGCCCTCGGCCTGATCTTCCAGCCGGGCGCCAATACCGGACAGGGAACCCCGGATGACTACACCGGCAAAACAGGCGACTGGCTCGGATTCCTGACCGGGCTGATCCCATCGAACTTCCTCGGCTTGGGCGCCAGCACCGGCATCAAGGAAGGTGTTGCAAGCACCTCGGTCAGCTTCAATGTGCTGCAGATTCTGGTGATAGCCATCGCCGTGGGCGTGGCAGCACTGAAGGTCGGCAAGGCCGCCGAACCGTTCTTGAACTTCTCCGCGTCAATTCTGGCCATCATCCAGAAGGTTCTCTGGTGGATCATTCGCATCGCGCCAATCGGTACCGTAGGCCTGATCGGCAACGCGGTAGCCACCTACGGTTGGGACACAATCGGAGCCCTGGGCAAGTTCACCCTTGCGATCTACGTTGGCCTGGCACTGGTGCTCTTCGCCCTCTATCCGGTACTGGTTCGTTTGCACGGCCTGTCCATCAAGCAGTACTTCTCCGGCGTCTGGCCCGCAGTCCAGCTGGGTTTCGTCTCACGCTCCTCGATCGGCACCCTGCCGCTGACCCAGCGTGTGACCGAACGCAACCTGGGTGTGCCTTCGGGTTATGCCTCCTTTGCGGTGCCGCTGGGCGCCACCACCAAAATGGACGGTTGCGCAGCCATCTACCCGGCCATCTCCGCCATTTTTGTGGCTCAGTTCTTCCAGGTTGATTTGACCCTGAGCGACTACCTGCTCATTGCACTGGTATCGGTGCTGGGTTCGGCCGCTACCGCCGGCACGACCGGCGCTATCGTGATGCTGACCTTGACCCTGTCCACCCTGGGTCTGCCACTTGCCGGCGTAGGCTTGCTGCTGGCCGTAGACCCAATCGTCGATATGGGCCGCACCGCGGTCAACGTCGCTGGGCAGGCACTGGTTCCAACCATCGTGGCCAAGCGCGAAGGAATTTTGGATCTGGATCTCTACAACGCTCCACGCAATGGCAACCCGTTTGCCGATGACAGCGTCGAGGAATTGCAGAGCTCCAAGGCCTAATCTCGCCTGCATGGAAGGCCGCAACCCGGGAATTTTCCCGAGTTGCGGCCTTTGTCGTATCCCGATCGGTTCTAGTTGACCCTTAGTCGAAAATCGTGATTGACCTATACCAAATTGTTACACACAGATAAATAAATAATGGATAAACTCACGGTATGACGCTTATCGAAAGCCGTGACGAACCTGTGCTCACCCCACGACCACGGCCAACTATCACCGAACGGCTAGCAGCCTTCGGACGCCCACCACGGATTATGGGCCTAGACATCGCCCGCGGCCTGGCCATTTTGGGAATGGCCGCGGCGCACCTGAGTGCTCCGCAAGATTTTCATGTCTTGGACCCCGCGACCTGGGGAGCCATCGTCCATGGCCGGTCCTCCGTGCTCTTCGCTGTATTGGCCGGTATCTCCATTGCCCTGATGACCGGACGCAGCAGCCGCCCGGAGCCTGCGGATCTGCCGCGGCTTCGCCTGCAACTGGTGGGCCGGGGAAGCGTCATCTTTCTGTTGGGCTTAGGACTCGAGTTACTAGGTACTCCCATCGCGGTGATCCTCACCTTCTATGGCTTGCTGTACGTGGTTGCCCTCCCGCTGCTTCGATGGACGCCGGGACGCCTTCTGATCTTGGCCGCCGGAATCACGTTGGCTGGGCCGCTGTTGCTGAACTCCATCACCACGCTGCTGCCGTACTCCGGCGGCGGCGGGGTTGCGCTGGTAATTCAAGGAGTTTATAAAGCACCGGTGTGGATTGCACTCATGTGTGTCGGCATGGCGCTCGGCCAGCTGAATCTGGCTTCCGCCAAGACGGCCCTGAAAATTCTCGTGGCCGGCATCGCCTGCACGGTGTTCGGCTACGGCATCGGAGCCATACCAGCGGTCCAAGAAATGGGTACAAGCAGTTCCTCGTACGGCAGTGATCCGGGATCTTATGGCGGGGATTCGGGGTGGTTGCCAACCTACCAGTCCCCGCAGGACCTTGATTTCAGCGGCATGCTCTGCGAAGGAGAGCCCGGGGCGTATCTGAATTGTATTCCCGAAGAAGAGGCAGCACTTTACTCGGCGAGCAACAGCTCACTAAGCGATGTGGGCTCCGCAGGTTCGCTACCGCTCGATAAGTCCGCTGACTACACGGAGCCAATGGACGACATCTCCGGATGGGCCGACTACGGAACAGGCCCCATTCTCCCAGCCCTCGGATCAGCCGTTCAGCGTGGCTTGGTTAGCAGTGCGCCGCACACCGGCGGATCATTGGAAATTATCGGTTCCGGCGGTTTTGCCATGGTTGTTATGGGCCTCTGCCTGCTTGCCGCACGTCCGCTACGATGGCCGTTGCTTCCGTTCGCGGCCCTTGGCACCATGCCGCTGACCGCTTATTGCGTGCACGTTGTCAGCTACTTTTTAGTCACCGGACCAGGCGGCATGGCGGCACCGGCCTATCTAGGGTTAGCGACGGCGGCCGTTTTCCTGCTCGGTTCCACCGCTTGGGCTATTTTCCTAGGTCAAGGCCCGCTTGAACGGCTCACTGCAAAAGCAGCCCGGGCCATGTCCACGTCTTAGACCTCCCATATTGACCCACTTATGTGGCCGGTTCCCCTCAAGGGATCCGGCCACTTGCGTCTGAGCTCACAGAACCTCACTTTGCACAGAGTGCAACTTTGCACATAGTGTAAGTATGTGACTTCCCTGAGCGTCGGCAACCGCCGCGAAAAAAACAAACAGGCCACCTTGCAGGCAATTGTCGCCGCCGCCGCCGACCTGCTGCATGAAGGCCACGGCGCCAGCATCACCGCCACGCAGATTGCGGACGCCGCCGGCATTTCCCGGCGCACGCTGTTTAACTACTTCCCCACGGTGGATGCAATCCTGTCCTATCCGTTGCATACCGTGCTGGAAACCATGGTCGAGTCAATCAATGAGTTTCCCGACTCGATTCCGTTGATTGAGGCGATCGTCTTGGCCCTCAAATCTGATGAAGTCTCCAAACTTCTGGGCCAGGTCGCATTGTTCGGCGCTTATCTCAAGGCTGACTCCCCCAACGGTTGCTACCCCACCAATATGGCCGAGTGGCAGATCGCCACCACGGACGTCATCGAACGGGTCGCCCGCCGGTATCCGCAGGCCGATAACTTTTCAATCCGTGTCTTCACCCACGCGATCTTGGGAGCCGGACAAGCCGCCTTCGATGAATGGATCGACCGGCTGCCGCATCCCCATGGAGCTCCACTAGAACTGTCCAATGAACTGATCGCGGAGTTCCACCACCTGATCACCCAAGCGATGAAAACCCTCAACGAGGGCTTCACCGCCTTGCCCACCACCGCGCTACCCATCCAGGAAGACTAACTCTCATGGCTTCAATGCTTTACCGCCTCGCCCGGTGGGCTCATCGGCACCATTATCGTGTCATCGCGATGTGGCTTGCCGCGTTCATCTTCATTGGGCTCTCCGCCAGCCTCTTTATGGGTCAGCTCTCCAACACGTTCACCATTCCGGGAACCGAAACCCAGCGCACCCTGGACCGGATGAAAGAAGAGCTCCCGGACCTGGCCGGTGGCTCCGGCTCGATTGTGTTCCGCGAAAGCACCGGCAAGGAACTCAACGAGGCCCAGGAGCAATCCATTGCCGACTCACTGGAGCAACTGAATCTGCACCCGCAGGTGGTGGATGCCACCAGCCCCTTCACCTTGCAAGAACAGCTTGACGAGGCCCAGCCAGAACTCGACAAGGCCCAGCAAAAGCTGGTTGACGGTCAAAAGCAGCTGGACGACGGCAAAACGCAGATCGCTGACGGTAAAAAGCAGCTGGAAGACGGCAAACAGGAGATCACCGACGGCTGGGCCGAGTACCACAAGGGCCAGGATCAGATCGCCGAGGCGCAACCGCAGATTGATGCCGCGGCCGCGAAGTTGGCCAGCGGCCGTGCCGAACTGGCCGATGCCGAAGCACAGCTGACCAGTGGGCAGGCGCAGTTGGATGCCGGGCAGAAAAAATACGATGCCGGGCTCAAGGAATACACCGCGGGTCGCGCCGAATACGACAAGGGGCTAAGCCAGTTCCAAGCCGGAGAAAAGAAACTCAACGCGGCCCAGGACAAACTCGATGCCGGTGAGAAGGAATACCAGGCCGGGATGGAAGCCATCCTGCAGGGCCAGTCGCGCGACAAACTTGAAACGCAGCTGAGCTCAGGCAAAACCGAAGCCACCGCCGGCCTGAAGCAGGCTGAGTCCGGCCTGACCAAGGCCGAGGCCGGCATCAAGGAAGCGGACGCGGCCATTGCCGGGCTGAACACCCAGATCGCCGCAACGCAGAAGCTGCTTGACGAGGCAACTGCAGCGAACAATGAAGAAGACATCGCCACCTATACCGGTGCACTGACCGAGCTGAACGCGGGGTTGGACAAGGCACAGACCGGCAAGGCAACGGCCACCGCCGGGCGCGACCAGGCGAAGGAAGGTATTTCACAGGCCCAAGGCGCGCTTGATCAGATCGCCAAGGCACAAGACGGCCTGAGCCAACTTGACGCCGCCCGCAAACAGCTTGATTCCGGGGCGGCCGAGCTTAAAACCGGCAAGGCCGAATTGGAGAAAAACCGAGGCAAACTCGTCTCGGCCAAAACCCAGCTGACCACGGCGAAATCCCAGTTGGACAGCGCGAAGTCAGAGCTGGCCACCAACCGCACCAAACTCAATAACGGTTGGGCGGAATTGCGAGCCGGTAAATCCCAGCTGGAAGCCGGCCAAGCCGAGTTCGATTCAAAGAAGGCCGAATTCGAGGCTGGCAAGGTCGAGCTGGCCGCGGCCAAAACCAAACTCGAAGAAGGAGAGGCGACTCTCAAGGAAAAAACCGCCGAGCTGGAACAGGCGGAAAAGGATATTGTCACCGCTGAGAAGGATCTGGAGTCCGGCCGGGCCGAACTTGAATTCGCTTCGCGCCAGGTGAACTCCAGCAACGGCATGCGCTTTGTTTCCGAGGACGGCAGCACCGCTGTCGCCCAGGTGACCTTCAAGGTTCAAACCGACGCGCTGACCACCTCCGAACGAGACATGATCACCGCCATCGCCGCCGGCCCCCAAGCCAACGGTGTGGAGGTTTTGTTCTCCAAGGAAATCATGCAGGACATGTCCTCGATCTTCGGGGCAGCCGAAATCATCGGTGTGGTTATTGCCGCGATTGTGCTGCTGGTGATGCTTGGCACGCTGGTCGCCGCCGGGCTCCCGTTGCTGCTGGCCATCCTTGGTGTGGGCGCCGGCGTGGGAACAACCCTGGCGTTCTCCTCCCTGATCGACATGGCCTCGATTACCCCCGCCCTGGCGTTGATGCTGGGTCTGGCGGTGGGTATCGACTACGCCTTGTTCATCATCCACAGGCATCGAACCCAGCTGCTGGGTGGCATGGAGGTGGGTGAGTCCATCGCCCGCGCCGTGGGCACCAGCGGCAACGCGGTGGTTTTCGCCGGCCTCACCGTGATCATCGCCCTGGCCGCGCTGACCGTGCCCGGCCTGCCGTTCCTGAGCGTACTGGGACTTTCCGCCGCGTTCACCGTGCTCTGCTCGGTATTGCTGAACATCACCTTGCTCCCGGCGCTGCTCTCGCTCGCCGGTGCACGCCTGGTCTCCAAGCGCGCTCGGGCCAAGGCCGCCGCCGAGGCGGAGAATCCAACCATCAAGGAACCAATCTCGGCCAGCTGGGTCCGTTTGGTAACCAAGGTTTCCATCCCGGCGGTACTGTTGGTGGTCATCGTGCTCGGCGCCATTGCGCTGCCCGCGGCGCAGATGCGCACCGCCCTGCCCGATGGCAGTGCCGAACCAGCCGATTCGCAGGCTTTCCAAGCGTACGAACAGACCAGTGACAAGTTCGGCGCCGGGTACAACGGGCCGTTGCTGGTCCTGGCCGACCTGCCCGAAGGCCTGACACAGCGCGAAGCGGACACCATGTCCCTGGACGTGGCAGACATGCTGCGTGAGTACGACGGTGTGGTGGCCGCCATTCCGGTGACCCTGACCGAGGACCGGATGCTGGCCGCCATTCAGGTGATCCCCACCGATGGCCCGTCCTCCGAAGCCACCGAGGCTTTGGTTCACCAGTTGCGTGCGGACTACCCGAAATTCCATGATGCCACCGGCGCCACCATTGCGGTGACCGGTCAGGTTGCCGCCCAGATCGATGTCTCGGAAAAGGTCACCGAGGCGCTGGCTCCGTACCTTGCTATTGTGGTCGGCTTGTCGTTGATCCTGTTGCTGCTGGTCTTCCGCTCCGTGGTGGTCCCGATCCTCGCTACCGGCGGGTTCCTGCTCTCCCTGGCGGCGGCTTTCGGCGCCAGTGTGATGGTTTACCAGTTCGGCTGGATGGGTGGCTTCTTCGATGTGAACGTGCCCGGCCCGCTGCTCAGCTTCCTGCCGATCCTGCTCACCGGTATCCTCTTCGGATTGGCCATGGACTATCAGGTATTCCTGGTCTCCGCGATGCGTGAGCGTTATGCGCACGGCGAGCCGGCCCGTGACGCGGTCCGCTCTGGCTTCTCCATGGCCGCCCCGGTGGTGACTGCCGCCGCGCTGATCATGATCTCGGTGTTCGCCGGCTTCGTCTTCTCCCACCTGGCAATGATCCGGCCGCTTGGTTTCGCCTTGGCGGTTGGGGTGCTCTTTGATGCATTTGTGGTTCGAATGACGCTGATTCCGGCGTTGATGCACCTGCTGGGAGACAAGGCCTGGTACCTGCCGAAGTGGCTGGATAAGATCCTGCCGGATGTTGATGTGGAAGGCTCCAAGCTCAATGCAATGCTTGAAGCCGAAGATGCCGGCATGGACCGCGAGTCAAAGACCAAAGAGGAATCCAACGCATGACACCCACGTCCAAAGCTCGGCTGCTTCTTGCCTCGGCCTCATGGGGCCGTAAAAAGGTTTTGACCGACGCCGGTTTGGCCTTTGAAACCCAGGTCTCCGCGGTGGATGAAGATGCGGTGCTGGAGCGCGCTATCGCAGAGCTCGGCGAGCGCACCCCGGCGCAGACGGCATTGCTTTTGGCCCGGGCCAAGGCCGAGGATGTAGCCGCAGGCACGCATCCGGCTGGCACCGTGGTGCTGGGCTGCGATTCGGTTTTCGAACTGGACGGTGCGGCCTACGGCAAACCGCACACCGCCGAGGTTGCCCGCGAACGCTGGCAGCAACTCAGCGGCGCTACCGGGGTGCTGCATTCGGGTCATTGGTTGATCAACACCCAGGAGCCGGAGCAGGCCCACGGAAGGATTTCCTCCACCACA
The DNA here is from genome assembly GCF_044744225.1 of Glutamicibacter sp. NPDC087344. Lineage (NCBI taxonomy): Bacteria > Bacillati > Actinomycetota > Actinomycetes > Micrococcales > Micrococcaceae > Glutamicibacter > Glutamicibacter sp. NPDC087344. The sequence continues at coordinate 159,110 of NZ_JBIUXY010000003.1, read as the reverse complement.
GTCCGCTTCGCTACGGTCACCGCGCAGGAAATCGAGGCCTATGTGGCCAGCGGTGAGCCGTTGCCGTGTGCGGGGGCGTTCACCATCGACGGATTGGCCGCCACCTTTATCGAGTCCATCGAAGGGAACTTCCAAAACGTGGTGGGACTGGATGTCTTCGTGCTGCGTGAGCTGTTGGCCGCATCCGGCATCCAGATCATCGACCTCTGGAAGTAGCCAGGCACCACAATCTCCGGCACCACTTGCTGGTTGAAGCAGTGCTCGGATCAGTGGCTCACCTGAGCTTGGCAAAGCCCGCCCCGAACTTTTCGGGGCGGGCTTTGTGCGCAGCCTATAAGATCCCTAGGGTGATGCGGCTCGGCATCTGTTCGCCGGTGAAGATCTGCTGATGCGCCACCACGGTCTCGGATGAGTCGTAGGCCAGCGCCCCGGTATTCAGGTTCCTGTCCCAGCGCGGATGGCAACTTGAGGTGACCTGCACCCGGATGCGCTCCCCCGCCTCGAAGGTGCAGGCGGTGGCCCACAACGAAACACTGAATTGGTAGGCAGTACCCGGTTCCAGGAGACTCGGGGCGAGCCCTGGAGTGAATTTTCCATCCGCGGCGCAGGCTTCACGCCAGCGCCCCCGCACTATCCCGTCGGCAAGGCCAATGGATGTTCCGTCCGGGGCAACCTTGCATAAACGCACCACAAAGTCGGTGTCCACCGCGGAGGATGAGGCGAATAACTGTGCGGTGATCTCGCCGAATACCGTCAGTTCCGTCTCCAACGGGTCACTGGTAAACACCAGCACGTCCTCACGTTCTTCCACCTCGTTCTGGCGTGCCGGGCCGGCCGGGAGAGCCCCGGGAATCATGGTGGCGCCGCCAACGGTTGGGACCGGGTTGTGTGGATCATAGGTATAGGACACGACTCCTACCCGGTCCGCGGTGTCCCGAAGAGATCCGTCAGCCCCGAGATACAGGTTGCGGCTCCGGGTCGGTTGCGGCAGCTGCTCAAAACCGCGCCAGCGGTTTTCTCCCATAAAAAAGATCAAAACCTCAGGGATTTTCGCCAACGATTCCGGTTCATTTTTGAGTGTTGCATCAAACCAGGCCCGATGAATTGCCGACAGGTCCCCGTAGCCGGCCACTTCGTTGGACGAAGCGCCCAGGCCGAAACTGATATCGGGGAAAGTCCCGGAGAGGTTCGTGTGGCTCCACGGCCCGAGGACCAGGCGTGGGCGTAACTCGGGCCGGCCGGCGCTGGCTTCCAGCTGGCGCTCGTACTGCTCCAGGGTGCTTGGACAGAAGATATCGAACCAGCCGCCAATGTGCAGGGTGGGAATCTCAACCGCCTTGTCGGCCGCGGTGTCCCATAACCGGGTGAAGTCATTACCTGGTTCGTCTCCCGCACTGGGCAAGATGTGGGTATTCATAAAACTGTTCATTTGCGCGGCCAGGCTATTGATCGGAAGTGCCTCGAAAACACTGCCGTCGGCGAAGGCCGAATCCAGTTCCTGCCAGGTTGCAAGTTCTCGATCCAACCCCAGGTGGTCCCCTGCATGCTCGCGCACCATGGTGTTCAGCGACGCGGACGCGTGTCCCCACCCGAATCGCGAACCGAGCTCGAAGGCTCCCCCGCGGTAGAGCGATCCGTTATTCGCGTTCGAGCCAGCTGAGATCCCTAGCGCCAGCGCGCGGAGTTCGGTTGGTGCCGTTTGGGCCGCTCGCCATTGGGTCTCGGAGAAATAGGAGCGGCCGAACATGCCCACCCTCCCGTCGCAGTACTCAAGCTGCGAGGCCCACCGCACGCTGTGCGCTCCGTCGGATGCCTCATTGGCTGAGGGGACAAAATGGCCGTCAGAACCGTAGCGGCCACGGCAGTCCTGGATGATCACCGCGTAGCCGTGGGCCGCCATGGTGGCTGGATTCAGGTAGGCGCTGTTCACCGCGAGATCTCGTCCGTACGGGGTGCGAGAAAGCAGGACGGGGTAGCGTGCACCGTCTACCGCCGGCCGATACACCGTGGAGCGCAGTATCGTTCCATCGCCCATGGTGGTCTCGACATCGGGTTCAATCAGTACGGGCAAGGGTGAAACCATGGTTGTTCTTCTTCCGGGAAATGAGAGTTCTAGTTTGTGGTTCACCGGGTTAAACCGTCTCTGGTTTTTTACCCAGGTCTTCGGTCCGTGTTTTGTAGGTTTCCTTGACCCATACCAGGGTGACCACTGCCGAGATCAGGCAGCAGGCTGCGGTGAACACCGCGACCGGAACCCACCCAGTGGGACCGGGGCGAACCATAATCGCCGCGATGGTGGGTGCGAACCCGGTGACCACCAGCCCCATTTGGGATGCGGTCGCCGCGCCGGAGTAGCGGATCTTGGTGGGGAACATTTCTGCGGTCATCGCTGGGCCCAGCGGGTTGACCATGCCGTAGCCCACCGACATCACGATGATGCCGCTGATGAAGATCAATGGGATGTTGGCGACGCTGATGGCCCCGAAGTACACAAAAATCATGCTGGCGCAGATGATGTTTCCAGTAATGAAAACGGGTTTGCGTCCAATTTTGTCGGCCAATATCCCGAACAGCGGCTGAGTGATGATACCGCCCACCGCCGTGGTGATGGTGACCCCGAGCATCAGGCTGCCCGAAATCCCGGGTTCGCCGGTTGCGTAGGACAGGGCGAAGGCCGAGACGATGGAGGAGACAACCGCCCATAGGCCGAAGGCGATCACCTTGACAACGGTGCGCCAGTGGTCGCGGAAGACGACCTTCAGCGGCATCTCGGACTCGGTTTGCTCTTCCTTGGTCTGCTCGAATACTTCCGCGTCCGGCAAGCTGGCCCGGATGTACAGTCCCACCGCGGCAACGATGATGCTCGCCAGGAACGGGATGCGCCAGCCCCAGCTCAGCAGCTGCTCATCTGGCATCATGGCGACCAGCATAAAAGCGAGGGAAGCAAGCAGGATTCCAGCCACGGCGCCGGTATTCACCCAGCTGGCGTAAAACGCCCGTTTATTGCTCGGTGCATGTTCCAACGAGATGGTCACCGCTCCGACCGACTCACCGGCGGCCGAAATCCCCTGGACCACACGCAAGGCGACCAACAGGATGGGGGCGAGCACCCCAATCGCGGCCGTTGGGGGCAGGCATCCGATGAGGAATGTCGAGGCACCCATCATGATCAGGGTGAGCACCAGCATCTGTTTGCGACCCACCTTGTCGCCGAAGTGACCAATGACCGCTGCGGCAATGGGCCGGACCACGTAGCCGATACCGATGGTGGCCATGGACAAAATGGTGCCGATAAACGGATCAATGTCCGGGAAGAATATCCGGTTGAAGACCAAGGCCGAGGCGGAGCCGTAGATGAAAAAGTCGTAGTACTCCAGCGTACTTCCGATAAATGCAGCGGTGGCCGCCTTGCGAGCGTGAGTTCCTTCCGCTGGCACAGGGGCACCACCTTCTGGTGGCTGTGTTGAAGCATCCGTTTCGGGTGCGGTGTGGTGCGAAGACATCGGTGTTCTCCTGGGCAAAAAATGAGGGCGAAGAGGTGAGGCGGTGGCGTGAACCACGTGGTGTTGTGGTGTCCGTCACCGGCAGAAATCAATCGTACGAGAGATTTTCAACGTACGTCAAGATAAGTGCAACGATATTTTTCGGCTTGCTCGCCCAATTCATTTCCGGGGATAATGCATCATGCGCTTAAGCACCAGTCAGACCGATGAACACGTTGTAGATTTCCCTCGCCCGCAAAAGGGCGGAAACACCCAACACCTCTTGGCGACCATGCTTGGCGAATTCTGGAGGCACACAAACCTGTGGCTCCCCACCAAGGTGGTCAAGTCCTTGGCCGCCGATCTCGGGTTGAGCCAGCCGGCAACAACCACCGCGCTGAGTCGCCTGGCTTCCCGCGGCGTGCTGGAACAGTCAGGCAGTGCGCGCAGCTCAACCTACCGCTTCACTTCCGATGCCCTGGCCCGACTCGAAGCGGGTTTTGAGCAGTTCTCCACCTTCGGCGACCCCGCGCGCCACTGGGATAAAAGATGGACCGCCACGGCTTTCACCATCCCGGAGACTTCTCGGGATCTGCGTGAGTCCTTTCGCTCACGACTTCGTTGGCTTGGTTTTGCCCCGCTCTATGGCGCGCTCTGGGTCAGCCCCCACGACCGCACCTCCGAGGTCCTGGCGGCCTGTCGCGGATTCGGTTTGGAGGACTACATGGTTTTCCGAATGGACGAGAGTCAGCGGCACGGCAGATATCCCGGCGATGCCTGGGATCTCGACGAGGCTCCGAAACGATACCTGGATTTCATCGAGACCTACAAACCCGTACTTGAGCGGGTCAAAAATCATGAATACTCAGATAGCGAGGCCTTTAAGATCAGGGTCCAATCCATGGATCTGTGGCGTGCTTTTCCTTGGGATGATCCGGATTTACCGGCGGAAATGCTTCCCGAGCATTGGCCGTTGGCACCGGCCCGTGAGATTTTTGTTGATCTGCACACGAGCTTGGCCCGCGCAACTCATTCGCATCTGGAAACGATCTTCGAAAAGTTTTGCCCGGAACTCATCGAGGGCATCAAACTTCATTCGCTCTAGGAGTTGCCGACCTTCCCCGGCCCGGCGATGGTTTTCGACCAGGCCAGTGTCCGGATCTAAGATCCTAGTTCCAACCTCCCATGGCCCTGCTTTGAAGGACGGCTTGTTCCGCAGTGGTTTTTAGCTCAACACGGCGCGAGGCGCACACTAGGCACCGCAGGTATTCAACCTGCCCAGCCGAGGTTGAATGGCTTGATTCGATCCCCCATTCATGGGTGTGTTTTGCTGCCTGGATAAATTCTTCTGTCCGCATGGAACCGGTCTTCTGTGTCATGACTTCAGCATGATGTAATGACCATATGCAACTCAACCCTTACGGAGAATATGCGGTTTTGCTCGCCGCGTCCCTGGCTAATGAGTGGCCCGAGGACCGGGACGGGATCGAAGAACGGACCCGGGACTTTGGCATGACCATGCCTTTTCCCACGCTGGCCACAGACCATTCCGACACCCGGGCAGTCATCCAGGACTGGTTGGCCATCGTCGATGCCCCAACAGATCCGGAACGCGCAACCCTGCTGAACCTCCAGATGGCGCGGGCCGCCGCTTATCCCAGGCTGGTTGACCACGACGCCGAGGGATGGCACCTGCACTACCGTGACAACGGACAAAGCATGCCGCAGGTGCTGCGTTCGGTCATCTGCGTAGGAACCGCACTGCACCTGACCACACGCGGCATGCAGCGACTACGGCGTTGCGAGGCTGAACCCTGCACACATGTTGTTGTCGATGTGACACGCAATGGGCGTCAACGCTACTGCTCGGTGCGCTGCGCCAATCGCGCCGCAGTTCGCCGGCACCGCGCCCGCTACTGACCTCCTGCCTGCTACGACGCGGGAATCAGGACATTCTGGTTGATCCTGATCCATCCGGTGTCCAACAAATCATCAACCATCGCATCGTCAGCCACCAAGGACATCCTTGTATCCAGAGCGCCAACGGTGACGATCACCTGGCCGCCTTCCAGGCCACCGCAACCACCCATGCCATCCTCGGCGGAGCCATCTCCGCTAAAGCGGTAAATACATGCGCTCTTCCGGTCTTCGGAAGCAAGCACAAAGTAATCCGTTCCCTCATGGGTTCCCAGATTTCGAACCGATGCCGGATCAAATCCTTCAAGCATCGATGTGTCACCGGGCCAAGCATCGCTTGGTTGCGCGTCACGCTCCAACGCGGCAATGGGAGATCCAGCTGAGCACCCCGTGAGCGCCAGCGCGGTTCCCACCAGCACCATCCCTAACCTTGACGTGAACTTGAGTTCGTCTCGCATCAAACCCCCTGAGCTGAAGTTATCCAAAGCCTATCGACAAAAAGAAAAACCGCAAGCACCTAAACCGAAAATCCCCCACGTCAGCGCGCAGACAACTAAACAGCTCGGCCAGCATCGTGGCACCGCACGCTGCTGGCCACCACGCCTGGCGCCCAATGGAACCACCGGATCATTTTTTGTAGGAATCCTCCAAAGTTTTGGGCCAAACACCCCGGCTTGAGCGGTGAATTACAGATAGTTCCCACAAAAACGATAGGCTCCTAGGTGAGAATCCCTAATTTTTGAAGACAAGGTTCATGATGAATCCATTGACGAAGGTACTTATCGCCAACCGCGGTGAAATTGCAGTGCGCATTATCCGTGCGGCCCGCGATGAAGGAATCGAGTCGGTTGCCGTCTACGCCGACTCCGATCGCGACGCTTTGCATGTGCGTTTGGCCGATGAAGCCTATGCACTGGGCGGAACCACCGCGGCTGAATCCTACCTTCGTATTGAAAAGATCCTCGACGCCGCAGAACGCTCCGGAGCGGACGCGATCCACCCGGGCTACGGTTTCCTTTCCGAAAACGCAGAATTCGCCCAGGCTGTCATCGATGCTGGACTGACGTGGATCGGCCCAGCTCCTGAAGCGATCGACAAGCTGGGCGACAAGGTCAAGGCCCGCCATATCGCGGAAAAGGTTGGAGCCCCGCTGGTCCCCGGGACCAAAGATCCGGTGGCGTCAGCCGAGGAAGTGTACGCCTTCGCCGATGCCCACGGCCTGCCGCTGGCCATCAAGGCGGCCTACGGCGGCGGCGGACGAGGCATCAAGGTGGTTCGCAACCGCGAGGACATCGGTGAGCTCTACGACTCTGCCGTTCGCGAAGCGGTGGCTGCGTTTGGCCGCGGCGAATGTTTTGTTGAGCGTTTCCTCGACGCACCACGCCACGTGGAGACCCAGTGCCTGGCCGACGTGCACGGCAACGTGGTGGTTGTCTCCACCCGCGACTGCTCGCTGCAGCGCCGCAACCAGAAGCTGGTGGAAGAGGCTCCAGCTCCTTACCTGAGCCAAGAGCAGATCACCCGCCTCTATGAGTCCTCCAAGGCTATCTTGCGCGAGGCCAACTATTCCGGCGCCGGAACCTGCGAATTTTTGGTAGGCCAAGACGGAGTCATTTCCTTCCTTGAGGTCAACACCCGCCTTCAAGTTGAGCACCCGGTCTCCGAAGAAGTTGCCGGCATCGACCTGGTCCGTGAGCAGTTCCGTATTGCCCGTGGAGAGGAACTGGGTTACGGCGATCCTGAACTACGCGGGCACTCCTTTGAGTTCCGCATCAATGGCGAAGACGCCGGACGCGGTTTTATGCCCACCCCCGGCACCATCACCAAAATGACCCTGCCAGCCGGCCCGGGTGTGCGTGTTGATTCCGGTATTGAACAGGGTGAAAGCGTCTCCGGCAATTTTGACTCAATGATTTCAAAACTGATCGTCACCGGGCCGACCCGCGAAATCGCCGCCGCCCGCGCCCGCCGCGCCCTGGAGGAATTCCAGATCGAGGGCATGGCCACCGTCTTGCCGTTCCACCGCGCGGTCATGAGCGATCAAGCCTTCGTCCCCGCCGAGGGTCCGTTCCGGGTGCACACCCGTTGGATTGAAACCGAATTCGACACCTTTATCGCGCCTCACCCGTTCCCAACCGAACAGGCAGAGGAACAGGACACCGAGCGTACCTCCGTGACCGTTGAGGTCGGTGGAAAGCGTTTGGAGGTCACCCTTCCGGCCTCGCTGGGCTCGCTCTCCTCCAACGGTGCGGACAAGGGCAGCGCCGCGAAGAAGAAGCGCAAGCCAGGCCGCAAGGCCGCCGGCGCTGCCGGGGGCAACAGCGCAGAGCTTCGCTCCCCCATGCAGGGCACAATCGTCAAGGTCGCCGTGGAGAACGGGGCTGCCGTGTCCGAAGGCGATCTGATTGTGGTGCTCGAAGCCATGAAGATGGAACAGCCAATCACCGCCCACCGTGACGGTATTGTCGCCGGACTAGACGTCGCTCCGGGCGAAACCCTGTCCTCGGGTGCCGTGATCGCTTCGATCAACGACGAAAAGTAGCCGCGGCCGCAGCCTTGCTGCTGATGCCAACAATCTAGTGATGGCCATCCCACCTGTTTACGCAGAGGGGGTGGCCATCATCCGTCACCGGTGTTGAACAAAAATTTTGTTCAACTCAGGGTGCTCATCACCCACCCAGCTGATTTCCACTGCGTCAACAAAACCGTGTTCATGCCACAACAGCACTTCCGTTGCCTGCGATTCGAAGTTCGAGTCCCAGACGCCGTAAATCAGCGGTTTGCCACATCCTGATGGAAGGCGGAGGGTTCGATTCACTAATTCAAGGGTGAAACAGATCGAACAGTGATCCTCCGGGGCCACCAAGGCACCCTGAAATTGGCTTTCCAAGGCCCTCGCCAGCTCCGGCTCAGAAGCCGCAACAATCATGTTCAGAAAGTCGCACTGCAACTGGTGTGGTGCGCGGTAGTCCATGATTCCACCCTAGCTGCTCAGCTCAATGGCAGCGAAAGTTGGTGCAACCGCCTCACCGGAAGCCTGGTTTGGCGGCAGTGATGAAACAAAACTTTGGACCCGTAATCGGCCAGGGAACCTGCGTCGCCTAAACGGTCAGCCACGCAGGCAATACGCCCGTCGCAGTCCTCGCGCATCCAAGACCTCGGCGGTGCACTTGGCGCACCGCTACCGGTGATAGCGGCACATCACTGCGAGTTTTTGTCAGCTGGCCTACCCGCCCATCACCGGTCATCCACCACGACACGGCAGGGTTCCACAAACGGTCTGACGACACCACCGGGCAAGTATGCTGGCCTAATGAGAATCGTTGGGATGATTTTTGGTGTAGTCACCATCTGTATTTACGCGGTTTACGGCGCAATCAGCGTGAATGATTGGGCCGTGACCGCTGCAAGCAGGTTGCCCCTGGACACGACGATCGCCGAAATGAACCGGGCCGGACAAAATTACTCGACGAGCGGCGGCATCATTTTTGCCGTGCTGGGTATCTTGCTGGCGCTCGCTTGGGGTTACTTCGTTTCATCTCAACGCCTGAAGATCCGGCCGTGGGCTGCTGTCGCCACATGGGGAGCCATCATCATGCTGGGTGCCCCAGCCTACTTTTTCGCGTCCTTCGCTAACCTGAACAACGTTGGCGACACGTTCTACGATTGGAATTCCGAAGCCGCCTTCGCCGTGGGAATGCCGCTGTATATCGTCAGCGGCCTGGCGCTAGTGCTCGCGGGAGGCGCTCTGCTCCTTGGCCTGCTGCGGCCCAGGACACGTCTAGGAAGCCTGCCAGACGGTCATTGACGCTCAAGCCAGTCGCTAAAGGTTTCAATCCCGCGTTTCGCTGAGGGTCCTGGGAGTATTCCGCCATCACGCATCGCCTTGCCCATGGCACCTGGCAGAGGAATCTCGATGACCTTGGGTGATTGGTTGTGTTTGGCCAGATACTGTGCGAAAAGCTCGGGCATCCACTCTTCACGGGGGCCCGCCAAATCGTCAACAACGCCCGCCGCCGGCTGCGTCGCCAGGTCGACCAGGGCCCGGGCCACCTCGCTGCCAGCGATGGGCTGCAGGCGCATTTTAGGTGCCATCTGCACCGGTCCCGCAGAAAGCCGGTTGATATTCTGGCCCACAAATTCGTGAAACTGGGTGGTGCGCAGCAACGTGTATCCACCAGGCAAAACACGCAACATCCGTTCCTGCGCCGCTTTCCCAGCGTAGTAGCCTGAATCGATTTGGGCGGCGCCCACAATGGACAGGGCCACATGGTTCTCCACCCCTGCCTCGCGGCCGGCGATCAAAAGATTCGCGGTGGATTGGGTGAAGTATCGCATGGACGTTGAAGCGCTGGTTGTCGACGAGCCGGACACGTCAATGACCGCCTGGCAGTCAACCAGCCACTGACGCACCGAATGCTCGTTGGTCAGGTCGCAACCCGCCGAACGCGACAAAACCACCGCCTCGTGTCCCGCGTCGCCAACCTTCTGGACAACCTGTTTGCCAATGACTCCGGTACCGCCAGCGACCGCGATTTTCATACTGGTTCCTCACCCTTTTGACGATTGGTTCCTACGTGCCATGCTTCCATGCTCTGCAGTTGTTTGTAAGGGCATCGGCGTATTGATCGCTTAAGTTTTCTTCGTGCGAACCCACCGGGCAAGAGGAAAGGCCCACATCAACCGTGACAGTTGATGCGAGCCTTTCCGAAGTATTGTGTGAGTGACGCAGGAACGAGTTAGGAAACGAACTCTTCCATGTCCACATCCGTAGTGTCACGGGTCATGAACAGTGCAATCAGCGTCAATACCGCACCGATGGCAAGGTAGATGCCAACACCCACGGTGTTGCCGCCACCGGCATTCCACAGCGCGATGGCCACAAAGGAAGCCGGTGCCGCACCAATCACCGAAGACATGTTGTAGGCAACTGCCGAGCCGGTGTAACGCACGTTCGACGGGAACAGCTCCGGCAGGTAGGCAGCCATCGGACCGAAGGTCAGACCCATCAGGGTGAATCCAACAATCAGGCCGGCCATGGCCGCGCCCTGGCCCGGGCCGAAGAACAGCGTCCAGGCGGCACCGAAAACTAGGATTCCAGAGGTAACCCAGATCAAGAATTTGCGGCGCCCGAACTTCTCGGCCAACGGCCCGGAGACGACGGTGAAGATACCGAAGAACACCACACCGATGATCAGCATTGTCAGGAAGACCGGGCGGTCGATTCCCAGACCGGGGACGAAGCCAGCCGCATCAAAAACCTTGCCCTTGGCCTCGGCCGCCGCACGGGCGGCTTCCTCGGTGGCCGGAGCCGTGCCATAGGTCAGCGTGAAGGAAGTCATCAGGTAGAACAGCACGTAGGTGGCCACCATGATGAAGGTTCCAGCGACAACCGGGCGCCAGTGGTATTTCATGGTCGCCTTGAACGGCGACTTGAGGACCTTGTCCTGCGAAACAACCTTCTGGAAGGACAGCGATTCAACCAGTTTCAGGCGAACCCACAGGCCGATAACGACCATCACGGCGGAGAAGTAGAACGGGATGCGCCAGCCCCAGTCCTGGAATTGCTCCGCGGTCAGCGAGGTCTGAAGGACCACAAACATGACGTTGGCAATGATGAAACCGACCGGTGCACCAAGCTGCGGGAAGGTTCCATAAACGGCGCGCCTGTTTTTCGGTGCGTTCTCGGTGGCCAGCAGCGCGGCCCCGGACCACTCGCCACCCAAGGCAAGTCCCTGGGCGAAGCGCAACAGCACCAGCGCCAGCGGAGCCAGCACGGTCCACATGCCGGCCGCCGGAGGAAGGAAACCGATCAGGACCGTGGAGATACCCATCAGCAGCAACGAGGCCACCAGGGTTCCCTTACGGCCCAGCTTGTCTCCGTAGTGCCCGAAAACAATGGAACCCAGGGGGCGGGCCAGGAAGGCCACCCCGAAGATGGCAAACGAAGAGAGGATTGCGTTGATGGTTGAAGCGTTCGGGAAGAACAGCTGCGGGAACACCAGCACCGATGCGGTGGCATACGCGTAGAAATCGAAGAACTCTACCGTTGTGCCGATCATGCTGGCGAACAGCACCCGGCCACGGGTATTCTCCTTTGGCGCTGCCGTGGGGTTAGCCTTCGACATGGAGGCGCCTCCTTTGAGATGAACAAGAAATGAATGTAACAATCCTAAACCCGCGTGACCAGCATGCGGATTTCGATGTCCACTATTTGGACATCAGATTCGGTTTCCTCAATTACTCAAGTTCGCTTTAGCCTACGACTTGCGTCGATTATGTTCGCCCGAGACTATGAGCGGCGGGCACAGTGACTCTAATCTCCTTTTATCAGAATCTAATCATCCTGTGAAGAGCCTGCCAACAAGTCAGATTTCATTCGCGTCACAAATGAGAAAAACCGCCAGCTTTCCGGGCATCGGAAAGCTGGCGGTTTTACCTGTTGCGTTCGGTTATTAGCCGTGCCGGTGCAAACGGCGCGCGGCCTCAGCCAGCGAGCCTGACAGCGACGGGTAAACGGTGAAGGTCTCCGCGACATCATCCACGTGCAAAGAATTCTGTACGGCGAGCGCCAGCGAGAAAATCAACTCGCTGGCTCGCGGAGCCACAACGACACCGCCGATCACGGTGCCCGACCCCTTGCGCGAGACGATCTTCACGAAACCCTGGTCAACGTTCATCATCTTGGCGCGAGCGTTGGTATTCAGGTCAACCTTGATGATATTTGCCTGGTAGCGCCCCTCGGCCACAGCCCGCTGGGTCACGCCAACGGTTGCGATCTCCGGCGAGGTGAAGATGTTGGAAGCCACCAGGTCGAGGTTCAGCGGTTTCACCGAATCACCGAGCAGGTGCGCAACCGCGATACGTCCCTGCATGGCCGCCACCGAGGCCAGGGCGAATACTCCGGTGCAGTCGCCTGCGGCGTAGATGTTGGTTGCGGTGGTACGGGATACCCCGTCAACCTGGATGTGCCCGGAACTGGTCAGCTGCACGCCAGCTTCTTCCAGCCCCAGACCCTCGGTGTTGGGGATGGAGCCGACAGCCACCAGGCAGTGGCTGCCTTCCAGCACCCGGCCGTCGGCAAGGGTTACGAAGACCTTCTCCCCCTTGCGCTCCACGCCCTCGGCGCGTGCCTGGGCAACTACGTTGACCCCGTTGGATTTGAAGACGTCTTCCAGCACACCGGCGGCGTCCGCGTCCTCGCCCGGCAGCACACGGTCGCGCGAGGAGACCAAGGTCACCTTGGCTCCGAGCAGGTTATAGGCCGAAGCGAACTCGGCACCGGTCACACCGGAACCGATCACGATCAGGTGCTCTGGCACCTCGTTCATGTTGTAAATCTGGGTCCAGTTGAAAATTCGTTCGCCATCTGGCTTCGCGGTGGGTAGTTCGCGTGGGTGGGCGCCAACCGAAAGCAGGATCGCGTCGGCTTCAACGGTCTGTTCGGATCCGTCGGGGCGGGAGACCAGCACCGTGCGGTTGTCGGTCAAACGGCCCTCGCCGATGATGATGCGCACGCCCGCGCGTTCCAGCGTGGTACGAATGTCACCGGACTGTTCCTTGGCCAAGTCCAGCAATCGGTGGTTGACCACCGAGAAGTCGGTCACCGCCGAATCCAGTCCATCCACGTGGACACCGAAGGTCTCGGCGTGCTTCACGCGACGCACCGCGTCTGCGGTGGCAATCAGGGTCTTGGACGGCACCACGTCGGTCAACACGGCTGAACCGCCCATGCCCGCACGTTCCACCACGGTGACATTAGCGCCCAGCTGGGCCGCGCCCATGGCAGCCTCATATCCGCCGGGGCCGCCGCCGAGAATTACCAATCGGGTTGCTTCATTCCTACGTTCTGCGCTCACGCATTCTATTGTTCACCATGGGCGGATAATGCGCACATCCTCGATGGAGGCGTTCGGGCGTGATTTTGGTTGTGAAGCACTAGTTTCACCTGACAAAGCGCCCCGCGGAAGGTAGCGTATTTCACGTGACTGATATCGATAATGACCCACAAGTTCTCGCGGCCCAAGCTGCCGCGGCAATCGCTGAGCAGACCGGCGTAGCAAAACACGACATCGCTCTGGTTCTGGGCTCCGGTTGGGGGCAGGCAGCCGAGCTGGTCGGTGAGACTACCCATACCCTGGATGCCACCACCATTCCGGGCTTCCATGCGGCTGCGGTGCCGGGACACAAGGGCACCATCTCTTCGATCCTGACCGAGACCGGCAAACGTGTGCTGGTCCTTGGCGCCCGCACCCACTTCTACGAAGGCCGCGGTGTGCGTGCAGTGGTGCACCCAATCCGTACCGCGGCGGCCACCGGCTGCACTCAGTTGGTGCTCACCAACGGTTGCGGTGGCCTGAATGAAAATTGGACCCCGGGTACCCCGGTGATGATTTCCGACCACATCAACCTCACCGCGTCCTCCCCTTTGGAGGGTGCAACCTTTGTTGATTTGACCGACCTGTATTCCTCACGCATCCGGGGTATCGCTCGGGAGGTTGACGCCAGCCTGGACGAGGGTGTGTACGCCCAGTTCACCGGACCTCATTATGAGACCCCGGCCGAGGTGCAGATGGCCAAACGTATCGGTGCCGATCTGGTGGGTATGTCCACCGCGCTGGAAGCCATCGCCGCACGCCATGCGGGCATGGAAATCTTCGGCATGTCGCTGGTCACCAACTTGGCCGCCGGCATCAGCCCGGTGCCTTTGAGCCACGAAGAAGTGATCGAGGCAGGCCAGGCTGCCGGCCCGCGGATCTCCAAGCTTCTGGCGCAGATCATCGCTCGACTCTAACCCTCTGCGGGGCGGCCCGAATCCGCTGGCTGCCCCAAAAAGTCAAGAGATGCGTGAACAATCGAAGCAGGGAGAAGCATGGTGAACAATTCCGGAGCGAATCAGCTGTTGGAGACCGCGGCGGCTTGGGCGAGCGCCGACCCGGATGAGGCGACCCGCGGTGAGCTGCGGCAACTGATTTCTCGGGCGGCCAACGAGCCGGCGGCGCTGGAGGATCTGGCGGATCGTTTCAGCGGTGTCCTTGAGTTTGGCACGGCCGGGCTGCGCGCCGAGCTGGGTGCCGGGCCGATGAGGATGAACCGCGTGGTGGTGCTGCGTACCGCCGCCGGGATTGCCCGTTTCCTTGAACGGCAGTCCGCTGGCGAGTACACCCCGAAGGTTGTGATCGGTTTTGACGCCCGCTACAACTCGGATGTCTTCGCCCGTGATTCAGCCGCAGTCTTCACCGCTGCCGGTTTCGAGGTCCTGCTGATGCCGGCACCGCTGCCGACCCCGGTGCTTGCCTGGGCGGTACGCCGGTTCGCCGCGGAAGCCGGGGTAATGGTCACCGCAAGCCACAATCCACCGCGCGATAACGGCTACAAGGTCTACATCGGTGGCCGGGCCGCCGATGACACCGGGCGCGGTGCACAGATCGTCTCCCCTGTTGACACCCAGATCGCCGAGCTCATTGACCATGAGCAGCCCGTCTCCGCCATTGCGCAGGCCGCCTCAGGGTGGCAGGTGCTCCCGGCGCCGGGAACCACCGCAGATATCGAAGCCGAGTACTTGGCGGCGATCGGCCCGGTTGTTGCACCGCAGCCCCAGCGCGATGAGCTTCGGGTGGTGGTCAGCGCCATGCATGGGGTGGGTGGACACACCATGCGCCAGGCGTTGCTGAATGCAGGATTCAGCGACGTGCACATGGTTGCGGCCCAGGAACATCCGGATCCGGATTTCCCCACGGTCAAGTTCCCCAATCCGGAGGAGCCAGGAGCCATCGACCTCTCCTTGGAGCTGGCTCGCGAGCTGTCCGCCGACCTGGTGATCGCCAATGATCCAGATGCTGACCGTTGCGCCGCCGCCATCCAGGACCAAGGTGTGTGGCGGATGCTGCGCGGGGATGAGGTGGGCTGGCTTCTGGGCGACCACCTGGCCACTGCCCTGCCCGAGGGGCGCAAAATGGGTAACTCCATCGTTTCTTCCCGCATGCTGGCGGCCATCGCCAAGGATGCCGGACGTGAACACGAAGAAACCCTCACGGGATTCAAGTGGATCTCCCGCGTGGAAAACCTGGGGTTCGGCTACGAGGAAGCGCTGGGTTATTGTGTCGCCCCGGATCTGGTGCGGGATAAGGATGGAATTTCCGCCGGGGTGATGCTTGCAGATCTAGCTTCCCAGTTGAAGTCTGCTGGCAGCAGCATCCCGCAGCGCCTTGATGAGTTGGCCGCCCGCCATGGGGTGCATGTGACCGACCAGTTGTCGTTGCGTTTCACCGATCTGGCGCAGATCCCGGTGCTGATGGACAAGATCCGCACCAATCCCCCGGCGAATTTGGGCGGCTCCGCGGTCAGCGAGGTGAGCGACCTCTCCCAGGGCTCAGACAAGCTCCCCGCCACCGATGCAATGGTCCTGCACACCTTCTCCGGGGCGCGAATTATCATCCGCCCTTCGGGAACCGAACCAAAACTGAAGTGTTATCTGGAAACCATTGAACCGGTGACCGAGATTTCCGAGGTCCCGCAGGCTCGCCTCGATGCCACCACCCAGGTTCTGGCCATCAAGGAGCAATTGGCCGCGTATCTGAACACCAACTGACTTTTCCTGCAGCATTGGTGCCGCAGCCGTTGCGGCACCACCAATTTGAGGACAACATGACTGAACTAAGCGCCCGCGAGATCGCTGGCTACATTGACCACACCCTGCTGGCCGCGAACGCATCGCGTGAGCAGATCGTAGAGATCTGCGCTGAAGCAAAAAAGTACGAATTCAAATCGGTCTGCGTGAACCCGCTGTGGACCTCAACCGTCGCCCGTGAATTGGCTGATTCGGGGGTGCTGACCTGTTCGGTGATCGGCTTTCCGCTGGGTGCTTCGGCCACCGCAACCAAGGTATTCGAAACCACCACGGCGGTTGCCGATGGAGCGAACGAAATCGATATGGTGATCGATATTGCGGCCGCCCTGCGCGGTGACCGCGATGCCTTGGTGAACGAGATCTTCGCCATCGCCCAGGCCGCCCACGACGGCGGTGCGATCTTGAAGGTCATCATCGAGACCTGCTTGCTCACCGAAGAAGCCAAGGTGCTGGCGTGCGAAGCGGCCAAGGCCGCGGGCGCGGACTTCGTTAAGACCTCCACCGGTTTCTCCACCGGCGGGGCGACCGTGGAAGATGTCGCGTTGATGCGCCGCACCGTGGGGCCCGAGATGGGTGTCAAGGCTTCGGGCGGGGTGCGCAGCGTGGAAACCGCGCGGGCGATGATCGCCGCGGGTGCAACACGGCTAGGTTCCAGCTCAGGAGTTGCTATCCTAGAAGGAGAGCAAAGCGGTTCCAGCTACTGAGCAACCGCACCGAAAAGTTCAACAAGGAGCAAAAGTGTACTCGAACGGCAAGAACACTGCCCATTCCGGTGAAGGTCGCCTGGTTGGCAACCTGGTCGCCTTCGTAATCTTCTTCGTAGCCTTCGTTGGCGCGTTGTACTCACTCTCGTTCTGGACCCTTGAGAACGCATGGCTTCCAACCATCGTATGCTTCGCGCTGATCCTGGTTGCCTTCGCGGTCCCAATGCACCTGATGACCCGGAGCACCAAGGCTGAAGAACTGGTTGCAGCCGCTTCCCAGTTCCAGAAGTAATAGTTTTCTATTGCAGCGGGCGGGCCTTCGGGCCTGCCCGCTGTTGTTTTAACCTGATGTTTTATCCAAGCAGTTTTATCCAAGCAGCTTTTTTGCCCAAACGATTCGTAAGCGCTCAGGCTTGTATATGGTTTCCCGCGAGGCTGGACAACAACGCAAGCTTGTCCGCGTCGGCGCTGCCGGGGCGGGCTGTATAGGTGGTGAGCTGCATTTCTGAACCGCGCTGGGTCGGGGTGCTCAGCGTTTGATAATAAAGCTCCAGTGGCCCAACCTCCGGGTGGTTCAGGTTCTTGAGCCCTTCATGGATGAATCGAATGTCGTGTTTGGCCCAGAGCTCGCCGAATTCCCGGCTCACGGTGGAGAGTTCACCAATGAGTTCACGCAGGGCGGCATCATGCGGTTCCCGGCTGGCTTCCACCCGCAGCAGGGCCGCCGTGGCATGCGCGCCGCCTTCCCAGTCGGCGAAAAATTCTTTGGCTGCGGGATCAAGAAAGTGGAACCGCGCGAAATTCACATAGCCGTGGGCTTTGGACGTGTCGCTGTCGAACATCGGTCGCAGCAGGGCCCGGCTGAGGTGGTTGGACGCGAGCATGTCCAGTCTCCCGTTGCGGATCAGCGCCGCCGAGCCGGTCATTGAGTCAAGCAGCCACTGACGGTGTTCGGCAGGCTGCTCCTGCGACTTCTTGCGGGTGCTGCGGCGGTAGGTTCCCCGCGCCGACTGGGCGAGTTCCAAGAGGTAGGTTCGTTCTTCCTCGCTGAGCTGCAAGGCGGTGGCTACCGCCTGGAGAACTTCAACCGAGACCCCGGCAATGTTCCCTTTTTCCAGCCTGGTGTACCACTCGGGGCTGACACCAGCTAGGACGGCAACTTCCTCGCGCCGTAAACCCGGGACTCGGCGTCGGCTGCCTTCGGGTAGTCCGACCTGGCCCGGGGTAATACGTGAGCGCCGGCTCGTGAGGAATTCCCTGATGTTGGCGCGGTCATTGCTGGACTCGTTCATAAGACCACGGTAAACCTTTAAAGCTGATTTAAGGGGGTAGAACATCTACCCCCTATAAACTCAGCCTTCTTTGCCGTCTTCGATGACGGTCTACTTGAATACGGAACTACTAGCACCACCTCAGAAAGAAGCTTTTGACCTTATCTTCCATCCACGACCAAAACCGTCAGGCCGTTGATTCCCAGGGGCCGGCACGGCTCCCGGTGCCGGTCTACCTTTTGGCTGTGGGGACCTTTTTGATGCTCACCACGGAATTCATTGTTGCCGGCATACTGCCGGATATCGCCGCCGATCTAAAGATCTCCCTGGCTGACGCGGGAACGCTGATCACCGTATTCGCCGCCGGAATGGTGGTGGGAGCCCCCACCATGGCCATGGCCACACGACGAATCTCGCCACGGTTGACCCTGATCCTGGCACTGCTGATCTTCGCGGCAGGCCACGCGATTGTCGCGTTATGCGCCAACTTCACGGTGTTGCTCGCCGCAAGATTTGTGACCGCGCTGGCTACCGGTGCTTTTTGGGCGGTGGCCAGTGTTGTGGCCGCGCGGTTAGCACCGGCCGGAATGACTTCCCGTTCGCTGGGTGTTGTTACCGCGGGAGGCATGCTGGCCACCGTGTTGGGTGTTCCACTCGGAGCATTTTTCGCTCAGCTGGCAGGTTGGCGCGGCTCCTTTGGCGCACTGGGTCTGCTGGCCCTGGTGGCCGCAATCCTCATCTGGCGCGGGTTACCCGAAATTCACACAAGTAAGCATCACGTCCCACTGCGTGCAGAATTTGCGGCGCTGCGCTCAAAACGGCTCTGGCTGGCTTTAGCCGCCTGCGCAACCACCACCGGTGGTGTGCTGGCCGCGTACTCCTACGTTTCGCCGTTGCTGACACAGACCGCCGGTTTCCATGCCGGAACCGTTCCCTGGATCCTAGCTGTTTTCGGAATCGGCTCCTTTATCGGAACCCTCCTAGGCGGACGGGTCGGCGACAGGCACCCCCACATGCTGACCGTCATTGTCCCGACATTCACGGTGCTGTTCCTGACCACGATGCTGCTCACCGCTCATAGTCCGCTAGTCCTGGTGCTGGCCCTGACGGGTCTGGGCCTTGTGGGACTCAGCGCGAACCCCGTGCTGATCTCCCTGGCCCTGCGCTACGCCAAAAATGCACCGACCCTGGGGTCGGCCCTCAGCGTCGCCGCGTTCAACCTCGGAACCATGGCAGCCTCGTGGTTCGGTGGCCGAAGCCTTGAATCACCGCTCGGAATGCTCGGCCCGATCGTTTTGGGCATCGCCAGCTCGGTGTTGACACTCATTCCAGTGTCCGTCTTGGCCTGGCGCGCGCGAACTGCTTATCTGCGGCAACCGAATGCCGCAGACACCTCCGCAAGCTAAATTCTCAATATCTCGATTGAAAAAGGAAATCATGACACAACTTGTCAGCACCCGTCTTGTCACTGCCTACGCAGCGCCCGCTGCGGCCGCGCCCTTGGTTGCCACACAAATTGAACGACGCGCCGTCGGTGCGCACGATGTACTGATAGAAATCAAGTACTCGGGAATCTGCCACTCGGACATCCATACCGTTCGCGGTGAATGGGGTGAACAGTCTTTTCCCTTGGCTCCAGGACATGAAATTGTTGGAGTTGTCACCGAAATCGGAGCAGAGGTCACCCGACACCAGATCGGTGACACCGTAGGCGTAGGCTGCATGGTCAATTCCTGCGGGGAGTGCGACTATTGCCTGGCAGGCGACCAGCAGTACTGCCGCCAGGGCATGGTGGGAACCTACGGAGCCGTTGACCGGGACGGCAGCACCACCCAAGGCGGGTATTCGACCCACGTGGTGGTCACGGAAGATTTTGTGCTGAGCATTCCGGAAGGCATCAACCTTCAGAACGCGGCCCCGCTGCTGTGCGCCGGGATCACCACCTATTCCCCGCTCAAACGCTGGGGCGCAGGAGCTGGCCGAAAAGTTGCAATCGTTGGGCTGGGCGGTTTGGGGCACATGGCAGTGAAAATCGCAGCTGCCATGGGCGCTGAGGTCACCGTGCTCTCACAAACCCTCAGCAAGCAGGAAGACGGGCTTCGACTGGGTGCAACCCACTACTACGCAACCTCAAACCCGGAGACCTTCAAAGAGCTGGCCGGAAGTTTCGACCTCATCTTGAACACCGTCAGCGCTCCCTTGGAGATCAGTTCCTATCTTGGACTGTTGCGGGTGGATGGAGCCATGGTGAATGTCGGCGCACCGGCCGAACCACTGCCGGTTAATGCCATGGCACTGATTGGTGGACGTCGCTCATTTGCCGGCTCCATGATTGGCGGCATTGCCGAAACTCAAGAGATGCTGGATTTCTGTGCGGCACACTCGCTGAGCGCTGATATCGAGCTCATCTCCGCCGAGCAGATCAATGAAGCCTACGAACGGGTACTGTCATCTGACGTACGCTACCGTTTTGTGATCGACACCGCGACCATGGCCTAAAGCCAGGGCACCGAGTATGCAGGTCGGGCCGGCAATGAACTTTTGACGTTGCCGGTCCGGCCTGCGGTGTTTAACCTTTCAGCCACCTGCGGCTCACGAACTCACCGAAGTTCGTGAGCCGCAGGGCAATTACTTCTTACCTTCTGCCGGCGGGGTTGGTTCAAAGATCGCGTAGAGCAGCTTCTCGGCCCATTCCAAGATCGCCTCATCGGCAAGATCGCGGCCCCCCACCGGAGAAGTTTTCGGTTTCGGAATGAAGATTGAGTTCAGGGCAGGTTTGTTGGCGGAGCCCGGATACAACCGTTCCAAACGTACCTGGCGGCTGGCCGGCAAATCCTCGATCTTCGCCGGTGCCACCTTGATGTGGTTGCCCACTTGCTGAATATCGTGCAGTCCCGCCGCGCGGGCGCGAATCCGCAGGGCCGCAACACGCAAGAGGTTTTCTACCGGCAGCGGAAGTTTGCCGTAGCGGTCTTCCAGTTCTTCGCGGACCTCAGCCAACGCTTCATTACTCTCTGCAGAGGCGATGTTTCGGTACGCTTCGAGGCGCAGCCGCTCCCCCGGAACGTAATCGTGCGGCAGGTGCGCGTTGACCGGTAGGTCAATTTTCATTTCGGTGGCTTCTTCTTCACCTTCACCCTTGTAATCGGCAACTGCCTCACCAACCAAGCGAAGGTACAAATCAAAACCGACACCGGCAATGTGACCTGACTGCTCGCCACCGAGCAGGTTGCCTGCCCCGCGCAGTTCCAAATCCTTCATTGCCAACTGATAGCCCGAGCCCAGTTCGTTGTGCGCGGCCACGGCCTTGAGCCGCTCCAAAGCTACCTCACCCAACGGTTTTTCGGCGTCCCAGAGGAAGTAGGCGTAGGCGCGTTCACGTCCACGGCCCACGCGACCGCGCAACTGGTGAAGCTGCGAGAGGCCGTAGTTATTGGCCCGATCCACAATCAGGGTATTGGCGTTAGAAATATCTAGGCCAGTTTCAATGATGGTCGTGGAGACCAATACGTCGAATTTCTTTTCCCAGAAGTCCTGAATGATCCGTTCAAGGCGCGATTCGCTCATCTTTCCATGGGCAACTTCAACCCGTGCTTCCGGAACCAACTCGCGTAGCTCCGCAGCCACCCGGTCGATGGAAGAGACCCTGTTATGCACAAAAAAGACCTGGCCGTCGCGCATGAGCTCTCGCTTGATCGCGGCGCTAATCTGCTTGTCGCTGCGCGGCCCTACGTAGGTCAGCACCGGGTGACGTTCTTCGGGAGGGGTCGCGAGCGTTGAAGTTTCGCGGATACCGGTTAGCGACATCTCCAAGGTTCGTGGAATCGGGGTCGCACTCATCGCCAGCACGTCCACGTTGGTGCGCATCTTCTTTAGCTCTTCCTTATGCTCCACACCGAAACGCTGTTCCTCGTCGATGATCACCAAACCCAAATTTTTGAACTCAACGGATTTGGACAACAACCGGTGGGTGCCGATAACGATATCTACGCTGCCTTCTTTGAGCCCGGCCAAGATATCCTTGGATTCCTTGGCGGTTTGGAATCGTGAGAGTGTTTTCACTCGAACAGGGAAGCCCGAGTAACGCTCGGTGAAGGTCTGGTAATGCTGGGAAGCCAGCAGTGTGGTGGGCACCAGCACCGCGACCTGTTTGGAATCCTGAACCGCCTTGAAAGCCGCGCGTACGGCAATTTCTGTTTTGCCGAAGCCCACGTCACCGGAGATGAGGCGATCCATCGGGATCTCCTTCTCCATGTCGGCTTTGACCTCATTGATCGCTGTGAGCTGGTCAGGGGTTTCAATAAAGGCAAAGGCCTCTTCAAGTTCACCCTGCCATGGGGTGTCACCGGCGAATGCGTGTCCACGGCTGGCCATTCGCGCGGAATAAAGTTTGATCAGATCTCCGGCAATTTCTTTGACGGCCTTGCGTGCTTTGGACTTGGTACTGGCCCAATCCGAGCCACCCATCTTGGACAGGGTCGGGGCCTC
The DNA here is from genome assembly GCF_044744225.1 of Glutamicibacter sp. NPDC087344. Classification (NCBI taxonomy): domain Bacteria; kingdom Bacillati; phylum Actinomycetota; class Actinomycetes; order Micrococcales; family Micrococcaceae; genus Glutamicibacter; species Glutamicibacter sp. NPDC087344. The sequence goes on along the minus strand of NZ_JBIUXY010000003.1, from coordinate 136,618 downwards.
GCCACCCACGTAGCGGGTGATCATATGAAGTTGATCCATGGGAACAAAAAGCCTGTCCCCCGGCGCACCGCGTTTGGAGGAAGCGTATTCAACCACCAGGTATTCACGTTTCGCGTCCGCACCAGCACCATTGACCTTGCGCGATACCAATTCAACAAACTTACCGATACCGTGCTGCTCATGCACTATGAAGTCCCCTGCCTGAAGGCTCAGGGGGTCCACGGCATTTCGTTTGCGTTTGACCGTAAGCTTGCGAGACTTGCGATTCGGGTAGGCGCTGGAACGGCCCAGGAGGTCGGCTTCGGTCAGCAGCCCGGTTTTCAACTCGTCAAAAACGAAACCACGACCGGCAGCGGCCTGGGTGATCTCAATGAGTCCAGCGGTTGGTTCCTCAGTGAGGTTCTCAACCCGATGCGCCGGAATCTTGTATTCCCCAAACAGCTCCGAGAGGCGAGCAGCGGGGCCGGGTCCCTCGGTGGCCACCACCAGACGCCACCCATCCGCTACTCGAGACGCGATAAATTCCATCATTGACTCGATGTCGCCCTGGTAGCCGTGCGGCTCGCGGGCCGGCACACGGATCGTAGCGGCGCCGAGCGCCAGTTCTTCATCGGCTCCCAGCGAGGTAACCGCCCACCATGACACCTTGGCTTGGCGTGCGTGCTCAACGGTCTGGGCCAGTGAGGCAAAATCGCCTGACTCTAGTTTGCGCCCGGACTCTGCGGTGCTCAGGTCCAAGGGCGCGTTGGCTCCGTCGGAGGCCGAAGCCCACGCAGCGGCCAAGAACTCGGCGTTGGTTTCATTCAGATCGTGGGCGCGCGCACGCACCCGTTCTGGTTCCATGACTAGGGCAATGGAGGATTCGGGAAGGAGCGAGAGCAGTGGCACCATTTCATCAACCAGCAGTGGAGCCAGTGATTCCATTCCTTCTACCGCGATGCCGCCAGCTATCTTGGTGAGCATCTCGGTGGCGGCAGGAAAGTTTGACTTGAGATTCGCTGCCCGGCTCATGACCTTCGGGGTGATCAGCATTTCGCGGCAGGGTGTCGCGATGATCGAGGTTGGTCCGGCGCCATCGTGGGAGCGCTGGTCAGCGATGGAGAAGTACCGCATCGAATCGATTTGATCTCCGAAGAAATCTACACGGACCGGATGTTCCAAGGTTGGTGGGAAAACATCGATGATTCCGCCACGCACCGCAAATTCACCACGGTGGGTCACCATATCCACGCGCGCGTAGGCGGCACCTGCCAGCTCACGAATGACTGTATCAAAACCGGGCTCGGCGTCTAGTTCCAAACTGACCGGGCGCAGTTCACCCAGACCAGCAACCAATGGCTGCAGCACTGCACGAATCGGCGCAATGATGACCTTCAGGTCCGGATCGCCATCATGCAGGCGGCGCAGCACTTCCAAGCGCCGGCCGACGGTGTCGCTGCGTGGGGAAAGACGCTCGTGAGGAAGGGTTTCCCATGACGGGAATTCGGCAATGTGTTGTGGCGGAAGGTAGGCAGCCAGCGAGGCCGAAACATCTTCGGCTTCGCGTCCGGTGGCAGTGACAATCAAGGTGACCGCTCGCTCATGCCCCTGAGAAAGACCTTGGCTAATGTGCGCGCCGAGAATGGGACGCATGCCTTGCGGAGCGGCGATCTCCAGCTCTTCGCTCCGCGTTGAAAAACTTTGCGACGCGCCCTGACGGATACGGCGGAATGATGATTCTTCGCGCAGGAAATCATGAAGTCCAACTAGGCTCATGCGGCTTTCGTGTCCTCTCGGGCAAGTTATGGGTCAACACGCCAAAGGTGTTGAGCCCGGTATGACACCACGAACACCGACCGCTTAGCTACTAAGCGGCCGGACACGATGCCAATATTTTGTTTTGGTGCTTTCCTAGCCTACCTAATCGAGGTGAACGGATAGGGTTAGGAGTGTCCATTACCTGGGACCGGTAATCGCCGGCTGCCCGGGCCGCCCAGATTTCTAGATTGGGATATTCATTCATGGCATTGAACGCAAGCACTCAGATCGCACACCCAGCCGATCAGGTAATCGCCACCTTGGCAGACCGCGGCTTCGCTGAGCACCTGACCTCGCTGGCCAACGGCACCCTGCAGGACTTCACCGTCAGTGGTGATACCGCCGGAGCTTTCACCCTGACCACCGTTCGCGCCATGCCCACCGACCGTGTGCCGGACATTGCCCGCAAGTTTGTCGGTGCCTCGATCCAGGTGACCCAGGTTGAGCAGTGGAGCGCTCCGGATGCGGCAGGTAACCGTTCGGCAACGGTGAAGATCGATGTAGCCGGTGTACCTGTATCGGTCTCGGGAAGCGAAAAGCTGACCGCTCAGGGCGAGACCACCGAATTCGCCATTGAGGGGAAAGTCTCCTCGTCGATCCCATTCATTGGTGGCAAGCTGGCCTCGGCAGCTGAACCGTACCTCGGCAAGGCCCTGAACTTGCAGGCTTCTCAGGTTAACGCCTGGCTTTCAAAGTAGGAATCCGACGGTAGTCGAAACGTCTGAACACCGATCCCCGGACCCGCTGGTTTGCAGCGGTTATCCGGGGATCAGTGTTTAGGGCCGTTTCATGCGTTAGGGTTGGTATAGGTGTGCCGGGAAGTCTGGTCGGCGTGACATGTTCATTTAACGAAAAAGCGAGTGCAACACATGCCCAACACCCCAACGTCGGGTTCATCTAAGAACCTGTTTTCCCGACCTAGCTACAGCGAATCCGTACGTATTGGAGATATCCTGCGTAAGGAGACCGTCGGCGGTCTAGTACTGATTGTCGGTGCGCTACTCGCCCTGATCTGGGCCAATACACCAATCCGCGAGTCCTATTTTGCGTTACGTGATTTCCATTTTGGTCCCACGTTGTTCGGTGTTGATCTGAATCTGTCCGTTGGACATTGGGCGGCAGACGCGCTGCTGGCGGTGTTCTTTTTCCTCACCGGTTTGGAGTTGAAAAAAGAATTTGTCATCGGCGATCTCCACAACCTCAAAACCGCAGCGGTACCTGTGGCCGCTGCTTTTGGCGGCGTTGCAGTCCCGGCATTAATTTTTGTCGCCATCGCCTCGCTCTCCGGTGGCGGTGAACTGATGCAAGGTTGGGCCATCCCGACAGCCACAGACATTGCTTTTGCGGTGGCGGTCTTAGCGGTGATCGGCTCGTCCTTGCCAACCGCATTACGCATTTTTTTGCTGACCTTGGCCGTCGTTGATGACCTGATCGCGATTGTCATCATCGCAGTTGTTTTCACCGACGACCTCAAACTGGGTTATTTGGCCCTGTCATTGATCCCAATCATCTTGTTCACTGTGCTGGCACGCACCCTGGGCAAATTTTTTGCCACCCGTTTGTGGGCCGCCTGGGTCATCTTGTTGCCGCTGGGCGTCATCACTTGGATCTTCGTTTTCGGTTCAGGTATCCATGCAACGATTGCCGGCGTGGTCTTAGGTTTCTGTGTTCCGGTAAAACGCACCGACGGACGTGAGGGTGTCGGTCTAGCCGAGCAGTTCGAACACCGTTTCCGCCCGTTGTCTTCAGGTTTCTGTATTCCGGTCTTCGCGTTCTTCGCCGCTGGCGTGACTGTCATTGCCCCCGATTCCGGCAGTGGCGGTTTGCTCTCGGATCCGGTCTTCTGGGGAATCGTGCTGGGTCTGGTGCTGGGCAAGCCGATCGGTATCATGGGCTCCACCTGGGTGCTGACGAAATTCACCAAAGCGTCCTTGGACAAGGATGCCAAGTGGGGTGATCTCTTTGGAGTCACGCTGTTGGCAGGTATCGGTTTTACCGTTTCGCTGTTGGTTTCGGAGCTTTCCTTTGGCCTGGAATCCGCACACTACGAACATGCGAAGGTTGCCATCCTGGCAGGCTCCTTTGTTGCTGCGATCCTCGGTGCCCTATGGCTAGTTCCTCGCAATCGCCGTTACAAGCAGATCGCCGCCCGCGAGAGTCGCGATGATAATCATGACGGCATCCCGGATGTTTACCAACAGGATGACAACAACTAACTACTGATCGCCTGTTGAATCAAAACGTCACCCGTTCCTCTGGAGCCGGTGACGTTTTGTTGTACTTTTGACGTTACGCCGCTTGCAGCATGGCGACTTCGGTGGCCACCCAGGCGAGCATGGCGCATTTGACGCGCGCTGGGAACTTAGAGACCCCGACAAAGGCCACAGCGTCCTCCAAGACCTCTTCATCAGGTGTCATGGCGCCTTTGGAACGCATCATTTCGCGAAAGACTTCGAGCTTGTCCAGGAACTGTTCACGGGTGAGCTCTGGCAGCATTTCACTAAGGACTGAGGCAGAGGCCATGGAAATTGAACAGCCTTCACCTTCCCAGCTCATCGAGGTGAATTGTTCGCCATCCAACTCCACACGCACGCGAATCTGGTCGCCGCAGATGGGATTATGCTGGTGCGATTCACCGTGGCGGTGGCCGTCAGCAGGATCAACAAGAGGCGAGCCAATGCGGCGCTTGGAATGGTCAAGTATGACCTGCTGGTAAAGCTGATCGAGTTCGTTCACTTTAGACTCCAAAATATTCGCGCACCGAAGCCACTGCCTCGATCAAGGCTTTGATATCTTCTTCGGTGTTATACAGATAGGTGCTGGCACGGGTGGTTGCAGTGACTCCCAGTGCGCGGTGCAGCGGCTGTGCACAGTGGTGGCCAACACGTACCGCAATGCCTCGTGAATCGAGGAACTGCCCAACGTCGTGGGGATGCACTCCAATAACTTCGAATGGCACGGTACCGATACGTTTGGCATCAACCGGTCCGAAAACGCGGACCCCTTCCAGCTGCGATAGCCCCTGGTACAGCATGCTTCCAAGGTGCTCTTCCCACACGGCGATGCGGTCCATGCCGATTTCGTCCAAGTAGCTGGCTGCGGTGGCCAGGCCGTGAACCTGGGAGGTCCGTTGGGTGCCGGCTTCAAAGCGTTGCGGGGCTGGGAGGTACTCGGCATGCTCCATATCCACCACGGTGATCATGGAGCCGCCGGTAAGGAACGGCGGCATCGTGTTCAGCAGTTCTTCTCGGCCGTAGAGTGCGCCGATCCCAGTGGGACCGAGCATCTTATGCCCGGAGAATGCCATGAAGTCCACGTCTAGGGCCTTGACGTCCACCGGCAGGTGTGGAACTGACTGGCAACCGTCCAAGACCGTTAATGCGCCAACCTTGCGGGCAGCATCCACAAATCGTTTGGTGTCGGTGATGGTCCCCAAGACGTTTGAGACATGGGTAAAGGCCACGAGCTTGGTGCGCTCGGTAACCAAGGAATCAATCAGGTCGTATCGCAGCGAGCCGTCTTCGGCGATCGGGACATAGCGCAAGGTGGCACCGGTACGGAACGCGAGTTCCTGCCACGGAATCAAGTTTGCGTGGTGCTCGAGTTCGGTGGTGAGGATTTCGTCACCCGGACCGATTCGGAAGCGCGCGGCTGCTTCTCCCCCACGTCCCAGCGACGCATTGGAAATCGAGTAGCTGATCAGGTTGAGCGCTTCGGTCGCGTTGGAAGTCCACACGAGCTCGTTCGTATTGGCTCCGATAAACTTCGCCACAGTTTCGCGGCCTTGTTCAAAAATGTCCGTGGCTTCAACAGCAAGAGTGTGTGCACCGCGGTGCACCGCCGCATTGGCGTTCTCGTAGTAGTGCTGTTCTGCTTCATAAACGCACCGGGGCTTCTGGCTTGTGGCACCGGAGTCCAGGTAGACGACATCGGTGCCGTTGACCTGGCGCTCAAGGATCTCGAAGTCCGCCTTGATCCGTGCTACCTCTTTGGCGGTGAGCGCTTCAGTCGCTCCAGTTTGACCAGTCATGGTGTGCACAGGTCCTCCGAGTTATCGTCGTGAATCACCCCGCACTCAGCCGTCAGACCAGCTTCTATGCGATTAGGCAATAGGTACATTAGGTAATTATTCCACTCCGCTACTCGATACACACCTAAGCTAGTCCTTAGTAAGTTCTGCCTTAAGGTTGCTGACGCGGAGTTCGAAAACAACCTGCAGGCAACCCCTGCGACTCGACGTGCAGGTCACTAAGGGTGGTGACAGTAACCCGCATCCAGCGGATTTTTCCGAGGTGCGTGCGCTGATACGTCTTCAACCGCGTTGCGGTGAACAGATCCTTGAACGTGAACACGCGGGAAGGACATCGTCAACGATGCGGGGATGCATCCCCGAACGGCCACCGGGCTACGTGGAGAACCTCTCAAAAATTGTTGCGTTCTGTGACGAAAACACCTGTGACTCTCAAGTAAGCGATTCGGTATCGGCGGCAATCGGCTCCCCCGCAGTTCTCAACGACGGCGCGAGCAAGAAGGTAGCGACACCAACGATCATCAGCGCACCCAAGCCCCAACGTAAACCGATGCTGTTGGTGACGGTGCCAATGATTGGGCTTGTCGCCAAGAACCCCACCCGCATGAGCCAGCTGACAAGCGTGACCCCAGCGCCTTCAGTCACCCCGGGAATTTTTGCCGCGGCACTCAGCGCACTTGGCACGAGGGTCGCCGAACCATACCCGGCCAATGCAAGCCCCAGGAAGAGCAAGAGGGTGTTTCCGGTTGTGGCGACCACCAAGATCCCACCGGTCGCCGTGAGCAGTCCCCCAAGACGTGCAACAAGTGATGATCCGTAACGCTGGATCAGCAGATCCCCGGTGAAGCGCCCAACACATTGACTGCCCACCATAACCGAGTACACCACACCAGCGGTTTGCGGAGTTAACCCGCCAATTTGAACTCCAGCCATGGCGGCCCAGTTGTTCGCAATATCCTCGACAACGGTTCCGCAGATCGCAATCACGATCAGCGGAAGTGAAGCTAGGAAAACCAAACGGAAAAGTTGCCGGCGGGAGTGTGACCCGGCATTGTTTTTTGTCTCAAGGTCCTGGCGGCTTGCTGACTGGCCAACCAATAATCCGCCGGCGGTAACCAAAACGACACAAGTCACAGCGACGAGAGCGAGATAACTGCGCATATCCATGAATCCTGACGCGGCCACTGCAGTGGCGAGCAGTCCACTTAACAGTGCTCCCAAACTCCACAGTGCGTGCATTGAGGACAAGATGGATCGTTGGACCGTGTCTTGTACACGAATTCCCGCAACGTTTTGCGCGACATCAACGATCGCGTCGAAAAACCCCGCAAGGAAAATACACAGTGCGAAAGCCCATCCGGTGCCAGCCCAAGCTGCACCAGCAATAGCCAGAGCCAGCAAGAGGGTTCCGGCAATCGCCACCTTAATCGCCCCGAACCGGGCAATCAGTGGCGCTGGAAGCGCTGAGGAGAGGAGCGCGCCGACGGCAAATGACGCAACGATGAACCCAAACTCGATAGAGCTCAACCCTAACCGTTCAGCGACCAGCGGATACCACGGGAGCAGTGCTGCGAAAATCGCTCCATTACTTGCAAACATCATGCCGACGCCGAAGGGCGCCCGAAGTTTTGATTTGATCTGAGTTGCCATATGAGCAATTTATGTATCAAAATGATCACATGCAACGATCAGAACGGCTCCGAATGATCATTAGGATCGTTGACGCCGGTGCGCGAAGTGTTGGTGATCTTGTCGAGTTAACCGGATCTTCAGCGATCACCATTCGCAGGGATCTCATGGAACTCGCCGAACAGGGAGCGCTGCGTCGTGTGCGCGGCGGCGCCGCACCTGCCGTCGCACGAGGGTCGGAGTATCCCTTCGACCTTCGTCAGGCAGAGTCCACGGAAACAAAACGGGCGCTTGCGCAACTTGCCGCAGCACAGATCACTGCGGGCGACTGCGTTGTTATTGATAGTGGCACCACCGCGCTGGCTGTCGCCCATGAACTGGCCGGGACCGGCATTACGGCAATGGCTCTCTCCCTGCGGGCCGCCGCGGCGCTCAATCGTACACCTGGCAACGAAGTAATCGTTCCCGGCGGCACCATCGGCTACGACGATCTGTCTTTCACCGGTGCATCAGTGGCGGACGCCGTGACCGCCATGCGATTCGATACGGCAATCATTGGAGCCTGCGCGGCGGATCCAGAGAATGGGTTAACCGTTGCGCAGTGGAATGACGCGCACATGAAACGCGCGATCCTCAAGGCCTCCCGGCGAATTATTTTGGTGGCGACGGCAGACAAGTTCACCCGCACCGCGGCGCATCGATTCGGTGAACTGTCCGATGTGGACATGATCATCACAACTGCCGACGCCCCACCAGCTGTTCTGTATGAAGCGCGCACGCAAGGCATCGAAGTGCTGCTCGTTTAGAGGGCTGCCGCGACAGCGACCGGTGGAATCGAAGCTGGCCTCGCAACATGAGGGGAAGACATTTTTCACACACTTCTAAGAAATCGCCCCGGAACCGGAGTCCGGGGCGAGCCTGAAACACTTAGGCGGTGTGGAACTTGCCTTGAGCTGCTTCCAGCCCCTGGGCCATCAACAGTTCAACGGCGTCAGCCGCATTGTCGATCAAGAATGGCAATGCCTGCTTTTCTGACTTAGAAAAGTCTTGGAGCACCCAGTCAGCCGTGTCCATCCTGCCAGGAGGTCGCCCGACGCCGGTGCGTACCCGCAGATAGTCTTTGGAACCCATGGCCTTGGAGATATCGCGCAGCCCGTTGTGGCCGCCTTCTCCCCCACCGCGTTTGAGTTTGATGGTGTCGAAGGGTATGTCGATCTCATCATGGACCACAATGAGGTTCTCAACGCCAAGACCGAAGAACTTCGCCAGGTTGCCCACCGGACCACCGGAAAGGTTCATGTAGGTCATCGGTTTGGCCAGCACCACACGCGGACCGCCCACCCCCAGTCGCCCCTGGATAACTTGGGCCCGGGAGGCATGGGTCTTGAATTTCGAACCGGCGCGTTTGGCCAGCTCATCGAGCACCATCTGCCCGACATTGTGCCTGTTGCCAGCGTAGCCGGGCCCGGGATTCCCGAGCCCGGCTACGAGCCAATTGTCACTACTCATGATGCTTAGCTAAATGCCTGTTGACAATGCTTAGGCAGCGACCAGCAGGTCCAGGTGATCAACGGTGCGGTTAAGCGCGTGGATCTGGATTTCCTTGATGGTTGCCTTAACTTCGGTGCCCTCGATGTTCAGGACCAGCTCAACACCGCGGTCGCGAACGGCCAGGGTGGTTTCGCGGCCTGGCAGCAGAACGTGCTGCGGCTCGGAGCCTGCACCGTAAATTACTGCAGGGATCTGGCCGGCGCGGCGTGCCTGGCGGGAAGCGCCCTTACCGAAATCGGTGCGTACAACGGCGTCAAGGTTGACAGATGCCATGATGGTTCTCCTTAGGGAATAATTGCTTCGTTTAGGCCCTTGCGTGGACTCGGGAAGCAACCAACATCTAAGAGATGCAAGAGCTTTTCCGGCCTTGTCGATAACGGTCCCACCATCACTGGTGTTTCCCTCGCCTGGGCACAATCAATAATTTTAGCAGTTCCCCGCACCAGCACAAAAACCTGTTGCGCAGAACACAGGCACTGGTTGGCTCCTCACGGTAGCGTTGAGTGCAACCAGCAATCAGGATCAACCGCCACGCCAGGCGGAAAGGAAATCCCATGGCCTCCAAAGCACCTGCAATGTCGCCGTCCGATCTTCCCCTTGGGCCGGTGCTGGATCGCGCCTCCGGTCCCCGGCGTGCCGAGGTGGATCAACTAGTTGAGCTTTTTCGCGAGCTTTCAGGCGCTGAGCCGGTCGTCTGGGCGGGACGAATCCTAGGATTCGGGCAATACGAGTACCGCTATGACTCCGGACGCGGTGGTATTGCGCCGCTTCTGGCGTTTGCGCCGGGCCCAAGCAACCACACCATTTACCTGGTCACCGACTTCGCCGAGCGCTGGCCCGAACTGATGCAACAGCTTGGAAAACACCGCAGCAGCAAAGTGTGCCTCTATCTGACCAGGTTGTCCTTGGTGGATCAAAAAATCCTGCGCGAACTCATTTTTCGTTCGCAGCAGGAGACGCTATCCGAGAGTGCACTCTAGGGTTTAACGGCCGTTGGCCGGCACCCCCAAGGGGTACCGGCCAACGGCTTTGCGAAACGAGGGCTGCTAGGCGCGGCCGTCGAAGAGGTTCGTGACCGAACCGTCGTGGAACACCTCGGAGATCGCGCGAGCGAGCATCGGGGCGATCGAAAGCACGGTGAGGTTCTCGAATCGTTTGTCTTCCGGAATCGGCAGGGTGTTGGTGACAACAACCTCGCGGGCACCGCATTCAGCCAGACGCTGCGCGGCAGGATCGGAGAAGACTGCGTGGGTCGCGGCGATGATCACGTCTTTGGCGCCGGCTTCCTTCAGCACACGCACGGCTCCGGCGATGGTTCCGCCGGTGTCGATCATGTCATCAATCAGGATCGCGGTGCGGCCTTCAACCTGACCCACCACGGTCTTGGATTCAGCCTGGTTCGGCACGGTGAGGTCGCGGGACTTGTGCACAAATGCCAGCGGCGCACCGCCCAAACGCTCGGCCCACTGTTCAGCCACGCGGACGCGTCCGGTATCAGGGGACACCACGGTGACTTCGTCCACATCAACCTTGGTCTTGATGTAATCGGCAAGCAGCGGGAAACCGAACAGGTGGTCAACCGGGCCGTCAAAGAAGCCCTGGATCTGCGCGGTGTGCAGGTCGCAGGTGATCACGCGGTCCGCGCCAGCGGTCTTGAACAGGTCGGCAACCAGACGTGCCGAGATCGGCTCGCGGCCACGGCCCTTTTTGTCCTGGCGCGCATACGGGTAGAACGGTGCAACCACGGTGATGCGCTGGGCGCTGGCGCGCTTCATCGAATCAATCATGATCAACTGTTCCATCAGCCAGTTGTTCAGCGGGGCCGGGTAGGACTGGATCAGGAACACGTCCTTGCCGCGCACCGACTCGTCCGAACGTACGTAGATCTCGCCGTTGGCGAAGTCATACGCGTTCAGTGGAAGCAGTTCGGTGTTCAGGGCCTTGGCCACTTCGACCGCCAGCTCCGGGTGTGCGCGTCCGGACGCCAGAACCAGCTTTCGGTCGACGTTATGGCTGAGTTCACTCATGGTTATGTCTTCTCGCTCGCTTCGCTATCACAAATGAGGTGTACTGAGGAAAATGTATCCGTACCGGACTACTCGGAAACCGAGGAGTTCAGCGAGGATTTGAACGCGGCGTCAGCCGAAGAAGTACCGGGACGTTTTTCCAGCGTCCAGCCCTCGGTGTTGCGCTGCGGAGCCACGGACAGTGCCAAGGCACCGGCCGGGACGTTTTTGCGGACGACTGCGCCGGCACCGGTGTAGGCGCCGTCCCCGATTTCCACCGGGGCGACAAACACGGTATTCGAACTGGTGCGCACATGCGAACCGATCTTGGTCCGATGTTTCTTTTCGCCGTCGTAATTCGCGGTGATGTTTCCACAACCAATGTTGGTGAACTCACCGATTTCAGCATCCCCGGCATATCCAAGGTGCGAGAGTTTGGAACCGCGACCAATGGTCACGTTTTTGGTTTCATAGAAGGCGCCGATCTTGCCGTCGGCGCCCAAATCGGTGCCCGGACGCAGGTACGCGAACGGACCCACCGAGGCTCCGTCGGCAATCCGCGAATCGGTGGCGTCGCTGCGTTTGATCGTTGCACCCTGGCCCACCACGACGTTAGTCAAGGTGGTGTCCGGGCCGACTACCGCGTTGGAGCCAATGATGGTTTCACCGTGAAGCTGGGTGCCTGGCTTGATGGTGGCATCCTGGCCGATCATGACCTCAGCGTCGATCCAGGTGGTGGCCGGGTCCACAATGGTGACACCCTGGCGCATCCAGAATTCGTTGTGGCGCTGGTTGTAGATGCGGGCAAGGTTGGAGATCTGCACCCGGTCGTTGGCGCCTTCGATCTGCCAACGGTCATCAATCCGGGAGGAAGCCACACGGCCCCCGTGCGAGCGGGAGATCGCCAACACGTCGGTCAGGTACATTTCGCCCTGCGCGTTCTCGGTGGTGACTTCACTCAGCGCCGCGCGCAGCAGCTGTGCGTCGAAAGCGTAGATACCTGAGTTGATTTCCTTGATGGCCAGCTCCGCTGGCGAAGCGTCCTTCTGCTCGCGGATCCCGGAAACATCTCCGTTGGCATCACGCAGGATCCGGCCGTAACCGGAAGGGTCATCCAGCTCGGTGGTCAGCACGGTCACCGAATTGCCCTTGGCCTCATGGGTGGCCACCAGATCCAACAACACCGCGCTGGTGAGCAATGGCACATCGCCATAGGTCACTACGACGGTTCCCTCAAGCTGCGGATCAATGACCTCAAGACCCTGCTGCACCGCACGGCCGGTCCCCGGGATCTCATCTTGATCCGCGATGGTGACGCTGGGGAACTGGTTCAGGATATGCTCGGCAACCAGGTCGCGCTGGTGGCGGACAACGGCAACAAGGTTTTGCGGTTCGAGCGCCGAGGCCGCATGCAACGCATGGGAAACCATGGAGCGACCTGCAATTTCATGCATGATTTTAGGTTTAGCCGATTTCATTCGGGTGCCTGCGCCGGCGGCGAGGACGATAACGGCTACGGGTGCGTTGACCTGATCGCTCAAGTTGCTTTTCTCCTGCGGGTCGCTTCGGGGTTTTGGGCAGTGAAGAAAACCCCTACGACAGTCTATCGCGCGCACCGGGAGCATCCGAACTTTAATACCAAGAAAGCGTCGCAACAGCGACGCTTGGAAAGTGGTTCCGCCCCTAGGATTCGAACCTAGAATGCACAGCTCCAAAGGCTGGCGTGTTGCCATTACACCAGGGCGGAAAATGTGATCAGTGGGTAATCCCACTCAGCACGTTCATTATTCTGCCATGACCGGCGGTGCTGTGTGAAATCGCCGAACGCCGTATTGAGACTCGTTTTAGATCCCAAGGCGAACCGGCCGAAAATCCCTCCCGCCATCACGGTGGCCAAGTGACGCACCCATGGCGGCTCGATTTGCACCGGAAAGTAAACTAGAGGCGTGGCACATTTACTCGGGGGCGAAGCCCTGCATCTGGAATACCCTACCCACGTCGTTTTCGACTCGGTCACCATCGGCATCTCCGACGGGGACCGTATTGGCCTGGTTGGACGCAACGGCGAGGGCAAGTCCTCCTTACTCGGTATGCTCTCGGGCAAAATCGAACCAAGCTCGGGACGCATGACCCAACGCAACGGCCTGCGTGTAGGTGTGCTTGACCAGAGCGATACCTTGGACTCGGATTCAACCATCCATTTCGCGGTGGTCGGCGAGATGGCTGACCACGAATGGGCTGGTGACGCGCGCACCCGTGACATCATCTCGGGGCTGGTCGCCGATCTTGATTGGGAATCGACGGTAGGCACGTTATCCGGTGGCCAACGCCGTCGTGTTGCCTTGGCCGCACTCCTGGTGCAGGAGTGGGATGTTGTGATCCTCGACGAACCAACCAACCACCTGGACGTGGAGGGTATTTCCTGGCTTGCCGAGCACGTTAATAATCGCTGGTCGAAAAATTCCGGCGGGTTGATGGTTGTCACTCACGACCGTTGGTTCCTCGATGCGGTCTGCACCACCACCTGGGAGGTGCACGACGGAATTGTTGAGCCATTCGAGGGCGGTTACGCCGCCTACGTCCTGCAGCGTGTAGAGCGCGACCGCATCGCCGCGGTCACGGAATCCAAACGCCAGAACATGATGAAAAAGGAACTCGCTTGGCTGCGCCGCGGAGCACCAGCACGAACCGCCAAACCAAAGTTCCGCATCGAAGCGGCCAACCAGCTGATTGCCGATGTTCCCCCGGTACGCAACCCGCTGGAACTCAAGCAGATGGCCACCAGCCGCCTGGGCAAAGATGTGATCGATTTGCTGGACACTTCGGTGTCATTCGGCTCAAGACAAATCCTCAAACCCTTCACCTGGCGCATTGGCCCCGGCGAACGCACCGGCTTGCTTGGCGCCAATGGCGCCGGCAAGTCCACCTTGCTGGGCCTGATTGCCGGAACCGTTGAACCAACCAGCGGCAAGATCAAACGCGGCAAAACGGTAAAACTTGCGGTGCTGGACCAGCAATTCCGAGAGCTGGACCAGATCGGCGAGGACATGGTCCGCGAAGTCCTGGGGCGTTTCCGGACAACGTTTAACGTGGACGGCAAGGACCTGACCCCCGCACAGCTGCTTGAGCGTTTGGGTTTCTCCTCGGCGCACTTGTCAACGAAGGTCCGTGAGCTCTCCGGCGGCCAGCGCCGCCGACTGCAACTGCTGATGATCTTGATGAATGAACCGAACGTCATGATCCTCGATGAGCCGACCAACGATGTTGATACCGACATGCTCGCTGCTTTGGAAGACTTATTGGATTCCTGGCCAGGAACACTCATTGTGGTTTCCCACGACCGTTACCTGCTGGAGCGTGTGACCGATCAGCAATATGCAATTCTGGATGGCACGTTCCGGCATGTTCCGGGAGGCGTGGACGAGTACCTTGAACTTCGCAGTGCCAAGAGCTCTAGTTCAGGCTCCAACCCCACGCAGTCTTCCGGCACCCAATCCCCCAAGACATCGGGGCCAAGCGGAGCCGAGCTACGTGCCGCGCAGAAGGAGCTCAATGCCAACGAACGCAAGGTTGGTCAGCTGCAGGAAAAGATCTCCAAAATCCACACACAAATGGCTTCTCACGACCAGTCGGATTATGAGGGCCTGGGCAAGCTCACCGCACAGATCAACGAACTGCAAGATCAGGTTGACGAGTTGGAAGAACGCTGGCTTGAGCTTTCAGAAATCGTTGGCTAAGACCCCTCGCGTTTCAGGCTCAGCGTTTGCCGCAGAATAGAAATTGTGGGCACCGTCAGAACTGGATGGCCATGGACTCTACGAAGTTCGGCATCCTACTGGCGGTGCCCAGAGTTTTTGGTGTGTTGTCACCGTGCTCTGGTGCCACGACGAATGCCGCATTCTGGCAGGCGGTGAGAAGATCCATGGCTGAACAAAAATTTTGATCAGTTTTTGTCCACCTCGTCCGGCGCCGAGCCACAAGCCGACCCTGGATTCGATGAAGCAGATGGTGTTCGTACACCGATACCCCGGCAGTCTCATCATTAGCTTGAAGGAACTGGAGAAATCCAGCCGCACGGCGGGAATGATGCTGACATCACCTGCCGTTTCCCAAGGAATTACGTCAGGTCTGCCGGCTCAGACCCATTGTCTTCCGCCGGAAGCAGGGCGCCGAGAATAGTTGCGTGCCGTAAGAGGAACACTCGTTCATCAAGCTTCTTGCGTCGCAGCCACGCGGTGACTTCATCATTGTGTTTGCTCGCGTTGCATGAGGCGCAGGCTGGAACCACATTTGCCAACGTATAGCGGCCTCCACGCGAGATCGGCTGAACGCAGTCGCGCTGCATGGCAGTAGCCGAGCTTTGGCAGTAGGCGCATCCTCCCCAAGCCCCGCGAAGCGCTTCCCACTGCTCCGGCGTGAGGTCGTTCTCAACGGCTGCCAACCTGCGTTTCCTGCGTTGTGTGTATCTCGCGCGAGCCGCGGCAGACCGTTTAGCGGCTGGAAACTTTCGGCGAGGAGGCACCTATCCACTATATCCATGCCCATGCCATCAAGTGGATCAGTGTTTCACCGGACGCCTTTGACAGGAGACCGTTTTGAGCTGAGCGAAAGGGCCGAAGCCCGTGGAACTCAGGCCGCAAGTGTTGCCTCGGCGCGTTCCTCGGTACCTTCGCTGAGTCCTTTGCGGATTGCCTGACGGGAAGCAAGGGCAAGTACCAGCCCGGTGGCAAGAACCGAAATTTCGGTGGCCGTTAGCGCCCAAATAATTCCGTTCAGCCCAAACCATAAATTGCCCGCAAACACCACTGGGATGAACAAGATTCCTTGCATCATCGACATGGTTGTTGCCGCCAGCGCACGCCCCGTCGCTTGGAAGAGCGAGGTGATCAGCCCGGTCAAGGCGTTGGCAATCATCGCCACGAGCTGGGCGGTAAGAACTACCACTCCCATGGATAACACCGAAGGATCTGAAATGAATGACGCAAAAACTTGGTCACGGAAAATGAATACCGCAACAGAGGAAACACCCGCGATGACACCCACTGCGAGCGCTGATTTGCGCACGGCTTCGGCCAGCCGACCGGCGTCGCCCTTGCCATAGGAGTAGGCCAAGAGCGGAAGGACCCCCATGGTGATACCCATTAAAAGAAACTCTGGGATTTGAGCGATTCGTACGGCGACTCCCATAGCCGCCAAGGGACCATCACCATACGTTGCCGCCAGGTTGTTCAAAACTAGCGCAGTGAGAATGAGAAATGCCGACTGCAGCAGCGTTCCCACACCAACGCCGAGCACCGGCTTGGTCACGGAAGCAGACAGGGTCAGCCACCGCGGTGCGAGACTGGCGTATTCACTGTTCTTCGACAGCCACAGCGCGAAATACAGTACCAGGACCAGGTTCGCCGTTCCGGTGGCCAGGGCCGCGCCGGCGACTCCCCATCCCAGCCCCAGAATGAACCACAGATCAAAGAGGAGGTTCATAACGGTGGAGATAATCAGTCCGATCATGACCTGGCGGGCCGCCCCTTCGGCGCGCACTAGCTGTTCGAGGCAGACCGCGGCGGCGAGAACCGGCACAAATGCCAATAGAATGCCGACGAATGTTCGTGTTGCACTCACTACGTCATCGGTGGCACCCAGCAGCGACACGATCGGATCCAGAAACAACAGCCCTGCCCCGCCAACAACCGCTCCGGTCAGGAGGGCGCCCCAGAAGGAGAACGCTGAGACACGTTTGATGTCTTGGGCCCTCGCGGGGCCGTGTTCGGTGGCGCCAAGCAGGCGAGAAATCATGGCTCCGCCACCAACACCAAAAACGTTGCCGATCGCCATGATGAGCCCCAAGATGGGCGAGCCTAGGGTCACCGCGGCCAGAAAGGCGGTGACATGTAGCGAACCGATCACCCCGGCGTTGATCAGGTTGTAGATGGCACCGACAATCATCGCCGCGGCCATGGGGATGCATAAATGCACCAGAGACCGAACGATGGGTGCCGAAGAAAGGAACCAGCGGTCCCGTTCGATGCTTCCAGCCGGTGGTTCTTCGATTGTTGTGTTGTTCATCGGTGGCCCCTTTCTGGGCAGGGTGAAGCGCGCGCCGGCAGGTGCCGGCGCGAAAAAGTTTTCTCTTGGATTTTGCGGGTGGTTTTCCCTGGAGTGCTAGCGGGTTGGGCGGGGCAGTTCTGCGGTGATTTTGCTCAGGAGTTCGTGAAGGGTAGTCCTCTCCGTCTCATCCAGCGGCGCTAAAATCGATTCCTCAACGGCCAGCATGGCGGATTCAAACCCGCTAATCAGGGCCGCCCCCTCCGGCGTAGCGTAAACATTTTTACTGCGTTCATTGCCGGATTCACTGCGGCGTTCAATCAGCCCGCGGGCTTCGAGCCCTTTGAGCAGGCTCGTCACGCTGGCTGCCGTGGTTCGCGAGGCCATGGCGATATCACGCTGGATCGCCCCCGGGTTTTGCACCAGATACCCCAACACAAAACTCTGCGCGTGGCTGAGCTCGCGTTCGCGAATCCAGTCTTCCCCGCCCTTGGTCAACGCCCAACCAACCCATCGAAACAGGTTGAGGCTGCTTGCTGTCATTTCATCAAAATCCTTCATACTTAGAACTCTAATGGTTAGAACTCTAACTATCAAGTCTTGGATAGTCCCAACCGAAAAAACAGAGTCTATCGGCGACTGCAATGTCGACCGCTCGGTATTATCGCCACCTGGTCACGTGCGCCGGAGCATCTCTTCACCCCGTGAATGGCTAAAATCCAAATGACTACGTACCGCGCAAACGTGCGCCAGCAACCCCTGCGACATTGCCGCCAACGGCCAATTCACCAAGACCTGGAGGACAACCTTATGGGAGCCATGGATGAGCTCATCAACTCCGAGGTCATTGCGCAACTAGGCGCGTCGTTGCATGCCGTGAGCGCTTCTCAAGAACTAACCCAACTCAAGCTTTCGGCCAGCGGACTGGCAGGAATGCGCCTGCGGGACCGGGTTAATGTTGTCCGGGATGCGTTAGCCGCCGACCTTCCCGAGGACTTCACCGCGACCCGCAGGCTGATCCACGAGGCGCTGAATGACCCGCAGCTCACCGGGTGGATGATCTGGCCGGTCTCGGAACTGATCACCACCCGGGCATTGGCCTCCGGAACCAGCGAAGATTTCGACGCGGCGATGGACACACTTGCTCTGCTCACCGGCAGGCTGACCTGTGAATTCGCGATTCGCGATTTGATCATCGCACGGCCAGAACGCGCGCTGGACCACGCCAACGAATGGACAGACCACCACGACGAACACGTCCGGCGCTTAGCCACCGAAGGTACCCGGGCCTTCCTCCCCTGGGCCAAACGAGTCCCCTGGCTCGTTGCCCACCCGCGGGCAACACGTTCAATTCTCGATGGGAGCTATCAAGATCCCGCCGAGTATGTACGCCGCTCCGTGGCCAATCACCTCAATGACCTGAGCCGAGTCGATCCGGACGCGCTGCTTCAGACCGCTACCGCCTGGGCTGGCAAAGCAGATCACAACACCGCTTGGATCCTCAGGCACGGGCTGCGGACCCTCACCAAACAAGGCAACAGCCAAGCCCTGAGCCTTTTGGGGTTCTCCGGAGAGAACTTGTCGATTACCGTCCCAGAGCTGGCCCATCACCGCATTGAATGGCATGGGCTGGTCGAATTCACCGCACACGTGACCAACCATGGCCGCAGCGAGGCAAACGTCGCCATCGACTACAACATCGGTTTCCAGCGCGCCAACGGCACCCTCGGCACCAAAACTTTTAAGCTCGCCACCCGAAAAATCGAGCCGGGTGGCACCGTCACATTGCGCAAATCCCACTCGTTCAGGCCCATCACCACACGCAGGTACTATCCCGGAGTTCATACGGTGACCGTGCAGGCCAACGGCCTAAAATCCGAGCAAGCCGACTTCATCTTGAGCGGCGAACCGGAGGGACTCGCCTAATCCTGATCAGCCGATTGCGCTACGGTTTTCCAGTGAGCAGGTCCGCGAGGTGCGCTATCGGCGACGTAGCGGAACGACCGTTTGCCTCTTGGCGATCAGCCTGGCCGTACGCTGCGTACAGAGCCTTGGTGGCAATCCACCGTAGCGGCTCCGGTTCCCACCTGCGCGCTCGATGATTCACCCATGGCAAGGCTGTCAGAGCGGTGGATTCTCCCAATACCAAATCCCGCAGGGTGCGTCCGGCCAAGTTTGTGGTGGCGACCCCGGTACCGACATAACCTCCGGCCCACCCAAGCCCGGTAGCCGGATCCAGCCCTACGGTGGCCGCCCAGTCGCGCGGCACTCCCAAGACCCCAGACCAGGCATGATCAATACGCGCCGAAACCGTCTGCGGAAACATCCGATGCAGAACATCACGCAGTTTATCGACGGTAACCTGAGGAGTCTGGCCGTCGATGTCCGTGCGTGAACCGAATTTGTACGGCACCCCGCGCCCGCCGATGGCTATACGGTCATCCGCGGTGCGCTGGGCATACATGTACACATGGGCGAAATCACCCAACACCTCTCCTTGGCTCCAGTTCACCTCATCCCACAGGCCTTGGCTCAGCGGTTCGGTAGCTATCATCGAAGAGTTCATGGAAAGCCATAATCTTTTATGTCCCTTGATTCCTGCGGTGAATCCCTCCGTGGCCCGAAGGATATATTCGGCGTTAACCGTCCCTGCGCTTGCTTCAACTTGGCGTGGTCGGATGACATTGACCCTGGTGTTTTCATAGATCTTGACACCAAGTTTTTCGACAACCTCAGCCAAAGCCTTGACGAGTTTGGCCGGGTGGATGCGTGCCGCGTGCGGGTGCCATAAGGCCGCGCGGGTTCCGGCAACTCGAATTTTCGCGGTGGCCTGCTCCCGCTCCAAAAGCTGGCAGTCCGTCCCCAGCCATTGGGCCTCGGCGCGGGCCTGGTCGCGCAAACGGTTTTCCTGCGCCTCGGTGTAGGCAACTTCGAACTCACCACCCTGTTGGATGTCGGCGCTGATGCCTTCAACCTGGCACACGGTAATAACCTCGGCCACCGTAGCATTCATGGCCAGCTGAAATGCTTGAGCCGCGTGGTACCCCGACGTCTTGAGGTAGCGTTCGCGACCACCGGTTACGGTATTCGTGAGCCAACCGCCATTGCGGCCGGAGGCTCCATACCCCACATGGTGTGCTTCAAGCACACAGATTTGAAGCCCCGGCTGCGCCTTGGCCAAATAGTAGGCGCTCCACAGCCCGGTGAAGCCGGCACCGACGATCACCACATCGGCGGTGTGGTGGCCGGCGAGGGAGGGGCGCGGTTCAGGCAGTCCGATCTGCTCCCACCAATGGGACACGTGACCATTGAGCATGAGAATCCTTCATACCGTGACACAAATGAATGCATTTCACTTTATGCGTTTGGGATTCACCCTATGATCTAGCCTGCCTTCTTTCAAGAGCGCAACAAGAAGACGATGTACTGCTACTCGGAGAATTCGACCTTGGCCCCGGGGGCAGGCGCGCTGACCGCCAAGGTTGCCACCCCAACTTCGTCTCCCAGCTGGGCTCGAACCTGTTCGGCATGTTCAGCATCATTTACCAGCAACGCCAGGGTGGGCCCGGAACCGGAAACCATTGCACGTAATGCTCCGGCACCTTCGGCCAGGTCGCGCACGGTTCCCAACTCCGGGGCAAGAGCCAAGGACGCTTGAGTCAGGTCGTTGACCAGGACCTGGGAGAGCGCTTGCGCATCTGAATGCATTAACGCCGCGATCACATCCGGATCCACCTCTTGAGGTACCGCCACCTGCTGTCCACTGCGCAACCGGTCAAGCATGGCGTACACCCTTGGTGTGGAAAGCCCATAACTAGCTGGAATCAACACCCATTGAGTTTTGGCGCGGGTCAGCAGCGGGGCCAGCTGGTCCCCCACTCCCAGCCCAATGGCCGCGCCGCCCATCAGGGCAAAGGGAACATCGGCACCCAGCCGGGCACCGAGCCGGCCAAGTTCTTCACGGTCCAATCCAGTGCCCCATAACTCGTTGCAGGCCACCAAGGTAGCCGCGGCGTCTGCCGAACCACCACCCATGCCCCCGGCAATCGGCACACGTTTGGTGATGTGAAGGTTGGCGCCCAAGGAACAGCCGGTATGCTCACGCAGCAATTGCGCGGCCTGGTACACCAAATTGTGCTCGCCCAGCGGGAAATTCTCCGGGTCGGAAACCACCGATGAGCCTGGTTCCAGGCTTAATTGCAGCGCACCGTCTTCACGCAGGGTAGCGTCGATCTGCTCCAGCAACGACACCGCGACGTAGAGGCTGGCGACCTCGTGATAACCGTCCTCCCGAGGCGGACCGACACGGAAATACACATTAATTTTTCCCGGAGCGGTTGCGACCACACGCTGTTTGGCCATGGAGCTACAGCCCTGGTTTCGGGTCGGCCGGAACCTGCGCGGCGGCCCGGGCGATAGCGATGTAGGCGTCGATGTCCAGCTTCTCGCCACGTTCCTTGGAATCAATTCCTGCCAGGGTGAGAATTTCCTCGGCCCGGGCACCGGATCCGGCCCAGCCAGACAAGGCGGCCCGCAAGGTTTTCCGTCGCTGGGCAAACGCGGCGTCAATGATCGCGAAAACCTCTTGGCGCGCCGGGGCACCGCTGCGGTCCTGATCACGGGTGAACCCCACGAGGCCGGAATGGATCTTTGGCGCGGGCCAGAAAACGTTCATGCCGATGACCCCGGCCTTGCGCATGGTTCCATACCAGGCGCCCTTAACTGAAGGAACACCGTAGATTTTGCTGCCTGGTCCAGCGCTCATGCGGTCGGCAACTTCGTCCTGCACCATCACCAGACCGTGGCGGATTGAGGGGACATGCTCCAGCAGGTGCAACACCACGGGAACCGCGACGTTGTAGGGAAGATTCGCCACCAGGGCAGTTGGCTCGCCGGGAAGTTCGGTCACCTTCATGGCGTCCGACAGGATCACCGTCAGGTCCTTCTCACGCCCCGGACGGAACTCGGCCATGGTCTGCGGCAGTCGTTTAGCCAGCGGAGGGTCGATCTCCACGGCGACAACCTTGGCCGCCGCATCCATGATGCCCAACGTCAACGAGCCCAACCCCGGTCCGACTTCCAATACCGTCTCCTCCGGGGAGACATTGGCGGCCGCGACAATTCGACGGATGGTGTTTCCATCAATCACAAAGTTTTGGCCCAGCGTCTTGGTAGGTCGGATTCCCAGCTCATCAGCCAGTCGACGGATTTCGGTGGCCCCAAGCAGCGGCAAAGATTCCTTAGACATCACGTTCTCAATTCTAGTTCAGCCTGAGTCGGGCGAAGAAAAGGCGCAACGCGCCGGTTGAAGAAACCGACGCGTTGCGCACTATAAGTTTTTTGGGGAGGTGTTTATCGCAGACCCAACTTGGAGGAGCAGGCTGGCCAGTGGCCCCAGCCGCCGTTTGCACGCAGCTTCTCTGCCGCGGCAACCTGCTGCGCCGGAGTTGCCTGGTGTGGCAATGGTGCGTACTGGGTACCGCCGACTGCGCGCCATGACGAGGCGGAGAACTGCAGGCCGCCGTAGTAGCCGTTGCCGGTGTTGATCGACCAGTTGCCACCGGATTCGCACTTGGCCAAGGCGGCCCAGGTTGCCGAAACGCTACCGGTCGGGGCCTTGGTGCTCTTCGAGGAGGAAGACGAGGAATCCTTGCTCTCTTCCTTCTCCTTTTTCTCTTCTTCCTTGGTGCCGACCTTGATTACTTCAACAACAGGCTTCTTGGTGACCTTGGCCTTCAGGACTTCTTCCTCGCCCTTTTTGCCGTTGCGAGTCTCTTGGCGCAGGGTCAGCTCACGTTCGCCCTTTTCACCCTTGGTCTCAACCTTGGTTTTGCCCTTGGCAAGGGACTTGTCGTCAACCTTTTCGGTTTCAAAGTCGATCGCACGGGTTTCATCCCACGTCTTGATGCTGACCTTGATGACCTCTACCTGCTGGCCATCGGCAATCTTGACGTTGGACTCGACGTTTTTCTCGGTGTCGTCCTCAACCTTGACGTTGATCTCATCGTCATCGCCCAGGGAGATTTCTTCGTCAGCCAACAATTCCTTGACGGTCTGCGCGGTGGTTGAGACCTTAGTCTTTTTCTTCTCCACGACAAGGGTGACAGCCTTGGGGGTGATGATCTGGATATCGCTGGAGACGGCGGCAAGGTTCTGGGTTTCGTCGAGGGAAACTTCGGTGCCCTTTTCCAGATCCAGTTCTTCCACCAAATCGGCAACGGTCATGCCGGTGGTGTGAACGACCCGTTCCGTGCCATCCAGATTAACCTGAACCGACTTGTTGCGTTTGATCTCAATGTTCTGAGCATCAACAACCGGAGCATCGGGTGCCACCGAAATTTCATCACGCGGATCGAGCGTGATCTCCTGCTGCTCAAGTACCGAAGCTACCGTGGCAGCGCGGGTGGTGACCACCTGGCTCTCACCGTCCACGGAGATGGTGATTGATTTCTGTCCGGCAATATAAAAAACGGTGCCTGCAATCACCAGGGCCACGGCGAGCGCCTGGACCAGGTATTTAGCCCAGCGGTTCTTGAGCAAGTGAGTCACGGTAGTGAGATCCCCATCGTTTGTAGGCCGGACTCCGGAAACTTCCGGAACAACTATCTGGCCCGGCGGCTTGGCCGCCTGTCTATCATTCAGTTTCTGCGCCGTGTTTCCCAGGCTTTGAGAACCAGGATCAGGCTGCGCCTCAGCGAGGTACCCCTCAATTGGGCACCACCGTGCAACACATCTGCTTCT
Organism: Glutamicibacter sp. NPDC087344; assembly: GCF_044744225.1. Lineage (NCBI taxonomy): Bacteria > Bacillati > Actinomycetota > Actinomycetes > Micrococcales > Micrococcaceae > Glutamicibacter > Glutamicibacter sp. NPDC087344. The sequence continues at coordinate 112,822 of NZ_JBIUXY010000003.1, read as the reverse complement.
ACCGTAACCGAATTGTTATATTTCAAGCAATAGTCATATGGCCCTCAACACACGCTGCGGGTCTAAAATGCTCCATAAACTTCTTGGGTGTTCGCCTCCAGCTGCGTGCAGAATTCGGCCAGCTCCACCCCGCGGGCTTCGGCCATAAAACGTACGGTGTAGGGAATCATGTAGCTGGCATTGGGCCGGCCGCGAAACGGGTGCGGGGTGAGGAACGGTGCATCGGTTTCAACCAGCAATAATTCTGGGTTGGCAAGGCTTAATGCTTCGCGCAGGTCGTGCGAGTTTTTGAAGGTGACCGTTCCGGCAAAAGACATATACCAGCCGTTCTCATTGCAGATCCGGGCCAGCTCGGCTCCTCCGGAGAAACAATGGAACACTACACGTTCGGGCAACGGAGAATCCTTCAGGATTCGCACCACATCGTCGTGTGCGTCACGGTCATGAATCTGCAGCGCTTTGTGGTGCTCCACCGCAATCCGCAGGTGTTCGCGGAATGAATATTCTTGGGCCTGGTGCCCTTCGGGTCCGGTGCGAAAATAATCCAGCCCGGTCTCACCGATCGCGCGCACCCGGTCGTTGGCGGCCAGACGCTCAATCTGAGAGATCGCCTCATCAAGTGCGTGGTGTTCGGCCAACCTGGCCGCATCGTTTGGGTGGATTGCCACCGCGGCTAAGACGTTGGGGAACTCGTTGGCGGCCTTGACCGCGTATTCGGAAGACGGCACGTCGCACCCAACCTGAATCAGGCCCTTAACCCCCACCGCGGCGGCGGCGGCCAGCGCATCGGCTGCCTGGACCTTGACCTCGCCGTCTAGGAAATCCAGGTGAGTATGGTTGTCGACCACCGACACCGGAAGCGCATCCGGCGCTTCGGGGTATCGCAGGTTTCGTTTGGAGCCGCCTTTTTCATTGGTCTCGGAGCGCCCGCGGCCACCGTCTGCGGCCAGGGCACCCTGCGCGTCGGGGCGGTAGGCCGCAGGGATGCCTGCATAGATCGCCTCGGAGTTCTCTGTCTGGTTTTTTGCTGGCACCGCTGGTCCTTAGTATTTGCTGGTTATGCGGGAACTGAGCCCGCCATCCATTCTCTCATTGCTTCCCCCGCCACCCGTGGCTTTAGGGGCGATGCCCAGCAATTAGAGTCTGTTACTGGATAAAAGAACCCCATACGATAGGTGCAACAGCTATCTGGATTCGCCTGCGCGCAACGACCTTGTGAGCAGGCAGAACCTGTCAGGAGGATGCGCATGAGCGCAAACCCAACGTTGCCTTCGCTTGATTCAACGTTCAGGCACAACTGCCAACGTGTGTTCGAGGCCATTCAAACGGTTATCAGCGGCAAATCAGAGGCCATCACCAATGCCATGGTGGTGCTCCTGGCCCAGGGGCATTTGCTGGTTGAGGACGTTCCGGGGGTCGGCAAAACCATGCTGGCCAAGTCGCTGGCGCGCAGTGTGGACGGCTCGGTGCACCGTATCCAGTTCACCCCCGACCTTCTGCCAAGCGACGTCACCGGGGTCTCGGTGTATTCTCCGCAGACCCACGAATTCACTTTCCATCCCGGCCCCATTTTCGCCAATATCGTTATTGCCGATGAGATTAACCGCGCCAACGCCAAAACCCAGTCCGCACTGCTTGAGTGCATGGAAGAGCAGCAGGTCACGGTCGATTCCATCACCCACCCGCTGCAGCGCCCGTTTATGGTTGTCGCCACCCAGAATCCCATCGATTCCGAAGGCACCTTTGCCTTGCCCGAGGCCCAGCGCGACCGCTTCATGGGCAGAATCTCCATGGGCTACCCCCAGCGGGAGGACGAGCTTGCCATGCTCGGAAGCCACCACCGTGCCGAACCGCTTGACTCGCTGGTTCCGGTGCTGCGGATTTCCGAGCTGACGCAGATGATTGACCAGGTTAAACTCGTCACCGTGACCGACCGGCTCAACTCCTACGTGGTAGATCTCGGTCGGGCGACCCGCGAACACCCGCAGGTGCAGCTGGGGGCCTCGCCACGGGCCCTGCTGCAATGGGTGCGCGCCGCGAAGTCGCACGCGGCGATCTCTGGGCGAGACCATGTGCTGCCCGAAGACGTGCGCGCTGTGGCAGAGATGGTGCTGAGCCATCGCCTGATTCTCACCCGCCGTGCACTGGCCGACGGCGTGGACCCAGCCGGCATCGTCCAAGAACTACTGGCCAGCACCCCGGTAAGTTAGGGCAGGCGGTCTCATGGAGAAACCACAGCGCTTCGACTCGCGCAATACCCTCTCATGGGTACGCTCGGATGAAGCTCCGGAGGCGTTGCGGCGGTGGCACCTGGACCTGTTCACCCCGCGCGGTTGGTACACCCTCGGTTCCGGGGCGGCCTTGATTGCCCTGGCCTACGTGCTCGGACGCCATGAGTTGATGGCTCTGGGTGTGGGCCTGTGCGCGCTGGCCGTTGCCAGCTGGCTCATTGTGCTGCGGGCCCGTCGGACCACCAGCTTGCGCCGCGCGCTGCACTCACCCGCGGCGACCGTGGCTGAACCAACCGGGATTACCCTCGAATGCGCCGATGAGGTGCGTCTTCGCGAAACGCTGCCCGATGGGTTTGGGCCCGGGCCGGAGCTGGTTGGACCCGGCTCGGTGGACTACGAACTGGTTTTCCGTTCGCGCGGAATTCACCTGTTGGGCCCGGCACGGCAGGTCATCTCCGACCCGTTAGGACTTATTCGCGGCATGGTGTCCGTGGGGGAAACACAGCCGGTTCCGGTGCGCGCCCAAATCCACCCGTTGGCCCGCTTTGCATCCCTGGGTGAACGAATGCTCACCGGCGACGCACGCTTCTCTCGCAGCACCACTGCGGACTACTACGACGTCGCCACCCGCGATTATCAGCAGGGTGATTCAATTCGCCAGGTGCACTGGAAAGCCACCGCGCGGCACGGAAAACTGATGGTGCGTCAGGAGAATCATGTGGCCACCGCCCAAGCGCTGCTGGTCTTGGATCTCACCGCCGAGCATTGGCACACCGGCGGGGCGGACCTGCGGGTGAATATCCCGCAAGGCCAAGCTCCGGAGCTTGTCAGCAGCCGCCGTTTTGAAAATGCACTGTCCCTGGCCTGCAGCATCGGCCAACGCTATGCCGAGAGCGGATACCAGATCCTGTTCCGGAATGTTGACGGCAGTCCGCTGGTCGGCGGGGATACCCTGCAGCTCTCCGAGCAAGCGGCCCGCGCAAGTTTTGAAGACTTCCATCTGGCTAGCGCCGAGTTGGGGCCGCTCAACGGTGCGGACCAGCATGCGGGAAAGGACCTGATCGGGGCGAACCTGCACCGTGAGCTGCTGAGCCTGCGCGAAGAGCCGGTGATCATGATTCTCGGAGAGCTCAACCCCGACCAGGCCGCGGCGTTAGCCGCCCTGTCCCGCACGGTACGCCATGTGGAACTTTATCTGCTGGCAGCCCACCCAGAGCGGTACACTCAGATCCATCAGTTGATGGCCCGCACCGGGTGGAATATTCACCTGTTGCACGGCAACGGGACCTTGGACGATGCCAGAGGTGCACAGTGAGCACAACCCTAGATGCTACTCCCGCCGCTCCTGCGCCGCACGCGGAGCCGGAGCCGCCTGCGCCAACCCAGAAAATCATCCACAATCTTTTAGCCCGCACTCTCGCCGCGCTATGCCTGGCCGTGGCCGTGCTCGCCGGTTTCTCCTCCCTGACCGGGGTTGTTGAAGGACGGGTGTGGTTTGCCGCCCTGATTTTTCCGCTCTTGGCAATCCACCTGAGCGCCGGGGTGCTGCGGGGAATCTACGGATTGCGCTGGCTCGCCTATCCGGTGGCCTTGCTGGTGGCCTTGGTGTCGATAGTTCAACACGAAGCGATGCTGTCCACCGGGTATACACTCACCGGGTTCCAATGGTTCAACGCGGTGCTTGCCGAGGCGGCGCTCCAGTTCTCCACGCAGGTCCCACCCGTCGCCCACTCGCGCTACGTGGCCTTTGCCATCTTGGTGTGTGCCCTCACGATCAGCCTGATCGTCGAGCTGCTCGCCAGCTTCCGCAGGGTCGCCCTGCTGGTCATCGCGCCGCTGTGTTTCGCCCCGGTTATTGCCTCGCTGTTTAAGCAAGAGGGCGCCGGCATTTGGAACCTGGTGGTGCTCATCGCCGCGGTGCTGGGTTACGTCGCGCTGTTGCCCTATGTGTTCCGTGATGCCAGGCCTTTGGCCCACCCCCGCTTCCCGGTCCCCCGCCAGCTGGGTTTCCTTGGCGCCACCGCACTGGTGTGCATCGCTGCGATGCTCGCGGCCAGCTATTGGATGCCGGGATTCCGCAAGGGCATGTTCCCGGAAGGGATCCGTCCCTCCGGCGACCTGTTGGCCAGCAATGTGGACCCTTTGCTCACCTTGGGGCGTGATCTGCGGGCGAACAACGGCAGCACCATCTTGGACTATTACACCAGTTCGGATCAGGCGCCGTATTTGCGCACCGCGGTCATCGAGGACCTCTCCCAATCCCGGTGGGAACCCAATGAGTCGTTGCCCAAGGACACCTACTTCGGCACCACCGCCGTCCAGGACGATTTCACCACCTTCAACGCCAATGAGCAGGTGGCTCGGTTGGAATGGGCCAACGGCATCTCTTCCCCGGTGCTGCCGCTGCCGGATCGCAGTTACCTTATTGAGGGAATCGTAGGCAATTGGACCTGGGTTCCCGAATCGTCGGTGGCCCGGCTCAGCGGAGATGCGGTGACGCAGACCGAGAGCGTTTCGGTTGCCTATTCCGAACTGGATCTGAGTCCCCAAATGGCTCGCAATCTGGGATTCTTCGGCGGCTTGTCGCAGGACGAACCCGGTGAGGTGTATCGCCAGTTGCCCCAAGACCCGGAAAACGGTTTGCGCACGGCCCTGGATTCGGCCTTGCGTGAGGCCTACGGGGACGCCGATTCGTCGGGGAGCGACTTTGAACGGGCGGTGGCGATCCAAGACTTCTTACGTTCACGCAAATTTGTGTACTCCGAACGCACCCCGCTGCGCGAGGGTTATGACGGAGCGAACCAACGTGTGGTTGAAGCATTTTTGGAACGCCGGCAAGGATACTGTGTGCACTTTGCCTCGACCATGGCGCTGATGGCCAGGGAAGCTGGAATCCCGTCGCGGATCGCCGTGGGTTACGCCCCGGGCAAGGCCAATGGGCAGACGATTCAGATCACCGAAGACTCAGCCCGCGGTGAACTCGAAGCACAACTTGCACCCGGGACCACGCTGACCGGTTATTCGGTCACCGGCCAGCAGTCGCATGCCTGGCCGGAATTATATCTTCAGGGTCTGGGTTGGGTGCCGTTCGAGCCAACCCCTGGCCAGGGGCAGCCGCCAAGCTATGCACCTCAGGAAACCAGTACCGCGGCTCCCGTGGAGTTCGGGGATGAGGAAGTTCCCACGGATCGGGCCACCGCGTCCCCCTCGGCCTCGGCGCAGGCCAGCGAGCCGTCGGCCGCGGTGCAAACGCCACCGGGAGAACCTGCCAATAACTGGTGGGCCTTGCTGGTTCTGGCGATCGCCCTGGCCGGTGCATTGTCCGCCGCTCCCTTGCGTCGCAAGCACATTGAACGTCAACGGCGCAGCGTGATCACCGCCGGCGGGGAACCAGCGGCCGAGGCGTTGTGGGTGGAGTTGCAGGCAATCGGCGCGGATGCCGGACGCCGGGCCGGAGACCAGGAATCCGTCAGCGACTACACACGCAGGCTCGCCGACGACTTCCCGAAGCTCGATGCCCCATTGCAACGTCTGGAGACGGCGATTGAATCCAGCTTCTACGCCTCGCGGCATCTTCAGGCTGATTCAGCACAGCAGCTGATCAACGACCTTAATACTGTCCGGATGCAGCTGGTGCAGTCCTTGCCGGTCCGGGTGCGCCTGGCGGGGAGCATATTCCCTGCATCATTGCGGGTGGCCAAGCTGCGGCAGCTGGTTGCTGTGCAAGGTTCACGGGGCTAAGACCCGAAAACGCGGCTGAGGGGGCATTCCGATATGGAATGCCCCCTCAGCCGCGTCAGGTGCTACTTCGCAGCGTACGGATCGGCAATGCCGATGTACTGCACCGTGGTGTATTCGGCCAGGCCTTCGGCGCCGCCTTCACGGCCCAGTCCCGACTGCTTCACTCCGCCGAACGGCGCCGCCGCGTTGGAGATCACCCCGGCGTTGAAGCCGACCAGACCGAATTCGATCTGCTCTGCCACACGGAACAGGCGGCTGAAATCCTTGGAGTAGATGTAGGACGCCAGGCCGTACTCCGAGGCGTTGGCAAGCTTGATGGCGTGCTCTTCGGAGGTGAAGGTGGTGATTGGTGCCACCGGGCCGAAGATTTCCTGACCCAGGATCTGGGCGTCGTTGGCCACGTTGGCCAGCACGGTTGGCTGGTAGAAGTAGCCAGGGCCCTCAACCGGTGCGCCGCCGACGATGGCGGTGGCGCCGTTGGCCACGGCCGCCTGAACCAGTGCGTGGACCTCGTCGCGGGCCTTCTCTTCAACCAGCGGTCCAACCGTGGAGTCGGCTTCGGTGCCGCGTCCTGGCTTCAGCGCCTTCATGGCTTCGGCGAACTTGGCGGTGAACTCCTCGGCGACGTCCTGGTGCACCAGGAATCGGTTCGCTGCGGTGCAGGCCTCGCCCATGTTGCGCATCTTGGCGGCCATGGCACCCTCAACGGCTGCATCCAGGTCGGCATCCTCGAACACGATGAACGGTGCGTTGCCGCCCAGTTCCATGGAGGTACGCAGCACCTTGTCCGCAGCGTCCTTCATGAGCTGCTTGCCCACCGGGGTGGAACCGGTGAACGAAACCTTGCGCAGACGGTCGTCAGCCATCAGCGGGCCGGAGATCTTGGAGGCCGAGGCGCCGGAGACCACGTTCAGCACACCTGCTGGCAGGCCTGCTTCCATCATGGTGGCGGCAAACAGCTGGCTGGTCAGCGGGGTCAGCTTGGCTGGCTTGAGGACCATGGTGCAGCCTGCGGCGATGGCCGGGCCGACCTTGCGGGTTGCCATGGCCAGCGGGAAGTTCCACGGGGTGATCAGCAAGCACGGGCCCACCGGCTTGTGCTGGACCAGAACCTTGTTTTTGCCTTCGGGTGTGGTCAGGTAGCGGCCGTAGTGGCGCACGGTCTCTTCGGAGAACCAGCGCAGGAATTCTGCACCGTAGGTCACTTCACCCTGGGCCTCGGCCAGTGGCTTGCCCATTTCCAGGCTCATCAGCAACGCAAAGTCGTCTTTGCGCTCGGTGACCAGATCAAAAGCGCGACGCAGGATCTCTGCGCGGGTCCGGGGAGCGGTCAGCGCCCATTCGGCCTGGACTGCGTCGGCTGCGTCCAGGGCCGCCATGGCGTCTTCGCTGGTGGCGCTGGCAAGGGTCAGAAGCTTTTCGCCGGTGGCTGGATCAAGCACGTCGAAGGTGCCACCGTCAGAGGCATCGCGCCATTCACCATTGATCAATAGGCCGGTTGGCACCTTGGCGAGCAACTCGGCTTCGCGCTGAGCAGTAATCGACATACGCACATCTCCTGAAACTTTTAATGAAGCTAATCTTCGTTGATCCCAACGCTATTCTTGGCACGAGGGCGCTGTAAATCGCCCGTTGCACTATGAAAGCGCAGATTCATTGTGCATTCAGACTACGCCAAAGTGTTTATATTTCACGTTCCTTACGTTCGGCAAGAACTGCCTCGTACAGGTCTCGTTTTTTCACCCCGAACTTCTCGGCAACATCCGCAACCGCCTGCTTCATCCGGGTTCCGCCGGCCACCAGGTCTGCGACCTGCGGCAGCAAATCGTGGATGGAGGCCGTCTCGGGTTCCGGCGCCCCGGAAACCACCACAACTATTTCACCGCGAAGCCCCTGCGCCGCCCAGCGGTGCAGTTCTCCGAGGCTGTCCCGGCGGACCTCTTCAAACTTTTTGGTCAGTTCTCGCGCTACGGCCGCTTGACGGTCCGCCCCGAAAGCTTCGATGGCTGCTTCAAGAAAGTCCGCGACACGATGCGGTGCCTCAAAAAACACCATGGTGCGTTCTTCGCTCAGCAGCGCGTCCAAACGTTTGCGGCGTTCGCCGGCCTTGCGGGGCAGGAAGCCCTCAAAGGTGAAACGCCCGGTGGGAAGGCCGGAGAGGGCCAGCGCGGTCAGTACCGCCGACGGGCCGGGAACCGCGGTCACCCGAATCCCCTCATCGAGTGCCGCGGCCACCAGGGGATAACCGGGGTCGGAAACAGCCGGCATTCCAGCATCTGAGACCACCAGGATGGTTGACCCGCTCTTAGCCAGTTCAAGGACCTCGGACAGCTTGTGAGCCTCGTTGTGCTCGTGCAAGCTCATGACCCGGGCGCTGATTTTCAGGCCAAGGGCGTGGGCCAGGTGATGAAAGTTTCTGGTGTCTTCCGCGGCGATGATATCGGCGCTCACCATGATTTCCTTCAGTCGTGGTGACGCGTCGGACAAATTGCCAATAGGGGTGGCTCCCAGGACGATGACGCCCTCATTCTCTGAGTTCTGCACATTCTTTAGCCTACGCGAACTACGAAAAGCACACATTCTGAACGCTACGCCGGTAGCATGACAGTTGATGAGCCTCACTGCCTTGCAAACCCCGGACACTGGTCACGTGCAATCAGCGCGACAGGCCTTCACCTTGGAGAGCCTGAAATCGAGGCTGCTGACAGCCACGGCTCCCCGCGGACCCTTGATGTGGATCATCCCGTTGGCGGTCACGCTGCTGGCCGCGCTGCTGCGTTTTATCAACCTCTCCCACCCCCACATGCTCATCTTTGACGAAACGTATTACGTCAAAGACGCCTATTCACTGCTGCAAAGCGGATATGAACGTGAATGGGAAGAAGATGTTAATGATCAATATATCGCCGGCGACCCGCGGCTCACCGCCGACCCGTCCTTCGTGGTGCACCCGCCCCTGGGCAAATGGCTGATCGGCCTGGGAATGCTGCTTTTTGGCGACTTCAACGGACTCGGCTGGCGTTTCTCCACGGCGCTCTTCGGAACCCTTGCGGTGCTTCTGGTCACCCTCAGTGCACGTCTGCTGTTCGGTTCGCACTACCTGGCAGCTGTCGCCGGACTGTTGATGGCCATCGACGGTCATTCAATCGTGATGTCCCGCACCGCATTGCTTGACATCTTTTTGATGTTTTTTGTGGCCGCCGCGTTCTATGCATTGCTCAAGGACCGGGCCCACGGAAGATTGTCCTTGGCCAAAAAACTCGCGGTGCCCTCCGGCAACAGACCCGACGAGTTCCTGCTCACGCACGGCCCAATGATCTGGTGGCGGCCGTGGCGGTTGATCGCCGCGGTGATGCTCGGCGGTGCGGTGGGTGTGAAGTGGTCCGCGCTTTCATTTATCGCGGTATTTTGTGTCATGGCGGTCCTGTGGGATTTTTCTGCACGACGCACCGCGGGAATTCATAAATGGTGGAGTTCCGCACTGACCCGTGATGGGGTGTATTCCTTTATCACCATGATGCCTGTGGTGCTTTTGACGTACCTGTCAACGTGGACAGGGTGGCTGATAACCAGTGGCGGACGCTACCGTCACTGGGCGCAGGAGCACCCGGGCGAAGGAGTTACCTGGTTGCCCGATACCCTGCGTTCGCTGTGGGAATACCATCAGGCAGGCTACACGTTCCACACCGGGCTTGGTTCCTCCCATGGCTGGCAGTCTTCCCCCTGGACCTGGCCCTTCGCCGGACGCCCGGTGATGTTTTATATCGAGGGCTACGACCAGGGCACTAATGGGTGCGACATCTCGCGGTGCACCGAAGTCATTACCGACCTGCCCAATCCGATCATGTGGTGGGCCTGCTCGCTGAGCATGTTGCTGTTGTTCCTCTGGTGGATCGGTGCTCGCGACTGGCGCGCGGGAGCAATCCTGGCCGCGGGCGCCGCAGGATTCCTGCCGTGGCTGATGTATCCCGAACGCACCATGTACTTCTTCTACACCCTGCCAATGGTTCCCGCCATGATGCTGGCGCTGACGTATATGATTGGGAAGTTCATTTCCACCAACCAGCGCAGCGGCGCGGTGACGCGCTCAAGGATCCTTGTGGTCTCCGTATTTTTGGCGGTGCTTCTTCTGGTTTCCGCGTTGTTCTGGCCCGTCTGGAGCGGAGAGATGGTCCCGGATGATTACTGGCGCTCGTTGCGCTGGATCCCGAACTGGGGTTAAAACTCCCTGCACAAACCATGGCCCGGCCATGAACCTGGTCTCCCCACCGCCTTGAACGCACCTGCCGAACACGTCAAAGGACAAGTCTTTTATGCAAGAAGTGCACGTCGAGCCGCTAACCCAACTGGCGCCCGAGGTGAACGTCACCAACCTGCTGGTCGACCGCGTCGCGGCATCCGGCGAGCAGGACCTGTTTATGGTCCAGCGTGGTGCCGCCTGGCACGCGGTGAGCGCCACGGATTTCCTCACCGATGTGAAGCGTTTGGCCATGAAACTGATTTCCGACGGGCTGCAGCCCGGGGATAAGGTCGCCATTATTTCCCGCACCCGGTATGAGTGGGCGCTAGCCGAAGAGGCCATCTGGTTCGCCGGCGGAGTTTCGGTGCCGATCTACGAAACCTCAAGCCCGTTTCAGATTGAGTGGATCCTGCGCGACTCGGGGGCCCGAGTAGTTTTCGCCGAGGACCACGAGTTGCGATCACACGTGCGTCAGGCCGCTGCCCAGCTCGGGGAACCGGTCACCACCCACATGTTTGAAGGCTCTGCCGATTCAAACAAGGAACTTATCCCCTCGGTTGGGCTGTACAAACTGCTGGTGGAGCGTCACACGGTGGATGAGCAGCTCATCGAACAACGCCGTGGCACGATGAAGCTCGCCGACGTGGCAACCATGGTCTACACCTCCGGCACGACCGGTCGCCCCAAGGGCTGCAATATGACCCACGCGAATTTCGCCTTGGTCGCCCACAACCTGGCCGCGCACATGAGCGACGTCCTCGGCGATCGGCGTCGCACACTGATGTTCTTGCCGCTGGCCCACGTGCTGGCCCGGGCCGTTCAACAGACATGCATCCACGGCGGCACCATTATTGCGCATTCAAACTCCACCGCGACCCTGGTTGAGGACATGGCCGCGGTCAAGCCGGGGTTCCTGCTGGCGGTCCCCCGCGTTTTTGAAAAGATCCGCACCACGGCGCTGGCCACGGCGGAAGCCGGCGGCAAGGGCGAACTGTTCCTGAAGGCCGAACGTTGCGCCATTGAGGTCTCCAAGATCCGTGATGCCAAGGCCCGGGGCCACCGGGTGCGGATGCCCTTGGGCTTGCTGGCTCGGTACACCCTGTTCAACAGGGTGCTTTATCCGAAACTTCGTGCGGTTTTCGGCGGGGAATGCGGCTACGCGATTTCCGGGGCCAGCGCACTGAATGAAGATCTGGCGCATTTCTTCCGTGGCGCCGGCATCCAGTTGGTTGAAGGCTACGGGCTGACCGAAACTACCGCACCGGCCACGGTCAACCAAGCCGCACGCACCCGGGTGGGTACGGTAGGACGCCCGATCCCGGGCACCAGCGTTCGCCTGGCCGACGACGGTGAAATCCTGATCAAGGGGATCGGTGTATTCGCCGGATACCATGAGAACCCCCGGGCCACCGCCGAGGCCTTCGACCAGGACGGGTATTTCAAAACCGGTGATACCGGAATCCTGGATGACGCAGGATACCTGAAGGTCACCGGACGCAAGAAGGAACTCATTGTCACCGCTGGCGGGAAAAATGTTTCGCCGGGGCCGCTTGAAGAAATGGTTCGCGCGGGACGTATCGTGGCGCAGTGTGTTCTGGTTGGCGAGAATCGCCCGTTTATCGCGGCTATGGTGTCGCTGGATCCCGAAGAACTGGTGTTGTGGGCCAAGGCCAAGGGACTTGGACCATTATCGCTTGCAGAGGCCGCGGTGAACCCGCAGGTGCTTCAGGAAGTGCAGTCCTACCTGGACCTGGCCAACTCCACGGTTTCCAAAGCCGAATCGATCCGCAAGTTCGTGGTGCTTCCGGTGGAGTTCACCGAAGAGTCGGGACACCTGACCAGCACCCTGAAGCTGAAACGCCAGGACGTGCTTCGAGACTTCGCAGCAAACACGGATGCACTCTACCAGCGCTGATTTTCGACCTAAAACAAAGGGTGAGGCTGTTCACCGCCGGTGGCGGTGACACAGCCTCACCCTTTGTTCAGGATCGTTTAGTGCTAGTTCCCGAGTCCAAAGGCACGGGCTTCTTGACGCAGGCGGGCAGCCTCTCGGCGCCGTCCGGTCGGCCAACAAGAAATCAGCACAACAATTACCGTCAGCAAGATCAATCCGGCAACGGCAGCCGCAGAGTCGATCCAGAACTGCTCTGGATACAGGCGGATCAAGGTGTCGGAAATGCTGAAGGTCCACGTTCCTTCGGAGAAGAACAAGGCGTGGAAATCGCTGAAGAATGTTTGCCAGCCCATCATTGCCAACACAACCAAGCCGGCAATCAGTACCAGAGTGGCCACAGCACCGGAGAACAGGGCACGGCGCACCCCTCCGGCATAACGTTTGGCCAGATACCAGATGCCGATGATCATCAACACCGCGAGGCAGGTGCCCAGGATGTAGGCAAAACCAATCAGGTTCTTAACATCCACCATGTGCTGTACTTCGCTCGCGGTAAACATGCTTGAGCCGGTGGGCAACACCAGTCCCGAAAGGTATTCGGGGCCTGCAAAGTTGTTCAGGTAGTCAACGCCGTAACTTCCGTAGGTTAGACGTTCGGCTGCGCTGAATCCGAAGAGATCGGCGGGGAACCCGGGACGTCCGTACGAAAACGCAAGGAATCCGGGGGTCGCGACCAAACGAATAGCCGCAATAAGAGTTAGAACCGGGAAAATCACGGCAACCAGAATCTGTGCTGGGCGGGCCATTGCGGGTTTCGAGTTCAACGCGCGTTCGCGTGCCACACGTCGCTTCAGCGCAGCTTCGCTGGGGCCCTCTTCTGGGCCGGAATGCCCGAGCACCCTCGAACGGGCTTGGGCCACAGCCGCGGCGGTGGAGGCGTTGGTTTCCTCTTGGGGTGCAACGGAGACCGGTGGAACTGTTGCAGTTGCTACCGGCGCCGGAGCCGGGCTGGCCGGTGCCTGCTCGGTTTTCTCCGCCGCAATTTCATGAGGCAACTTAATCGCCCGGATCACGTCTTCTACCGGGGCTGGCGCTGCAGCAGCTTCAGCGGCCGGCTTTGCTTTCGCCGCGGGCTGGGCGGAGGTTTTGGCTACACGTTGCGCCGGGGCCGCGGCGGGCGTGGGTTTGCTGGCGGCCGGTGTGGTGCCAGCAGGTGCTGTCGCGGCTGGCTTCGTGGGTGCAGGCTGCGTCGCCGCCTTTTTTCCTACCTCGGCAGTCGCCGTCGCGGACGGCTCGCCCTTGATCGCGGCTTTGGCCGCGGCGCGGCGCTGCTCGTCTGCCTTGGCAGCGGCATCTGCCTGTGCCTTGTTTTTGTGCGCTTCAAGGCGGGCGGCCAACTCGTCCGCTTTCTGGCTCAACGAGGCCTTGGGCATCTGCGTTGTTCCGGGATCCGGGGCCCCTACGGGGTCTTTCGCAGCCTCAGCCATGAGGAGTCCTCCTGCACATTGCACGATCAAGTGATGATTTTGGGGTGGCGTGCCAGCATAGTGACAGGCCTCGCGCTTTTAGCATATCCAGCAGAAACTCGCAGGCTGCGGATAGCCACACCTGTTTTGCTCATAGGGTCGGTCGGAGACCCGATTCTGCGGTCGCACCGAAACGTCTCAACTACAACACCGCCGCTATCGCGAACCCCTCAACGAGGTGGTTTGCTACAGCGGCAGGAATGTGAAAACGATGGGGTGCAGCGCCGGACGCTACTTGTCCTGTGAGGTGTCGGGCAACATGGCTAACCGAACCCTGGCGTCAAAACGCGAGACTCGCGGCTCACCTGACCCGGTGGCATCAGCTTCGGTTGTGGCCGCATGGCGTGGGCTCCGGTCCCGGGGCCTCGGCTCCCGAACGGCTTCAACCAACGCGTTCAGTTCATCTTCGGGCTCAATCACATCGGGAATCGTTCCGCGGATCAGGTTCCACCCGCTGGGCACCGTCAGCCGGTTGGCGTGCCGGGCACACAGGTCATAACAATGCGGTTCCGGATAGGTCGCCAGCGGCCCCAGCACCGCGGTTGAATCCGCATAGACGTAGGTGAGGGTTGCACGCGCCGTTTCACGGCAGGCTGGGCGAGAGCACATACGAAGACCATCCACGTTCTTTAGTCTACTCGCGTCGGCGACGGTTGACCGGTAATTGACACCGCGGAGGTAGTCTGGAGGCATGAACGACAAACCGCCGGAGCCACCTAGCGGACCACGCCGCAACCGCCACGGCAGGGGAAGGCGCGGGCCGCTGATTCCGATGCATCTTCCGGCCTACCGTTCACGCCCCGAACGTTTTGATGACGCGGTGATGGCCAGCGCTCAGCGTTTAGCCGAACGCTGGGAATCCCGAATGATGAAAATCGATTTCTTGATTGAACCGGTCCCCTCCGATACCTTGCTTTCACGGGCCGAGGGTGCCGGAGAACGGGTCCCGCTGTCATCCTCACGCTCAGCGCTGGCTCATGCCCGGGCCCAAATCACTATCTACCGTTTACCGCTGGAACAACTCGCCAGCAGCCCGGTGGAGCTTGTGGATCTGGTGCATCAATGCATTGTGCATGAGGTGTCCGAGCTCTGGATGATTCCGGTCACCGAGGTCGATCCGGAATATTTTCCCGAAGATCCAGATTTTTAGCGCCACCTGTCTCCAGGCATGTTGTGGTTCGGTTGAATCACCGGGGTTCCTGGCGATGGGCGGTGTCCACCTCACCGACGCTCGTAGTTTTGAGTTTAAACATTTCAGGGTCTGAAACCGGTGATGGTTTCAGACCCTGAGCGGTGTTTGATGAACGTTTATCCCGCCACGTTGACCACAATGCCGTCACGGCCAGCGTTGGCCGCTGGCATGGCGGCCCAACCCAGCGACTGTTCAGAGCCCAGGATCACCTGCGCAATATACGCGTTCGCGTCCGAAGAGAAGATCACCGCCTGCGCGTCTTCGCTGGTTTCGCGCGGATCAAACACCAGGCTTTGCCCGGCCTTCACGCTGAGTTTCTGGGTATCTTGAAGCTTGCCGTTTTTGTCCACCACGATAGCGTCCAAGGATGAATCCGCGTCGGTCGCCGCAATCACAAATTTTCCGGTGCCGTTAGCGGACAAAGGCATCACCTGATTGCCTGCCAACGCGGTGGTGCTCACGGCCCACGCGGTATCGGAAGCGTCCTGCGGGTCAACACCGCGCACCATCTTCACCGAAGCGGTCACCGGTGCATCGGCTTCAACCACCACGGTGTAATAACCGCCAGCGAGCTGGTCGAGATTCAGTACGGAGGTTGCGTTGGAGGACACCGCCAGGTTCTGGTCAAAGCTGGCTGCCACCTCACCACCGGTCCCCAAGACCTTGACCGTGAAGCCGGCCCCCTGGGCTCCGGCGGCCGCAATATGCAGCTGTGGAACCAGCGACTTGTCGTTTTGGGACAGTTCGGCGGAGTTGTTTTTGCTATCAATCCATACCCCGGGAATCACCTGGGTGTTCGAAGCCGAGGCGTTGCTCGCGACCAGGTCTACACCCGAGGGGGTGAGCCCGCGCAGCGCGGCCTGCTGAACGTATCCGGTGACCTTTCCCCCGGTGCTGGTGATGGTCGCGGCCACGGTTGCCAGGTCCTGCGCGTAACCGCCAAGCACAATTGCACGCTGCTCCCCCGGAGCAATGACCACATTCTGCAGGGTCGAGGTGTCAATCGGGCCCTCTGGTCCGCGCAAATCCACCGCTACCTGAGCCGAGGTGCTTGTCGGGTTAGCCAGGTACAGCACCGAGGTAGACCCGGTGGTGGTCTGCAACCCGGTGAAACGCAGGGTCGAAGCCGGTGTCTGGCAGCTGGCGGCGGCCAATCCGGCCAGGTCTCCGTCCTTCGCCTGGTAGCTTCGCAGCGAGCTGCCAATGGAGGGCAGCTCGCCCAACGGTTGAACCCTAAAAATCTGCTGGCCGTCTGCGTTATTCACGGTGCTCACTTTGGCTGAGCGTCCGGTCAGGCCCTGATCGTCGGCGCTACGCGACTGTGCCGCCTCGTCGTCGTCGAGGCGATCGGTCAAGGTCTGGGTGGAGCTGGAACCCAGTGCGGAATAGGTTGAGCCCGGGATGCGGTTGGCGAGGTCGGAGACCACAACGCTGCGCAAATTACTGGAAATTTCCTTGGCGCCCGGGGCAAACTGCGGATCGGTGCCGTCAACACCCTTCAGCAACTGCGGGGTCGCCGCGCAGACGCTCAGTGCGTCTCCCGCGGGCAGACTGGTGACCGCCGCCGGCAGCGCGGCAGTCTGCGGCACCGGTGCCAACAATGAACCGGCCGCGATCAGCCCGCCGGTGGCAAGCACCGCGCTGAAGCTGAGCAGCACCGCGCCGGTTTTCCGTCGTTTGGGCGAATGCTCGGCATCTCGCGCAGCCGCGCTGCGGGCGCGTTCAAGCTTTTTCCGACGCCGAACTGCGGTGCTGTTTTCCTCGGCCTTCTCAACCGGTTCGGCTTTGGCCGCTGTCTCCGGCTTGTTCCTAGTTTTCGAGACCGCTCGGTCCTCGGCCTTGGCCGGTTCGGCCTGCGATTTGCCGCTGTTTTTCGGCTCTGCTGGTGGAACGGCCGATTCCGGCAAGGAAGCTTCGACCGGTTCGCTGGCAGGTGCCTTGGCCGGGGTTTGCGTTTCGGCCGGGGATTGAGTTTCAGCAGGGGTTGCCTTCGCCTCATCGGCTGCCTGCGGACTCGACGTTTCGGCGGCGGGTTGAGCGGTTTCGGCCTGCAGCGGCGAGGATTTTTCCTGCTCTTGAGCGGGCTTCGCCTCCTTCGGTGAGGCCTTGGTCTCCTGCGTCCCGCTGGATGACGCGTCCAGGGCCGCGGCCGGTGCGGCTGCTTCCGAAGGCACCGGCACCGGAGCAGGGCCTGACTGCGAGGCGGCTGATTCGTCCTTTGCAGGCTTGACGGATTTGGCTTCCGCCTTGGCCTCGGCTTTGGCTTGCGCCTTGGCCTGAAGTGCGGCCTCTTTCTCCCGGACCTTGGCCAGCTTGGCATCCGCCTTGGCCTTGACCTTCGCCGCTTTCAGCTCGGCCTTGGAAATTGCGGCAGAGACCGGAGCGGCGGCTGGCACAGCCGAGGGCAGCGCAGCCGGTGATTCCGATTGGCCTGCGGGAACCTGCGGCTGGGCGGTAGCTTCCTGAGGGTTCTCGTTTTTCTCGTCGCTCACTGGTTTTTCTCCTGCTCCGGCTCATCGTCGGAAATACGGTCGCTGAGCTTCGGGGTCAAGTCTTCACGAATCTGGCTGGCCTGGGCGCGCGCCTCACGGCGGCTGCGCGGCCGGGGCTCCTCATGAATCTGGCTGGTTCCCGGCTGCGCCGCGGCAAGCACCTGCTCCCCGTCTGCAACTTCCTGCGGGTCGCGCTGGGTTTCGCGGATTCGGTAGGAGTCATTGCGGTAATTTGCCAGGCGCCGGGTACTCGGCACCGGAATGGCCAGCAAGATGGTGATCAGCAGGACCACACCGCCAAGCACCAGCATCGGCATGGCCATCGGTTCGCGATGGCTCAGCGTGAGGGTTCCGCCAGCGGCGGGAACCTCATAGGCTTGCGCCCAGCGAGTCTGCGAATCCTCCGGGTAGGACACCACACGCAACGCCTGCCCGTCGATCGAAGCACGCAGCTTCGGGTCGGCCGCGGTGGCCAACACCAAGGTGCGTGGTGAATCGGCGGCAGGGATCTGCACATCCTGGATTGCCACTCGGTTGCTGGGCAAAACCGTCACGGTTCCGTCCTGGGCAACCAGCCGGGCGAAACCTGCCCCTTGGTCGGCTTCGGTGGCGGAGTAATCCACGCGCCACAGCCAGCCGCTGTCGGTTTGGCCTACTGCAGCCAAACCGGAGGCGGCATCAAGCAGCCGAACGGTGGCAGAGACCGCTTCACCGGTTTCGTTCAACACCACATAACCGACACCCAAATCACGCAATGATTCGCGCGAATCCAGTCCGGATTCGGATAACAGCATGGCGACTGCCTGCCGCTGCACACCTTCCACAGCGGAATTCTCATTTCGTTCCGGATTCAGCAGCGAACCAGTAAGCGCAGAGGTCTGTGAATATCGGCTGAGCGTATCCAGGCTTTCGCCATTCCCGGAAACCACCGTGCTGTCGATCTCGCCCGAGGAACGCGGGGTGAGCACCAGGGT
This sequence comes from Glutamicibacter sp. NPDC087344, assembly GCF_044744225.1. Lineage (NCBI taxonomy): Bacteria > Bacillati > Actinomycetota > Actinomycetes > Micrococcales > Micrococcaceae > Glutamicibacter > Glutamicibacter sp. NPDC087344. Next base: position 94,532 of record NZ_JBIUXY010000003.1, on the reverse strand, counting down.
GCGTTCATGGAACTCGGAACGTCCAGCATCGGCCGCGGTGGCCGGGATGGTGCGATCCGCAGACGAGGCGACCTGCTGAGGCGCACCCAGGGCGGTCAAGGCGCCGTCCTCGGTCTGCGGGTTCAGCTGGGCTCCGAGGAGCACCGCCCCGCTGGCAAGGATTGCCACCGTGCTCAAACCGGCCATGAGGCTCAGCGAAGCCCGCCCGCCGGGGGCCCGTACTGCGCGGGGAAGTTCTTCATGGCGCAATGCGGCGCTGGCATTGGCGGCGGCCGCCAGCAGGGCGAAGGTCGCCATGGAGACAAACGGCGCAGGGTAGGCGCTGACGGTGGTATGCGAATCAAGACCCACCGGGATAAATGCCACAGCCCATCCGGCTGCCAGCGAAAGCACAGCCGCCCACAACAGGCGCCGTGAATTGCGGCGCATCACCACATTGGTGCTCAGCGCGCTGCTCAGCGTGCCGAAAACGGCCAGGAGCACCAGGGGTGCGCCGACCAGCAGCGCGGCGATCAAGGCCCAAGGGCCCTCGGGGAGGAATCCCCAACCGATCGGGGTGGCCGCTGCGTCAAAAGCTTCGGGGAAACCCAAGGCCATCTGCCACAGCGAGGCCGGAGAAAACGCGCTCAGCGCCCCGGGCTCGGTGAACAGCAACCGCGGGCTCTGCAGCGCGGCAATCAGCAGCGGAAGGTTCCAAATCAGCGACGGAACCGGGATCCACCACAGGGTGCGCGAACGCTGCGGGGCCACCAGGGCCAGCACATAAATCAGCACCGTGAGGCTGAGGAAAAACGCCATGGATCCAGCCGAAAGCACCCACAGGATCAGCGCGGCACAGGCCGAGGCAGTCCAGGCCGAGGTGCTGCGTGTTTTGGCATCACGAACGGGCTGCCCTTCACGGGGCACCTGGGCATCCGTAGCGCGAAGCACTGCAAGGAATAGCAGCGGGAGCATCAGATGCACCAGCACCGAGCCCACACGGCCGCCGGCCAGTGCCGAGGTCAAGGAGGGCGACAGGGCCCAGAGCAAGGCCGCGATAAAACGCACGGCACGCGAACGGCTCAGTGCGCCCACACCCCACCAGGCGGTGAGCGCGGCAAGCGGCATCGCGGCAAAGTAGAGATACACCGAGGCTTGGTTGGCATGATCCAGGCTCAGCAGGGAGAAAAGCCAGAACAGCGAATCGCTGTTATCGGGCGCCGCGCTCAGCCCGGTGGACACGGTTTGCCACCACGAGGCCGCGTTGGCGCCGATTTCGCCCAGGGTTTGGGAAAACGGCCGGGCCGCTCCCCCGGAGAGCGCACCGGCGCCAAAAAGGGTACGCCAGGCGATCAGCGAGGCACCGGTAGCCAGCAGCAAAGCGAAAATCAGTGAAAGCACCGCGGTAGTACGCGGTGGCCGCGCGATGGAGACAAAGTCGGAGAAGTTCTCACCGCTGGGTTCCTGGGCTCCCTCCGAACCGCTTCCGTCGCCGAATACCAGTGAGTCTTCGCGTCCGGTGTTCAGGTTCCGGCGGTATTCGCGCACCTCGGACCCCGAGGTCATCAACTTGCGCACCTGGCGCCGCGGGACCGTTCGGATCGCCCGCACATTACGCCGCGAGGCGCCAAGCTTCACCGGGGAGAACAGGCCCCGCAGGGTGGAGCCCAGATGGCTGAAGCCGTGGCCGGGGTCCTTGGCCAGCAAGGAGGCCAGGAAGTGTCCGAAGCCGCCCAGCAGGATGCCGATCCAGAGGAACGGCAGGCCGAAGCCCGAGGAGTACTTCAGCCGTTGGAAAACTTCGGCGCGTTTTGCCTCGCGCGGGCCGGCAAGGTTTTCAACGATCTCCACCTGGTGGTAGATCTTCGCTTCGGGCACCACAATCACGCGGTTCCCGGCCAGCCGGTTGCGCCAGCAGATGTCTACGTCATCTCCGCGCCCGGGCAGGGCCAGATCGAATCCGCCAAGATGCTCAAAAACGTCGCGCCGGATAAACATCCCGGCAGAGGAGACCGCGAAGTAGTCGCTGCGTCCGTCGTACTGGCCCTGGTCGACCTCGTCGAGATCGATCATCGTCAGGCGCTGAGCCTTGCGGTCGACGCTCAGGCCCACCTCCACCAGGTGGCGCGGGTTGTCGATGTCCAAGAGCTTGCACCCGGCAATCGTCACCGATTCCGAGGCTTCAACGGTGCGGGTTAAGAATTCGAGCGCGTCCGGGGCCGGCATCGAGTCGTCATGGATGATCCACAACCATTCGTCACGGTCCTCGCGGGCCTGCGGAAGGGCCGCCACCGCGGTGTCCAAGGAAAGCCCCAATGAGCCTTCGTCCGCAATGATCAGCGCGGCATTCGAGGGCAGGTTGGCCTTCAGGACTTGGGTGGAACCATCACTCGACGAAGCGTCAACGCCGATAAAACGTTCAATGGGCCGGGACTGGTTTCGCAGCGCGGCTAAAGTTCGTGGTAAAAAGTCAGCGCCATCGTGCGTAGCAACGATGGCGGTGACATGAATTGGCGGGCGAATTAGATTGCTCGTTTCCGTAGACGGCGGCGTTCGCGCTCCGAGAGCCCTCCCCAAATGCCGAAGCGCTCGTCATTGCTCAACGCGTATTCCAAACATTCCGAACGTACAACACATGCCCCGCAAACTCTTTTCGCATCGCGGGTCGAGCCGCCCTTTTCGGGGAAGAATGCTTCCGGGTCGGTCTGCGCGCACAAGGCTCGGGCCTGCCAGCCCAGTTCTCCCTCGTCCACTTCCCCGCCGACACCAAGCCATACGGCCTTGATCGCTTCGCGGGTTTCGTCGTCTTCATCTAGCTCCGGGGCCCAAGAGCCTGCGGAAGGTACCTCTTCGGGATCTTCCAGCGGCTCATTGTCCTTCAGGAAATCATCGGCAGCAGTCTCCAGATCGGCGGCAACGGCCAACCGCGCATGCTCTCCGGCTTGCGGATCGACAAACCAATCCGACGGTGCGTCGTCGAGCCCGTATTGGGCGGACGCAACAGCCGAGGTCGAAAATTCGGAGTACCCCTGCTCCAGCTTCGCCATGGTGATGTAGACCTTTCACGTTGGTTTGAGAAGACCGGGCAATCTCAGCGCCCGATCCATTCGGCGTCATTTATTCCATCGAAATAGTGAAAATGATGGTGCGAGCCGAACTCACCCTCTAATTACATCTGTGTAACTAAGCCTGAGTCAAGCGGGAAAGGTATTCTAAGAACACTTCTCAGGAAACTCTCGGCACAACACGCCGTCCAAACGGGCAGATCAACCGGGCGAGTCGCAACTTGCCTGAATTCCCGGCGAATTCTCAGTAAATAAATTTTAAGGTCCAGGTGAGTCTCAACTTGAATTCCGGCACTTTCGTAGAACAGCTATTGGCCCCGCACCGCGCTTCGGCCTCACCATGGCTTACCTGGTACGGAGCCAGCGGTGAACGTATTGAGCTCTCCGGCCGCGTGTTCGACAACTGGGTCGCCAAAAGCGCGAACCTGCTGGCCGAAATCTTTGACCTGGAACAGGGCCAGGTAGTGGTCATCGATCTGCCAACCCACTGGAAGTCGCTGGTCCTCGCCCTAGCGGCACTGCACCACGGGGCCACACTCCTGCCGGCCGATCACCCTGACGCCAGCGAGGCTGTCCTGTGGATGACCCAGAACCCCGCCGACCCCGCGATTCCGGGGACAGCAGAGATCTTGGCGGTGAATCCAGCGGCCCTTGCCCTGTCCTTCGGCGCAGAACTGGGGCCGGTTGCCGAAGACTTCAACGCCTCGGTCCGCTCGTTCGCCGATCAGTTTTACCCCTCGTCCGTCGACGGTTCGGTCGTTGCCGTCGCGGGGCTGAGCCTGCAGGAGCTGTTCGCCGCCAAGGCACAGGCCAAGGGAACGATTCTGGTGCGAGCCAGCGTACCGCTGGCGGATTTCCTGTCCTACGCCGTCGCCCAGTGGGCGGCCGGCGACGCGCTGGTGCTCCTCGAAGACGGTGTTCAAGACACCGAACGGCTTCGTCAGGGTGAACGTATTACCTCGGATTACAACCCAGAGCCCTAAAACGCTAATTCGCGATCGTAGGAACACTTCCGGTGTCCGCAGGATCTGTTTGTGCAGGTTCTTGGGCTTCGGAAGTGTTCTGTTCGGGTGCTGGCGCCGATTTTTTCGGCGAGGCCAACAGCTCATGGTCATGAGCGAACTTCTCTTCCTGATCCATTTCGGCTCCGAAGACCCAAAAGCGGTACGCAAAGAAGCGGAAGATCGTGCCCAGCACCAGACCCACCACGGAACCGGCGACAAAAAGGCTTGTGGGGTCGGACAGGCCGAGCCAATACTTGGTGACCCACACACAGGCCGCGGCAATACCCAGCCCAATGGCGTTCATGATTAGGAACATCACCAATTCACGAACCACGTTGGCCTGCCGGCGGTGGCGGAAGGTCCAAAAACGGTTAGCGAGCCACGAGAAAATCGTGGCGACCACACCGGCGATGATTTTCGCCTTGACCTGCGAATCGCTCATCGGACCGTGCAGCAGCCAGACGTAAATGCCGGAGTCGATGACAAACGCGACACCGCCAACGACACCGAACTTGGCCACTTCGCGCCACAGCAACGAAACGAGTCCGGTGATTTTCAGTCTGATCCGCTCGAACATTTTCCTCCAGAAAACTTGGCACCATGGCGCAACTAACACCCTGACGGTGTTCTTCGCGTGGCTCCTGAGCAGAAATTCGGTCAGGCACGGTGTTTATCAATCATCCCCTCCGCCGCTAAGTAGGCAGAGAACACCACGTCATTTTAGCCAGATTTCCTGAAAATTGGCCGAAGAAGACGAAGCAGCGCTCAGCGTCATTGAAGGCAAACACCGGTGGTTCGCTAATCTAGGAGGGTGAGCTTTCCAAAAATTGGTGTAATTGGTGGCGGGCAGCTAGCCCGAATGATGGCCCCTGAGGCCCTGAACCTTGGTTTTGAACTTCATGTCCTGGCCGAAGGCCCGGATGTTTCGGCCGCACGCAGCGTCCCCGACGCACCGGTTGGCGACTACAAAAACCTTGAGACCCTGCGAGAATTCGCCAAGGGCAAGGACGTGGTGACCTTTGACCACGAGCATGTGCCAAATGAGTTCCTCACCACGTTGATCAACGAGGGAGTCAATATCCAGCCGCGCCCGGCGGCCCTGATCCATGCCCAGGACAAGCTCGTGATGCGCGAGGCCATCCAAAAGCTCGGCCTGCCGAACCCTGCCTGGGCCAAGGTCGACTCGGTGGAAGCCTTGATTGCCTTCGGTGATGAAATCGGCTGGCCAATCGTCCTGAAGACTCCGCGCGGCGGCTACGACGGCAAGGGTGTGCGCATCCTCGATAATGCCGACGAGGCCCGTGAAGCAGCCGACTGGTTCGCCAATGGCCCCCTGCTTGCCGAAGACAAGGTGGAGTTCACCCGCGAACTATCTGCCCTGGTGGCACGCACTCCTTCGGGTCAGTCCAAGGCCTGGCCGGTAGTCCACACGATTCAGGTTGACGGGGTCTGCGACGAGGTCATCGCCCCGGCCCAGGAGATCTCCGAGGACACCGCGCGCACCGCGGCTCAAGCCGCGCTGCGTATCGCCGAAGAATTTGGGGTCACCGGTGTGATGGCTGCCGAATTATTCGAAACCCCCGGCGTGGGTGCCGGATTCGTCATCAACGAACTGGCCATGCGACCGCACAATACCGGTCACTGGACCATGAACGGGTCGGTGACCAGCCAGTTTGAACAGCACCTGCGCGCGGTTTTGGACCTGCCACTGGGTGAAACCCGAGAACTGGGTGTGACCGTGATGAAAAACTACCTCGGTGGCGCCAACCAGGATTTGTATTCTTCCTTCGCCGCGGCCTTGGCTGCCGCCCCGGAAGTCAAGGTGCACGCCTACGGCAAGTCCGTGCGCCCGGGCCGTAAGATCGGTCACGTCAACGTAGTGGCAAACGCCGGGCAAACGGTGGATGAACTTCGCCAACGTGCAGACCTGGTGGCCGCGTTGATCCGCGACGGCGTATCTGGCACCGCCTAATCTTTTATCCATATCGCTGCCACCGCTCCACAGCGCGTGGCAGCGTTTGACCACCTCATCCAAGGATTTTTTTCACATGACTGAAGCACCACTTGTTGGCCTCGTAATGGGCTCGGATTCGGACTGGCCGGTAATGCGTTTGGCCGCCCAGGCCTTGGCCGAATTCGGCATCCCCTTCGAGGCGGATGTTGTCTCGGCGCACCGGATGCCTACCGAAATGATTGAGTACGGCAAAAAAGCTCACGAACGCGGCCTGCGCGTGATTATCGCCGGTGCGGGCGGCGCTGCCCACCTTCCGGGCATGCTTGCATCAGTTACACCGCTTCCTGTCATCGGAGTACCAGTTCCACTGGCTAAGCTAGACGGAATGGACTCCCTGTTGTCTATCGTTCAGATGCCAGCCGGGGTCCCCGTAGCAACGGTATCGATCGGCGGTGCCCGCAATGCGGGCCTGCTCGCAGTACGTATGCTCGCGTCGGGAACCGATGAGTTGGCCGAGTCGTTACAGGTAAAGTTGCTTCAGTTCGCCGAGTCGCTTCGCGATTCCGCCCATGCCAAGGGCGCGTCGTTGCGTGAAGAAGTCGCGAACGAGAATTTCGCTTCCTAGGGAAAGTCACATAAGTACATGGGTTCTGCCAGTCACCGCGCTCCAAGTCCGTTGCGCAATCCGGAGAGCATCAGCTCACCGCAGCGTAGCAAGCGCGCCCTGATTCTGGTCTTGCTGACCATTTTCTTCCCGGGCAGCGCACAGCTGATTGCGGGCAACCGCAAGCTGGGACGCCTCGCGGTGTCTGTCACCATGCTGTGCTGGCTGGCAGTGATCGGCCTGATCGCGCTGTACTTCATCGACCGGTCGATCATCCTCAGCTGGGTGGCTCACCCGAACTTCCAGATGGTTCTGGTCGTGGTGCTGGGTTCTTTGGCCGTGCTGTGGCTGTTGATGTTCATCAATACCTTGGTGATCATCAAACCTAAAATTTTGGCCCCGGGTATGCGGGTGATCGTCACGGTCTTTACCTTGGCGGCCATCGTGGCCACCAGCGGACTGTTTATCTACGGGGCGTCGCTGGTGAATACCGGACGCCAGACCATTGAAGCCGTGTTTGAAGAGGGCCCGGCTTTCGAGCCGGTGGATGGGCGGTACAACATCGCGGTGTTCGGTGCCGATTCCGGTGATAACCGCGACGGGGTGCGCACCGACTCGGTGGCGCTGATGTCGGTGGATGCCAAAACCGGTAAAACCCTGCTGATCTCCATGCCCCGCAACTTCCAGGGCGCCCGCTTTGCCGACGATTCCCCGATGAAACAGGTCTGGCCGGACGGTTACAACTGCGGCAACGAGTGCCTGTTCAACGCCATCTACCGCGACGCGGTCGACAATCATTCAGACCTGTTCCCCGATTCGGTGAAAAATGTTGGCGCCCAGGCGGCCATGGACGCCTTGGAAGGCACCACCGGATTGTCCGTGCAGGGTTACGTCATGGTGGACATGGCCGGGTTCTCCCAGTTTGTTGATGCACTGGGCGGGGTCACCATCGATTCCGGTGGCTGGGTGCCCTACAACGGCAAAAAGTGGGAAGGGACCAACCTGCGCACCCACTGGTTCGCCCCGGGAGTCCAGACCTTCACCGGCAAGCAGGCCCTGTGGTTTGCCCGCTCACGCGACTTCACCGATGACTACCACCGCATCAAGCGCCAGCAGTGCCTGCAGCAGGCGATCATCAAGCAGTTCACCCCGCAGACCATCTTGACCAATTTCACCAGCATCATGTCTGCCGGTGAACAGCTGGTGGAAACCAACATTCCGGCCAGCCAGCTCTCATCCTTTGTGTCGGTCGCGGAAAAGGTGTCCTCCACACCGTTTGCCCGCCTGACCCTCGGTGCCCCGGACTTCGAACGTTCGTTCTCCACCTACCCGAATTTCGATAAGATTCACGAGCGTATCCAGTCGATCATCGAGAAACAGAACGCACCGAAAACGGAAAAGAAACAAACCGAAACAACCACCAAGGCCGAAGAGTCCACGAAGTCCACCGAAGCTTCGGAGGCTCCCGCCGCCTCCGAGGAACCGGAGGATGCAACGGACGTGAACAATGCGCCGAAGCTTTCCAACGGTGAATCTGAAGAATTTACGCAGCCTGACGGCAGCGCAATCACCGAGGACTACCTCGTGCAGTTGGAGCTGCTGGGTTACACCACCCGCATTGCCCAGATCGCTGCAAACAACGACGAATGCTCGGTGCCCTAAACGGTTAAGACCCCCCGACCGACCGGCAATCCACATCCGTTTGTGAAAGTTGAAGGGTACAAGACGTGTTCGAACTGAACAACACGATTAGGGACTACCATTGGGGATCTCAAAGCCAGATCTCTGATTTGTTGGGGCTGCAGACAACCACCAACCCGCAGGCCGAGTTATGGCTTGGCGCCCATCCGGGGTGCCCCAGCCGGCTGGCCGATGATGGGCGGGGACTGGATTCGGTCATTTCCAATGACCCCACCGGCACCCTGGGGGCGGATATCGCCGAACGTTACGGCAAGTTGCCGTTTCTGTTCAAGGTGCTGTCCGCCGCCCAACCGTTATCCATCCAGGTTCACCCGACCCTCGAACAGGCCAGGGCCCGTTTTGCCAAAGAAAATGCGGCAGGCAAGGCACTGGATGCGGCGGACCGGAACTACCGGGACGACAACCACAAACCGGAAATGCTTTATGCACTAACCGATTTTGTGGCGCTCTCCGGTTTCCGCCAACCCAAGGACATCATTGACGACCTCGAGTTGCTCGCCCCGAAACTGGAAGCCGAAGGCCAGCTGGCCCTGGCAACCCTGGGCAAGTGCTTGCGTGAAGACCACGGGCTGGCCGCGGCCCTTGAGTATGTGCTCAACTGCCCGTTGGACATCGCCACGGTGGTGCAGCAGATCTGCGCGGCCATCCAGCAGCACACCATCTTGAACGAGCGCGCGCAATTCGCGGAGCTGGTGAGGATCAACCAAATCTATCCGGGTGACGCCGGGGTTTTGGTGGCATTGTTGCTCAACCTGGTCTTCCTGAAACCAGGCCAGGTGATCAGCCTGGCCGCGGGGAACGTGCATGCCTACCTGCGCGGGCTTGGCATCGAGGTCATGGCCAACTCGGATAATGTGTTGCGCGGCGGGCTGACCAGCAAACACATCGATGTCCCCGAACTCTTGGACGTGAGTATTGCGCGGCCATCCGCTCCCCCGCTGCTGGAAGCTCAGGTCTTGAGCGATTCAAGTGTGGTGTTTCAGCCCGAGTTCGACGAGTTCCAGCTCCAGGTAGTGACCGGGGCAGAGGGTTCGCACGCGGTGCCGTTGCAGCTTCACGGGGCAGGCATATTGTTGTGCACCGACGGCGAATTCTTGGTTCAGGGCGCCACCAAGCAGGTCCGCCTGAACCGCGGAGAGTCGCTGTTCCTGTGCGCCTCCCAGCTTCCGGCCACTGTCACCGGCGACGGGGCGAAGTCCAGCCGGCTCTTTGCCGCCAGCGCGCAGCGCGCCTGACGATCCCCTCGATTGCCGTTCACCGCCTAAAAACTTCGAGCCGCACACTTCACTGGGAAGTGTGCGGCTCGAAGTTTAATATCCAGCTGGTTTTGCGACCAGCACAGGCCTAGCGGGTGTAGGCATCCCACTTGTCCTGCTTGTGCTCACCCTCGACAAAGCGGATGGTTCCCGACTTGGAACGCATCACGATTGACTGGGTGGAGATGCGGCCGTTTTTGTAACGGACACCGCGCAACAGGTCGCCGTCGGTGATACCGGTTGCCGCGAAGTAGCAGTTATCCGAGGTCACCAGGTCGTTGGTGGTCAGCACGCGGCCAAGTTCGTGGCCGGCGTCGATCGCCTTCTGCTTCTCATCGTCATCGGTTGGCCACAGGCGGCCCTGGATCACGCCGCCGAGCGACTTGATGGCGCATGCGGTCACGATACCCTCAGGGGTACCGCCGATGCCCATCAGCGCATCCACGCCGGTACCTTCGCGGGTCGCGGCGATAGCGCCGGCCACGTCGCCGTCCATGATCAGCTTGGTGCGTGCACCGGCATCGCGGATTTCCTGAATCAGGTCTGCGTGGCGTGGGCGGTCCAGCACGGTCACGGTGACCTGGCTGACCTTCTTGCCCTTGGCCTTGGCGATCAGGTGCAGGTTCTGCTTCACCGGCAGACGCAGGTCCACCAGTTCCGCGGCCTCTGGGCCGGTGACAAGCTTCTCCATGTAGAAGACTGCCGACGGGTCGAACATGCTACCGCGGTCGGCCACGGCCAACACGGACAGGGCATTGTTCAGGCCCAGGGCGGTCAGCCGGGTGCCGTCAATCGGGTCGACAGCCACGTCGCACTCGGCGCCGCTTCCGTTGCCAACCTGCTCGCCGTTGAAGAGCATGGGTGCTTCGTCTTTTTCGCCTTCGCCGATCACCACAACACCGTTGAAGTTCACGGTGGACAGCAGCCCGCGCATGGCGTCCACTGCCGCGCCGTCGGCGGCGTTCTTGTCACCGAAGCCAACCCATGGCGAGGAGGCGATGGCCGCCGCCTCCGTGGCACGGACAAGTTCCAATGCCAGGTTACGGTCTGGCTCCGCGTCGGTTACCGACAGTCGCGAAGATAGGTGGGCGAAGTTGTTCTTTTCGGTCACGAAGGATCCCATCACTGAGTCGTAGTCATTGCGCCTATGCAAACAGCCTCTATTCTATCCTTTTTGTTTTCTGCGACGCATGTTGTGTCGCAGCCTTCCTGAGCACACTGCGACGTGGGCTTGGGCACTGCGGTTCGATATCCACAGAAACTTCGGGGAGAATGGAAACCGTGCAGCCCGAGAATACTGAGAAAAACACAGCCCGAAGTGAAGCCGGGATGGCCCCGGCCCTTGGCGAGGAGCCCTCACGCCGCGACATCAACGACCCCAATGCGACGTTCGAGGACCTTCCGCACAAGCCGCAGCTGACCGAGAAGCAGGCCAAACGCGCCAATCAGACGCTCAAGGGCATGATCCTGTCGATCGGTTTCTGCATCGTGGTTTTTCTCCCGCTCTACCTGCTGAACCCGGCCCCGGCGGAAAAGGCCTTTGAATCAACCGTCGACCTTCAGTCAACCGCCCAGGGCGCATCGGACATCGCCGGGATTGAGCTCTTCGCCCCTGAACTGGCCGAGAACGAATATGCGAACTTTGCCCGCTGGCAGGCGAATAGCGCTCAGGGTGTCCCCTACTGGGAATTTGGCGTGGTCATCGAGGACAACAAATTTGTCTGGGTTCGCCAAGCCATTGACTCAAACCCCACCTGGGTCGCGCTGATCACCGATTCCGCCCTTCCCACGGGCACCAAGGAAATCGACGGGGTGGCGTGGGAAGTGCGCACCAAGGACGAAAAAACCTACATGATCGCCGAAGGCAAGGATTCAACCATGATCCTCTCCAGCGACACCGGCGAGGAAGAACTGGTTGAGATGGCCCGCCTGGCCACCGAATCCACCATGTAGTTTTGCGTCGGCACGTGCGCCTCGGGAACACATAGGCTCGTCATGTATTCGATATTCGAACTTTGCACCGGCTAGAATTCGAATCATGCCTCATGACACCACACAGCACTCCATGACCCCCAACGAAGCGTGGACCAAACTGCGCGACGGCAATCTGCGTTTCGTCAACGAAGATACCGAGCATCCAAACCAGGACAGCGCCAGGCGCCGGTCGCTGATCACCGGGCAGGAACCGTTCGCCGTGATTTTCGGCTGCTCGGATTCGCGTCTCGCCGCGGAAATCATCTTTGATGTGGGCTTGGGCGACATGTTTGTGGTGCGCACCGCTGGCCACGTGATCGACCTGGCCAGCATCGGTTCACTGGAATTTGCGGTGGATGAACTGAACGTGCCGCTGATTGTGATTCTGGGCCACAACTCCTGCGGCGCGGTCACCGAAGCCATCAACAGCCGCAACAGCGGCATCATGCCCAAGGGATTTGTGCGCGACCTCGTGGAACATATTGCCCCGTCGGTCCAGGCCGCCGAACGCAACGGTGTGACCGATGTTGACGGCACCGTGGTGGAACACGTGAAACAGACCACCGACCGACTGGTCGAGCTGTCCACCGTCCTGTCCAAGGCAATCGCCGAAGGCCGCACCGCCGTGGCTGGCGTCTCCTACCACCTCGATGGCGGCAAGGCGCAGCTGGTCTCCAGCCTGGGCTTGGATCTGGACTAAGGACCCCGCCGGGGTTCGCCAATACATCATCTGACAGGGATTATTCCCCAAACAGATAGTCGTCGCTGTTGATTGTGACGTTAACGCCATATTCTGTTCTTCCGCGCGGGTTCAGGCGTACGCTGACCCTATGATCAACAGTGACGACTTCCGTATTGAACATGACACCATGGGTGAAGTCCGGGTTCCGGCTCAAGCCCTGTACCGCGCGCAGACTCAGCGCGCCGTAGAAAACTTCCCCATCTCGGGTAAACCACTTGACTCGGCGCATATCAAGGCACTGGCTCAGGTCAAGAAGGCCGCCGCCCAGGCGAACCTGGCACTGGACGTACTCGATGCTGAGCGCGCAGAAGCCATTGTTGCAGCGGCGGATCAGGTAGCGAGCGGCGACTACGACACCCATTTCCCCATCGACGTTTTCCAGACCGGTTCTGGCACCAGCTCGAATATGAACACCAACGAGGTCCTCGCCGAGCTGGCGACCCGCGCGTTGAAGGACTCGGGAAGCACCACCGAAGTTCACCCCAACGACCACGTCAACGCGTCGCAGTCCTCCAATGACGTGTTCCCCACCTCGGTCCACGTGGCGGCAACTGCCGCCTTGATCAACGACCTGGTTCCGGCCCTTGAAACCCTGGCTTCCTCGCTTGAGGCTAAAGCCGTCGAGTTCAAGGACATCGTCAAGTCCGGCCGCACCCACCTGATGGACGCCACGCCGGTCACCCTTGGCCAGGAATTCGGCGGTTACGCAGCGCAGATGCGTTACGGCATTGAGCGTGTGCAGGCGGCCCTCCCGCGTGTGGCCGAGGTTCCCCTAGGCGGCACCGCGGTAGGCACCGGCATCAACACCCCGGACGGTTTCCCGCAGAAGGTGATTGAGTTCCTGCGGGCGGACACCGGCCTGCCGATCACCGAGGCCCGCAACCACTTCGAGGCCCAGGCGAACCGCGACGGTTTGGTCGAGGCTTCCTCGGCACTGCGCTCCATTGCCATCTCCCAGATGAAGATCGCCAACGATCTGCGCTGGATGGGCTCGGGCCCCAACACCGGCCTGGGCGAGATCGCCATTCCAGACCTGCAGCCAGGTTCATCGATCATGCCCGGCAAGGTCAACCCGGTGATCTCCGAGGCAACCATTCAGGTGGCCGCGCAGGTAATCGGCAACGACACCGCCATCGCGTGGGCCGGAACCAACGGCGCCTTTGAGCTCAACGTCGGCATCCCGGTCATGGCTTCCAACCTCTTGGAATCCATCCGCTTGCTGGCCAACGTCTCAACCGTCTTGGCAGAGAAGATGATCAACGGCATCACCGCCAATGTGGAGCGTGCGCGTTTCCTGGCCGAGGCATCCCCCTCCATCGTGACCCCGTTGAACAAGCTGATCGGCTACGAAAACGCGGCCAAGATCGCCAAGAAGGCCGTGGCGGACGGGCTGACCGTCCGTGAAGCCACCGTGGCGCTTGGTTTTGTGGAGCGCGGCGAGGTTACCGAAGAGCAGCTGGATGCGCTGCTGGATGTGTCCACCATGGTGGGCAATTACTAGGAGCTTCACCCTTGGGGCCCGGCACAGGTACTATCCTGCGCCGGGCCTTGTCATTTTCCGTGCGGTTGGTCCCGGTCAACCCGCCGCTGCGGTTTTGGAAATCATGAACTTACAGGTCACAATCGAAAAATGACGACCTCTGCAGGCTCGAACAGCTACCGGGAAATTAGACCCTCGCGCGCCCAGTGGGCGAAGATTCCCCGGCGCCTGCCCCGACCGCTGGCGCACCGTATTTCCTGGTTGATCGCGTTGCTGAGCACCCTGGGCATTTTTGTTCGATTCCAGCATTGGGCCGACCTGGATGCCGATGCGTGGGTGGGCGGCTACCGGCTGCTTGATGCGCTGGGCCTGGCCAGCATTTCGCTGATAGTCATTTTCAGCTTGGGTGGTTGGTTCCTGCACCGTTTCAATATGGGTCTGAGCCCCTTGCTGCTGTCTCTTGCCGCCACGGCCCACACCCTCGATGCATCGCCCGAAGCCCCCTGGTGGTGGGCCGGAGCCCTGCTGGCAAGCCTTTGGACACTGGCCGACGTGATCGTGCTGATCCGCCAGACTGCCAGGGTGCGGCTCTTGGCCCGCTCCTTGACCCCCGAAGCTTGCCTGAAATTGGAACACGGCTCGCGCCACAGCCTGCGGTTCGCCACCGCAGGCGAAGCCCTGTGGGCATTGGGTTCCGGGCTGCTAGCGGCCGGGTTGTGGTGGTGGACCCTTCAGATCTTTGCCGGGGAAGAAGGCCTCACAGCGAGCGAGCTTGATGACCTTTCGGAATCTGATTTCTGGGCCGCACCCGCGCTGCTGGCCGCCGTGCTGGCGATCATCCTGTTGGTGCGTGCAGTGCTCAAGGCAAGTGCTCGCGCTTATGTCGGCAACTATGTCTGGCATCTTGCCACCGGCGACGCTCCGGTCAGGTTCTCCTGGATGGATGAAAGCCCAGCCGGAGGCGACATTGACGCGGTCCGGGACACCGGCGATTCCCGGTGCATCTGCGTGGCCGAGCTGTTGCAGCTGATGCCCGAGGATGCCGATGAGATCAACTCGAGTTCCTCACTCCCGGCCAGTGCTCATTGTCCTGTCCACGGGATTGACGCGATCAACCGCCTGGCGCCTGAGCAGTTCGCGAATCTGGCAGGATCGCCCTGGGTGTGGGATGAGCTGTCCGAACTCCCCCAATCTTCCGGCCCTCCGGGCGAGCGACAGCTGATCATCGGATATGCGGCGGGCGCATTTCCGGGATTTCCAGGGGTGAAAACCGGTGAAGGAAGGTTGCAGATCCTTGAAGGATCCGGCATCGCCTGCGAGGTGGGCCGGAACGAAAAGGATGACGCTGCGCAACCAGGCTCCGCCCCGTCGGCCGGCGCGGTGGACACGATTGACCTGCGGCCGTTCGGCATGGCTGGCCAGGCGGTGCGTTACCAACATTCGCGCGCGTGGTTTATTCCGGATCGCTAGCTCACAATGATCTGCGGCCAGCTGCGGCTTCCACCCTGTTCAGGCGCTATCCGCTCGGTGCGCTGAGGTTCTGGCTTTCAGCCCCGCCACCGCTATTCGCACGATCTCCGAGCCCGAGCGGGAGTCGCAACACACCGGGCTACTCACCGCGGACAAACCCGCCCGGGTTGAAACGGCCAACCGCGGACTTGGGCTTGCGGGTACAGCGGCACCTCGTCAGCCCGCGGTTATCTACACCGCGATCCAGTACCGGCGCAGGTCTTCAACCGCACCGAAACGCTGCGCAATTTCCGCGGCGGGAACGATCCGCTCCAGCTTCCCGCCGCAGGCTTCAATGGTTCGCGCCGAGGCGATGTTCGAGTCGTTGCAGGTGACCAATACACGTTGCAACCCCATGCCCCTGGCTTCATCCAAGGCACCGGCGAGCGCAAGCTTGGCCAGCCCCTGACCGCGGGCGCTGGGGCGCACTCCGTAACCAATGTGCCCACCGACTTCTTGCAGGAATTCATTCATGAGCGTGTGGCGCAGGCTGACCGCTCCAAGGTACTCGCCGTCGCGTTCAAGCCACAGGGTGCTTTGCGGCGCGAAACCTTCCGGCGGCACCGCGCCCGGCCGCCCCAGCTCGTTGAGCAGTTCCACCCATTGCGCGAACCCCTGCGGTGAGTGCAGATCCCAGCCGAATTTCGCGGCGAAAAAGACGCTGGCCCCATCCTGATCGGCGCTCCCCCACTCGGCCCAGCTTTCCAGCCATGAGCCGTGCAGTTCGGTGGTCGGCGGGCAGAGCGTAGCAGTCGTCATCCCTCAACCCTATGCCAGAGAGGTACTTGCGTCGAAGCCGCTGTGCACCCAATCACCTTCTGTTGCACTATTCTCCTTAAAGTGCAAAACTGCACTATATGGAAAATAGTGCAAAAGATGATTTGTCGGCTCCCACGAAGGGCGCGCATCTGAGCACTCGTATGCAAAAGACCCGGCTGTCGATCACCCGGCAGGCCCGGGAACTCACCGCGGAGCATGGTTACAACGGCTTCACCGTTGAACAGTTATGCGAACACGTCGGCATTTCACGTCGAACCTTTTTCAACTACTTCCCCACCAAATTGGATGCGGTTTTCGGACACGACGCCGATGACATCCCCGAAGGCGCGGTTGAACGCTTCATGGCGTCCCGGCCTGTGGGGATCACCGGACTGTCCCCCACGCTGCTAGCCGATCTGGTGGCCTTCGTGCTTGAACAGCTGACCTTCGACGAACAAGCCATCGTCAGCACCCACGGTTTTTTCTCCGTCGTCCACCGCGAACCCGAACTGCTGCAACGGATGATGCAGGTCGGCCCGGAGAAGGAAGCTGAATTCCTGAACCTGATTGCTACCCGCGAAGGGGTGCAACCGGATCACCCGGGGGTGATGGCCCTGGTCCACTTCATGCATTTCGCGGTCATCAAATCCGTTGACAGGTATGTCTCGGACTCCGGCCAGCGTTCGATCACCGACGTATTCATGGAATACATCACCGCGGCCCAAGACGTCATCTCTCACCCGCTGACGCGGAACGACTCGTAGAAAAACAAAAACTCTCGCAAGGAACCACATGACTACCACCACTTCCCCGGGCAAGCCGCCGGGAAACGCACCCCTGGTGCTGACCCAGCGGCGTATCTGGATCATCTTCTCGGCGCTGATCGCCGGCATGATGCTTTCCTCCCTGGACCAGACCATCGTTTCCACCGCCATGCCCACCATCGTGGGCCAGCTCGGCGGCGTGGAGCACCAGGCCTGGATCACCACCGCCTACCTGTTGGCCACCACCATCGTCATGCCGATCTACGGCAAATTCGGCGATGTGCTGGGTCGACGCAACCTCTTTCTGATCGCGATTGCGCTGTTCACCCTGGCTTCGGTCGGGGCGGCGTTCGCCACCGACTTCTGGACCTTTGTGGTCTTCCGCGCCATGCAGGGCCTGGGCGGCGGCGGTCTGATGATCCTGTCCCAGGCCATCATCGCCGATATTGTCCCCGCGTCCGAGCGCGGCAAGTACATGGGCCCGCTCGGCGGCATTTTTGGCCTGTCCGCGGTGGCAGGTCCACTGCTCGGCGGCTTTTTTGTCGACCATCTTTCGTGGCAGTGGGCGTTCTACATCAACATCCCGATTGGCATCGTGGCGTTTTTGATTGCCTGGTTCACCCTGACGCTGCCAAGCAAGAAGGCCGAAAAGAAGATCGACATCCTGGGTGTGGTGATGCTCTCCATCGCGACCACCTGCCTGATCTTCTTCACCGATTTCGGAGGTTCCGCGGCTCACGGCTGGACTGCCCTGGAAACCTGGGCTTGGGGTGCCGGCCTGGTGACCGCCGTGCTGCTGTTTGTGCTGGTTGAGTCCCGCGCCCAGGACCCGATCATTCCGCTGAGCCTGTTCAAGAACAAGGTCTTCATCAACGCCACGGCCATTGGTTTCACCCTGGGTATTGGCATGTTCTCCGCCATCGCCTTCGTTCCGACCTTCCTGCAGATGTCTTCCGGAACCTCGGCGGCCGCTTCCGGCCTGCTGATGCTGCCGATGATGGCAGGCATGATGGGCACCTCGATCTATTCGGGCATCGCCATCACCAAGTCCGGACGCTACAAGGGCTACCCGATTGCCGGTACCGTGATCACCGCGCTGGCGATGCTGTGCTTCACCACGCTGACCGCGCAGACCCCGATCTGGCTGATCTGCGTCTACCTGTTCTTCCTGGGCGCCGGCATGGGCCTGATCATGCAGGTTGTGGTCCTTGTGGTGCAAAATGCCGTCGACCCGGAAATGGTTGGCGTGGCAACCTCCACCAACAACTACTTCCGCGAGGTCGGCGCCTCGCTGGGTGTGGCAATCTTCGGCGCCATGTTCACCAACCGGCTCTCCGAGAAGCTGATGGATGTCTTTTCCGGGGCCGGCGCCAGCGCCGCCGACGCCGGCCAAGCAACCTCTACGCTGGACCCGGAAACGCTGTCCCAGCTGCCCGAAACGGTACGCGACGGAGTGGTGACCGCCTACGCGGATTCGCTGGCACCGGTGTTCTGGTACCTGATTCCGTTTTTGGTTATCGCCTTCGCCTTGGCCCTGTTCCTCAAGCAGGTTCCGCTCTCCGAGCAGGCCGGCATGGTGGCCCGCGGTGAAGCCATTGCAGGTGATGAAGCCGAGGCGCTCGAAGCCGCTGAGCGGGCGCAGGAAACCGCCCCGCGGGATTCGGCAACCGCGCATGAACACCCCACGGGATCTGTACTGATCCAGGATCCGAAAACCGATCAGGATCCACGCAACTCCTAACCCGGGCTGAACACGGCTCAGGCCCCGCACACCACCCGTGTGCGGGGCCTGACGCATTGGTGCGCGAACTCGGGGTGGTTCAGCTGGATGTGCCCGCCCAGCCTAGGCGGCGAAGTATCCGCCAGGGCGAGGATTCAGCGCCCAGGTAATGGCGCGTTCATGCAAGGGTGGCAACTGCGGCCGGTCATCCAAACTGAAGTAGGCAACCTCCAGGTTTTCATCATCGGCGCAGACGGGCTGCCCCGAAACGTGGACGGCCTTGAAGACCACATCCAGGTACTGGGCTTGATCCCCGTTGGGATATACCGTCGGCGCGGTGATGCCGACACCCAGCAGATCGGTGATTTCACACCGGATGCCCGTTTCTTCCAGCACCTCGCGCGAGGCGGTGTGCGAGGCTTCTTCCCCCGGGTCGATGATTCCGGCCGGAAGTGTCCACTGGCCGTTATCGGCACGGCGCACCAGCAACACCCGGTCGTGGTCGAACACCACAACCTTCACCCCGGAGAGCCACAGCATTTCGTGTCCGATATGGGTTCGCAGTTCTGTAATAAATTCTGGTGTGGGCATAAACCTATCGTGCCACAAGCAGTGCACACAGCGAGCCGCCGATCATAAACGGCCCAAAGGGCACCGCCGACTTCAACGTCAGGCGGCGCACCAGCACCCCGCCGAGCACAAACACCGTGGCACCAGCAAAGGTCATCAGTGTGGCAACCAGCAGCGCGGGAAATGAGAAGTACGCCAGATTCAGGCCGAGCACGGCGGCAAGTTTCACATCCCCCATGCCCATCGCCCCGGAGGAAATCAGCGAAACCAGCAGGTATCCGCCGCACAGCACCATCATGCCAGCAAGCGCCCGGAGCACCGGCCAATAGTCCATCCGCACCGCACCCAGCAGGGAAATAAGAATCCCCGAGGCCAGCAGCCAACGCAGAACCAGCCGGTTGGGCAATCGGTGGCTGGAAATATCGGCGGCCGACAGCGCGATCCCAAAATACGCAAAACACAGCAACAAGGCGGCAATCAGCAGCGCGGTGACCCAGGATTCCTGGGCGACCGCCGCAATCTGCACCGGGCTGCGCACCATCATGCCTCCAGCATAGGCTCAGGCCCCCTGTCCCCGGGGAAAGTCACGAGATTGTGCATAACCAGTGCTATTCGGGCGCGAGACTCCTAGACTGGAATCATGACTCAGCCAGCAGCACCGCAGCTCTTCCCGGGGCACCCTGTGCCCACGTCAGCCGCCCGACGCCGGTTTCGGGCGCTCGCTCGCTCGGCCCCCTGGCTGAGCACCTCGCTGCGTATTTCATTCCAGGTGCCCCAGCCGTTTGAA
Organism: Glutamicibacter sp. NPDC087344; assembly: GCF_044744225.1. Classification (NCBI taxonomy): domain Bacteria; kingdom Bacillati; phylum Actinomycetota; class Actinomycetes; order Micrococcales; family Micrococcaceae; genus Glutamicibacter; species Glutamicibacter sp. NPDC087344. Next base: position 74,664 of record NZ_JBIUXY010000003.1, on the reverse strand, counting down.
GACCCGGCACGGGGGTTGAAAGGCCGACTGGAAATGATCATCCGGCAGCGTGAGGCGGTGGCCGTCTACAACCCTGACGGTGAGATTATTTATCAGCGCGAACATTTCACTGCCGACCGCGGGCCGAGTTTTGTGGCCTCGGCGTCCTCCTCCTCGTGGGCTCTTCCGGTGGCCCTCACTTCACCGGTATTCACCGGTGACCGGCTGGTCCATCGACGTCCGGAGATCGCCGGATTTGGCGACCTGTTGCCCCTGGATTTTTTGTCCACGGTGCTGGACCCCTTTGAGGTGGCCGGGGCCGAACCGGCGTCGCTGGATCTGGCTTTTGACCATCCCACCTACATCCACGAGCTGGCCGAAAGCACCTTCGCGGGACGCAAGGTGCTGGCCGCGGTGCTCTCCGCAGGCTACAGCTACCGCGCATGCCTCAGCGATTTCGCGCTGGTTCCGGCGGGTACCCGAACGCTGCTGATGCTGGATCTGGAGACCGGAATCTGTGTGCACCGCCGGGTGCTCGACGCCGGAAGCCACGAGCCAGAGGTCAACATCCAGGTGCTGTCCCGCAACGAGTACTACATTGATTCGCTGTTCACCGCACCAACCCCCACCCTGACCGATGTGCGGGCACCGATCCCGTGGGAGTTGCGCGGCGAATCAGGTACGGCCTAACCGAGGTAGGGTCCGTCCAGCATCTCGGTGACCAGTGCGGCGATGGCTGAACGTTCCGACCGGGTTAGCGTGACATGCCCGAACAGCGAATGCCCCTTGAGCTGTTCGACCACCGCGGCAATACCGTCGTGGCGTCCCACATGCAGGTTGTCGCGCTGGGCCACGTCATGGGTCAGCACAACCTTTGAGTTCTGGCCGATGCGGGAGAGCACGGTGAGCAACACATTTCGTTCAAGCGACTGGGCTTCGTCGACAATCACAAACGAGTCATGCAATGAACGCCCGCGGATATGGGTCAGCGGTAGTACTTCAAGCATCCCGCGGTCCACCACTTCATCAATCACGTTTTTGGACACGATGGATCCCAGGGTGTCGAACACTGCTTGGGCCCACGGGCCCATTTTTTCGCCTTCCGAGCCGGGCAGGTAGCCCAGTTCCTGGCCGCCGACGGCATACAGTGGACGAAACACGGTGATCTTGCGGTGTTCGCGGCGTTCCATGACCGCTTCCATGCCGGCGCACAGGGCCAGCGCGGACTTGCCGGTTCCGGCGTTGCCGCCCAGCGAAACGATGCCGACCGTCGGGTCCATCAGCAGGTCCAAGGCGATCCGCTGCTCAGCGCTGCGCCCGTGCAGCCCGAAGGCCTGCTGGTCTCCGCGCACCAGTTTGAGGGTGGTGGCATCGGTCTTGCGCCCCAACGCGCTGCCGCGGGAGGAGGTGATGACAAAACCGGTGTTCACCGGCACCTCGGCAAGCTCGGGTAGGTTCGAGAGGTGTTCACGTTCGTAGAGCGCAGCCATTTTCTCTTCACCGAGTTCAAGCTGTTGAATCCCGCTCCAGCCCGTGCTGGTGATCAGTTCGTTGCGATACACCTCTGCGTGGATTCCAATGGCCGATGCCTTGATTCGCATCGGCAGGTCCTTGGTCACCAGTGCAACATCTTGCCCCTCGTCCAACAGGTGTTTGGCCACGGCAAGGATCCGGGTGTCGTTATCCGACCCGCGCATGCCGACAGGGAGCACCTCCGCGGCAATGTGGTTCAGTTCAATACGCAGGGTCCCGCCGGCGGCGGTGACCGGTACCGCGTTGGCCAGTCCGCCATGGCTGGCAATCAGGTCGTCCAGTCCGCGCAGTGCCTGGCGGGCAAAATATCCCAGTTCGGGATCTTTGCGTTTGTTCTCCAACTCCGTGATGACGGTTAGCGGGATGACCAAATGATGTTCTTCGAAACGGAACATCGCCTTCGGATCAGACAACAGAACCGACGTATCGATCACGTAGGTCCGGACACCCTCGTCAGCATTTCGGGTCATGGCAGCGCACCTATTCTCGAATCCGGCGTGGGGATCGCTCCCCACGCGTGTGTGGGGACTCCCGGCACCGGATGTCCAGAGGCGATTCCGGTGATCGAACCGGTGAACGCTGCTGTGGTCATCTAGTGAGAAACCCTTCGCTCAGCTGGGACTGAATGTCCCTGCCTTAGTGCTCACGATAGACCCATGCACCGGCTAATTGGTGTTCAGTTGGGTAAAGAGTAGGCAACGTTTTTTCAAACGTTGCCTGCCGCCGCAAGAACTAGGTGCCGAATCGGCGCTGCCGGTCGGCAAAATCGCGCAGGGCCCGCAGGAAGTCAACCCGCCTGAAGTCCGGCCACAGGGCCTCGCAGAAATAGAATTCGGAGTAGGCGCTCTGCCAGGTCAAAAAGCCGCTCAGGCGTTGTTCCCCGCTGGTGCGGATCACCAGATCCGGGTCGGGTTGCCCCTTGGTGTAAAGGTAGGACTCGATATCATCGGTGCTCAGCTCGTCGGTCACCTGTTCGAGGGTGCGGCCATTTGAGGCGGCATCACGCAGCAAGGACCTGATGGCATCAAGGATTTCGCGGCGCCCGCCGTAGCCGATGGCCACGTTCACGTGTACTCCGGTGCGATTGGCCGTGGCGGATTCCAACGTGGCCAATTTCTGCGCGAGCTGTTCGGGAAGCAGATCGCGGGCGCCGACCTGCTGCACTTTAACCCGGTTGGTTTCGCCCAGCCGGTCCAGGGTCGAGCCGATCACTTCCAAAAGGTCGCGCAGTTCACCGGGTTCGCGGTTCAGGTTATCCGTGGAGAGCATATACAAGGTGACAACCTTGATGTTCAGCTCTTCGCACCAGTCCAAGAATTCAAGGATCTTATCCGCCCCGGCCTGGTGCCCTGCCATGGTGGGTGTGCCGGCCAGTTTGGCCCAGCGGCGATTTCCATCCACCATGACACCAATATGATGCGGCAGTTTGTCGGCAGGAAGCGACTTCGCCAGGCGCCGTTCGTAGAAACGGTACACGAGGTTGGGAAGCTGCACCGTGCCCTGCCTTTCCTTGAAGATTCAAAACCCTAGACACTAAATCTACCGTGTCTGACGGCCTGCACCTTTCATCTGGGGTGGCGGCAACCGAGTTTTAGTTCCGCTGAAGCCGGTGAAGAAACTCGGTGATGCTGTCTACCGGGGCTTGGCACAGTTCTTCCCGGCACGGCTGGATCCGCAAAGCTCCGGGGGCGCCCAGAGAGTCCGGGGACTCACGTACCTGGATTCCCAGTGCCTGGCAGATCCGTCGCAGCCTGGCTCGCTCTGGTGCTGTCGCACCGCTGACGTTCACATACTGCACCGTGGCGTTCAGAAGCTCCTGCACTTCCAAGGCTGTGGCGACCTGGGTCGGTACTTCTGTGGCCAGCGCCAGCGCGTGGGCCGTCAATTCCCGTGCGTGCTCAAGGCTAGCGGCGTGGGAATCAGTCCACTGCCCGTCAGCCAGCGCCGCGACCGATCGCCGGCTCAAGGCCAAGGCGTACAACGCGCCGGCGGCCGGAATCGCATCATCCAACACGCTGGTTGCCCCGGCACTGCGCTGGGCGCTCAACCGCGCATCCAGCTGGACCGCATCATGCGGCACCCCGGTGTGCGGGTCGACAAAATCTCCTGCGCGTTCCAGCAGCAGGTTGGCGCGCGCCGCCCAGTCTGCGCCCTCCGAGCCGGTTCCCAGCGCCAGGAATCCCAACGCCAGCCCCGCGTAATCCTGCAAGGTTCCCTCGTTGGAAGGCTCGGCTTTCCCTTCAAAACTCACCCTGGCCAGCCGACCGGTTTCCGCATCCCAGTGCACCTGCCATACCGCTTGCGCTATTTCTTCGGCCAGCTCCACCAGCCCGGGGTCATCCAGCAGGTGTCCCGCTTCGCACAGGGCTTCAATGGCCAGGCCGTTCCACCCGGCAATCACCTTGGCATCTTGTCCGGGCCGGGTGCGCTGCTCCCGCATACGGGCCAGCTCCATCGTCAACTGCTCCCAAGGCTCTTCTTCATGGGCCCTCGGGAAGCGGGTCAACGACAGGCAGTAGTGTCCGGGATCTTCGGCGACTTCCGCCAGCCGCACCAGATCAACCGGTAGCGAGTCCAGACGGTCCAATGCGGTGTTCAGTTCGGCCCGCGAGAACGTATAGTAGGCGCCTTCAATGCTCTGTCCCCCGCGCGGCGAATCAGCGTCCAAGGAGCTGGCCAGCGCACGCGGTGTGTGCCCCGGTTGACCTGCCCGCAGGTCTCGGCGCAGGAATTCGGCCGTGCGCAGGGCAGCGGTGCGAGACGCCGCGGCGAGATCCGTGGCGTGTTGCCGCTGCTCCCCGGAAGCACTGAGCACATATTCCTCGGCGAACACGGCACTGCGTGCACACAGTGAAAGCAACCCGGCATTGTCGTACAGCATCTTCTCAAAGTGCGGAACCGACCATTGCTCGTCCACGCAGTACCGGGCAAAACCGCCACCCAGGTGATCCTGCAGGCCACCGCGGAGCATCGCCTCCAAGGTGGTTGCCAGCGCGTTAAAAACCTCGTCCCGCGCCTCATGGTCAAGAATCACCGAACGCCACAGGGTTTTCAGCGCCCAGGTGGGAGGGAATTTCGGGGCCGGTGTGGTTCCGCCTTCGGGTCGGGTCGCGGAAACCCAATGCGCCGCGGCGGCCGCCAGGGCCGCTCCGGCTGTGCCGGTTGCGCGCAGGGATAACAAGGCACCTTGCCTGGTTCCGAGTTCGGCCAGATGCCCGGCCAGCATCTCAGCTTGCTGGATCAGGCCTTCGCGCCGGGTGTCCCACGCTTCACAAACGGCGGTGATCACCTGGGTGAAGGACGGGGTTTTGCCTCGCGGCACCGCCGGGTAGTAGGTCCCGGCATGAAATGCACGGCCGTCGGGCAGGGCAAAAATGGTCATTGGCCACCCGCCAGCGCCGGTGAGCGCCTGGGTGGCCATCATGTAGGTGTCATCCACCAGGGGGTGTTCTTCGCGGTCCACCTTGATCGACACAAAATGATCATTGAGCATGGCCGCGATGTTCGGATCATCAAATGTTTCGTGGCTCATCACGTGGCACCAGTGGCAGGCGGAATATCCGATGGATAACATCACCGGCACATCACGCAGGCGCGCCTGTTCAAAGGCTTGGTCCCCGTAGGGGTACCAGTCCACTAGTTGGTGAGCATGTTGCCTGAGGTACTGGCTCGAAGAGCCTGAGAGTCGCTGAGCCACGACTTCAAGCTAGCACGGACTACTGTCCTTCGCTGGTCTTCGGGTCCAGAGGCTCCCCAGGGGTCTCAAGCTTGCGGGTTTCGCCCTTGCTCATCATCTGCTGCTGCCGCATTTCTGCTTCAGACTGGTAGCGCACCCGGCGTACCCGGCGCACCATGTCTCGCATCAAGAAGATGCCGGCGATCACCATCACGGCGGTGACAACAAAACCCAGGAACCCGGGACCGTAGTCGCTGGCCTTTTCGGTTCCGAAGGTGTTGTTGCTCGATGCCAGGATCACGGACGCGTAAATCGCATTCACGGTGTACAGACAACTCTTTTCTACAGCTGGAAGTTTCTTTGAACTATCTTAGTCCGGCAAACAGATCGGACTCTGGGAGTTCGGTGGCCACCTTGGAAGAAATCAAGGTGTAGTCCTCCCACGGCCAACTTTCAGCATAGACGTGTTCCGGCACGGCGAAAAAGAACCCCTCGGGATCGATCTGGGTTCGGTGGGCCAACAGCGCCTGATCACGCTGGGAGAAGTAGTCGGCGCAGAGAATCTGGGTGGTGGTGGTATGTGGGGAAACCCACTTAAACATCTGGTTATCCTCGTCGGCTTCCCACTGCGCCACCCGCTCGGTATAGGGAGATTCATACCCGGACTCAAGCATCGCGTAGTGCAGGGTACGGAAACGCTCAGGTGAGAACGCACGGTCGTAGTAGAGCTTGCCGACAGACCACGGTTCGCCCAGCTCCGGGTACATTTCAGGGTTTCCTGCGTGCTCAAAGGCAAAGGTTGAGAGCTTATGGGCATGGATGTGGTCCGGGTGCGGGTAGCCGCCGTTCTCGTCATAGGTGATGATCACGTGGGGACGGAACTCGCGGATCAGCTTGATAACCCCGGCGGCGGCTACCTCGATTGGCTGCAGCGCGAAGGCGCCGAAGGGAAGCTCGGGCAGCGGGTCGCCTTCCGGAAGCCCGGAATCAACGTAGCCAAGCCAGCGGTGCTTGATTCCCAACACCGCGGCGGCCTCCGCCATCTCGGTGCGGCGCACCCCGGGCAGGTCACGGTGCGCATGGGCCAGCTCACCGGCCGCCGCGTTGAGGATATCCCCGCGTTCACCGCCGGTGCAGCTCACAACCATGACCTCCGCGCCGGCGGCCACGTAGGCGGCCATGGTGGCAGCACCCTTGGATGACTCGTCGTCAGGATGCGCATGGATCGCCATGAGGCGCAGGCCCTGAGAGGGGGCGATCTTTTTCATGTCGTGGTTCTCCACTGGTCAACTTCCTTCAGCACTTTTTACACTCGCGCGGGGCTTTCACACCCACCCATTATCTCAACCGCACTCCGACCTCCCGTTATTCCCAGCAGCGAGTCAACGGTAGACTTGATGTTCAGGACCCAACGAACGGCACGGCCCACCAAGCATCGGGCCACCGCCAAGGCAAGAGAGTGGTGCAAGGCGCGCAATGTCTGATCCAAGCTTAACGGCTCGTTACAACAACCCCAAGAATCGCCACCTTTCAAAAAGAAACCGCAACATCCTGATCGGTTCGGCCCTGGTTGTTGGCATTGCTGGCGCCGCCTATTTCGCCTCGTCAAACTACCAAGCGGTCTCCTACCAGGACATCGGTTTTGCCGTTCAGTCCCCCACCGAAGCCCAGGCAACCATCGCTGTTGAATACAATGCCAAAGACCGTGTGCAGTGCGATGTGAGGGCCATGAATAAAACCAAAGCTATCGTCGGTTTCAAAACGATCGTCTTGGACCCGGGGGAAGAAACCGGGATTGTGAAACAGAGTTTCACCGTGGATCTGCGTACCGATAATCTTGCGGTGACCGCCGGAATCGAGGAGTGCTCCATCATGCCTCAGGAGTTCAAAGGCTAACATTTTGTTAGTTTCCTCCCCTGATAGCTGAAACTATTGGGTTAATTCACCTTGGGCGACTACTATCGATCGAAAGATACGTTTCACCCCGCATCGGCACATGACCGGAATATCAACTGATCCGGAGCATATTGCTGGCGGGGTCTTTGCTTGCATCTGTAGGAATGCGAGTTCAGCCAAACGTACCGAATTCGACTTCGTCGAGGCCACCGCATAGGTGGCTTTCCACTTTCCAGCAGAAGGTGCGTCGAAGTCCCGACTGACCAAAGGAAGTACAACCGTGAGCACCAACAGCAACGAACCTATCGTGTGGCTGACTCAGGAAGCCTACGATCGGCTCAATACTGAACTGACCTTCCTCTCCGGCCCGGGCCGCGCCGAGATCGTTGCCCGTATCGAGCAGGCTCGCTCCGAGGGCGACCTGAAGGAAAACGGCGGTTACCACGCGGCCCGCGAAGAGCAGGGCAAGGCTGAGGCCCGCATCTTGTACCTCAAGGACCTGCTGCGCCGTGCGCACGTCGGCGAAGCTCCTGCCGACGATGGAATTGTTGAGCCGGGCATGTTGGTTGTCGCCAGCATCGCTGGCGATGAGACCACCTTCCTGTTCGGTTCGCGCGAAGTCGCTGGCGATACCGACCTGGAGGTCTACTCCGAGCAGTCCCCTATCGGCATGGCGGTTCATGGCGCCAAAGTGGGCGACAAGCTGACCTATGCCGCACCGAACGGTCGCGACATCAAGGTGGAAATCCTGTCCGCCAAGCCGTTCTCTTCCTAACTCACCATTAGGTGTTCAAAAGCCGCTGGCCACCCCGTTACGGGGTGGCCAGCGGCTTTTGCTGTGTTCAGCCGTTAGGCGACCGAGCCTCCGGCGGTGTTGGTGATGTGCGGGTCGAATCCTTCAGCACGCAGGTTGTTCAGCACCATCTTTGAATGCTCGTGCCCCTTGGTTTCCAGGTCGATGGTGATCGCCACGTCGCCCATGGACAACGAACCGCCAATACGGGTGTGGTCCAGCCGCGTCACGTTGGCATCCGATTCGGCAATGATTCGGGAGATCTGAGCCAACGCACCGGGACGGTCCGGGAGCATCATCCGGATGGTCAAGAAACGCCCGGCAGCGGATAAACCACGCTGGATCACCTTGAGCATCAGCAGCGGATCGATATTTCCTCCGGAGAGGATCACCGCGGTGGTTGCCGGGTTGATTCCGTGCTCTTCCAGCTTGTTTTCAAGCAAGGCCGCCACCCCGACGGCACCGGCCGGTTCAACAACCAGCTTGTTGCGTTCAAGCAGTACCACCAGGGCGCGGGCCAGCGCATCCTCGGAGACGGTGACCACGTCGTCCACCAGCTCCTTGATGATCGCGAAGGGAAGCTGGCCTGGTTTACCCACCGCAATGCCGTCGGCAATGGTGTGCACGGTATCCAGCGGGACCAGGGCGTCAGCGGCCAGTGACGGAGGGTAGGCCGCCGCGTTCTCCGCCTGCACGCCCACCACACGGATTTCACGGCCCAGCTGGCGTGCGCGTTCCTTCAACGCGATGGCCACACCGGCCAGTAGCCCGCCGCCGCCCACACCCATCAGCACGGTGTCCACATCCGGAAGCTGTTCGAGCAGCTCCAAGCCGATGGTTCCCTGCCCGGCGATGATATCCGGGTGGTCGAAGGGGTGGACAAAAACTGCCCCGGATTCATCGGCGTACCGCTGGGCTTCGGCCAGTGCCTCGTCAACGTTGTTGCCGAACAGGACGACCTCGGCGCCGTGGTCGCGTGTTGCGGTGAGTTTGGGCAGCGCCACCCCCAACGGCATGTAGATCCGGGCCTTGATACCCAGGTGGCTGGCGGCCTGGGCGACACCTTGGGCGTGGTTGCCGGCCGAGGCCGCCACGACGCCGCGGGCTTTTTCTTCCTCGCTTAATTTGGCCATGCGCACGTAGGCCCCGCGGACCTTAAAGGACCCGGCACGCTGCATGTTTTCACATTTGAGGAAAACCTCGCTGCCCAAGTGCTGGGACAACACGCGGGAGTGTTCCACCGGGGTCAGGGCAATCACCGGTTTGAGCACGTTCGCCGCTTCTTCGATATCTGCCAGGCTGACAGGTAGTTTAGTTTCAGTGCTCATGGTTTTTGTCCTCGGGGTGTTCAGGAAGCCGTGTGGTTGGCGCAGGTATTGATGTGGGAGCTGACATGTTTTCAGCTGGGAGATCGGGTGAACTGTCCGGGGGGCCGGCTCCGGCCAGCTCCGTTCCATAGGTTTCGGCGACAAACGGGTCGGTGTCCCAACCCCGCCGGGAAAGGTATTTAACCACGGTGTTAACCACCGCCAAGAGTGGGACCGCGAAAAGCGCCCCGGCGATGCCGGCAAGCATGGTGCCACCGGCTACGGAGAGCACCACCGCCAGCGGGTGCAGGCTGACCGCCTTGCCCATAATCAGTGGCTGCAGGATATGCGATTCGGCCTGTTGGACCAGCAGCACCACCGCGAGCATGATCAGCGCATTGACCCAGCCGTTGGAGACCAAGGCAAGCAGTACCGCCAGCGCCCCGGTGAGCAGCGCACCGACCACGGGGATAAATGAGCCGATAAACACCAAAACACCCAGCGGCAGCGCCAGCGGAACACCCAAGAAGAACGCGCCAAACCCGATGCCCAAGGCATCGATCAAGGCCACAACCATCTGCACCCGGACGTACCGGACCAGTGAGGACCAGCCGCGGGTCAGTGCGCCATCCATGGCAGGGCGTGCACGGCGTGGCAGCAGGTTGATCAGGAACAGGCCGACCTTGCGCCCGTCGAGCAGCAAAAAGATCAGGCAGAAAACGGTCAGGAGCACACCGGTGAGGATCTGCCCGAGGGCAGAACCCCAGCTGATCGCTTCGCTGAGGATATTGGTGGCGTTGCCACGCAGCTCGGTCAGCGCGTCGTCCAAGACGGTTTGCAGGTCGTCATTGGTCAGCTGCAGCGGGCCGTTGAACAGCCAGTCCTGGATCTGCTGGATGCCGGTCAGCGCTTGGGTCCACAGGTCGGCGAATCCCACGCTGAGCCGTTGGCCCGCGAGCGACAGTCCGGCCACCACCAGGGCGAGGAAGCCAATGAGTGTGATTCCCACGGCCAGCCCATGCGGGACAGCAAGTTTGGAATTGAGGATCTTGACCACCGGCGACAGCAAGCTGGTGAGCAGCGCCGCGATCATCAAGGAAATCAGCAGCAAGGAAACCTTGGAGAGCATCCAGAAAATGACACCCAAGGCGGCCACAATGATCAAAAGGCGCCAAGCCCAGCTGGCGGCTAGACGTACTCCGTAGGGCATATCTTCTGCGGTGCGCAGATCCAGCGTCTCTTCTGGAGCTGCCGCGGTAGTCTCTGTCTTTAGGGTCGGCAGGGTGCCTCGCAGGCGGCGTAGACGCTCTAACCGATTACTCTTCATGTCCCTACGCTACCGCGCGAATTGCGCGAGGATGGATTCCATGTCGAATTTGTGACAAAAAACAAGGACCAGTACCCGATTTGGGCACTGGTCCTAGGATTCTAATTCAATATGTCTAGTCGTCTCCACGCAGGATAGCCAGAATGCGCAGAATCTCGGTGTAGAGCCAGATGAGGGTCATGGTGATACCAAAAGCACCACGCCATGCCATCACAGCCGGAGCTCCCTGGTTGGAGAGCTCTTCGATCATGGTGAAGTCCGAAACCAGTGCGTAGGTTGCCAGCAGGATCGCCAGCACACCGATGATCAGGCCCAGAGCCCCGCCGCCGGCGCTGCGCAGGCCAAACATGCCATCCACGGCTCCGGTCAGCATCAGCACCATGTTCAGCAGCGAGAAGACCAGCATGCCGATCATGGCGATCATGAACATCTTGTTCAGTTTCGGGGTCATACGGTATTTACCCGAACGGTACAGAGCCAGGGTCACACCGGCCACCGCGAAGGTCGCCACCACGGCCTGGATGGCGACACCGGGGTAAAGCCCGTCAAGGAACTGCGAGAGGCCGCCGAGGAAGAGTCCTTCGGCCGCCGCGTAGGCCAAGATCAGGCCCGGAGACGGCATTTTCTTGAAGGCGTTAACCAGGCCGAGAACCAAACCGATCAACGCGCCCGGAAGCATCAGCACCGGGAATGCCCAGCCGATAGCCGCGCCTATAACCACGAGGATCAGGCAGACCACCGTTTTGTTGATGGTGTCGCCAATGGTCATGCGACCCATGTCGGTGTTGGTGGCAGCCGGCTGCTGATACATGGTGTTCAGCTCGTCGGCGCTCATGTTGGCAGTATCACGGAATCCAACCGGAGCACCGGGCTTGGTGCCCCATGCGTCGGCCTGGTTCTTCGAACCAAAGATTGGGTTGCCGCTCAATGTCATTCCCCCGTAGGTCGTGTGGCTAGTTTGCACGGCAGTGCTTGTTGGTACTGCTATTAAGAATATTGATGAATGCTGTGAATCGACTCAGTCAAAGGGATGATTTCGAGTGTCAGAGACCGAATCTTCTAACCTGTAAGCGAAAACGACCGAAAGGCCGCTGAATTCTCGGGTGAGGCCAAAGAAGGTGCGGCGGCCGGTCAAGAGGAAGCTAGGCTCTCAAACCTACGTGTCTGCGTCGGAACAACCAGCCGGAATTTCTCGCGCTTCGATCGCAGCCAAACGGAATTGTCGACGCTTCTCGATACACTTTGGACATTTCACCTACTTGTATAACATCACGTGGGAAAACATCTGATTTCTTGAAGGGACCGATGAAGAAAACCGTTGTCGCCGTCATGCTGGCCACTCTCGCGCTCACGACTGGTTGTCTACCCAAACCAATCGAGTTCAAGGCTGCGGACCCAACAACGCCAGCCATCGACCCCGAAGAAGAGCAGCTGGCATGGGCCAACAACCAGATCAAGGCGTGGGCTGCCGAATACAGAGGCGTAGGTATCGCTGACGTTGTTGAAGAACGATGTGTCACTTCATGGGAATCGCCTGCCGAAGGGATTCTAGAAATCACCGTTGGATGTGGCCAGTCACCACTTGATATTGAATGGCTGGCGGGCGACATTCTCCGGGAAGGTACATCCGAAGATTTGCAGACAGTCGTAGCCATCAGTGAGAGCACTGGTGGAAAAGTTACGTGCGACCGGCCTTGGTCCAATCGATGCAAATCTGAATTCTGACGGGCTTGGAAAACGAGCAACCGTCATTGACGAATGGTCCAACCTTAGTGGTGGCAAAATACCTCAGGGCTTTCGCAGCTCGCTTCCAAAGTTTTCCTGGCGCCGAGTCCTCGTGATGTTGAACTGTCGCCGTTCACTCGTGAAGGCTCATCATTTGAAGTTGTGGACTATCCGACCGTCGCCATGTGCCTGACGGATCCCTAGCGCTGGCTGCAGACAGTGTTCGGCCACAATCAGGGTATAAACGGATTTATAGCTGACACTTGCACTAGCCGAATGCAACGGCAGGTATCGACGGCAGGGTAATCTCGCACCAGTAGCACACCTAGCTCTAGACTCTATTTAGACCAATTGGAGGAATGCCCTGTGAAGAGAGCCTTAGTCCTAACCGCTGTTGCTGGCATTCTCGCTTTAACCGGGTGCATGCAACCAATTGAGTTTAAATCGGCACCTGAGACAATGCCCGCAATTGAGCCCCAAGACATGCCGACCGTTCAGGCTGCGGGTGGCGCCGAATCATGGGGCTCTGACGATGTGCAAATCACCGGAGCCACACCAGAGCTTGAAGAGTTCGCGAATGACAGCTTAGAAGCGTGGGCCGACTACTACCGGGGGATAAGCCAAGGTAGCTACGCGAAACATGCTTACAGCATCAACCTGTACGGCGAAGATAGCTGGCGAAATTTCCTCACCATAGACTCTCCTCGGCCCGGTGAACTTGTTGCCAACTTAGACGGATTCCTATCCGAAGAACTTATTGACGTTCTAGCTGATCAAGTGGCATGCAAAATGTCTGAAACCGTAAAAGGTATCGAGATCCTGCAGCTGAACTCGACGAAACCGAACGCTAATGGATTCACATATTTTGGAGGCTGGGCCAGCTCTGACGGTTGCGCTGACTACTAAGCGCTTTAAATGACAAATAATCGATGACGATTTAGACGGGGTAGCAATCGCCCTGAATAACGTGGCACCTCAAATGAATGTGTCCAAAGTAGGCCCAAAAATTCATGACCCGAAAAACAAAAGACCCCCACTCCCCTTGCGATTACAGGGATGCAGCGGTCTTTTCGCAAGTGCCCCCAGTGGGACTCGAACCCACAAGCCTTGCGGCAGCTGATTTTAAGTCAGCCGTGTATGCCAATTCCACCATGGGGGCTGGACTCTAAAATCCTACGTGATCAATTCGGGAAATGAGAAATCCCCGGCTCATCCGCGGAGGATCGTATCCAACGATCCCCCGCGCATGATTCGATCATCTGCCGTCCAAGCTTACTTCTTCGGCTTGGCGGTGTCCTCGAAGGCGGTTCGCGGTGCTTCAAGGTTGTTCAGCTGCAATGCATCGCGGGTGAAGAACCAAGCAACCATCCAGTCGCCTACAACACGGAACTTGCGTTCGAAGGTTGGCATGGCCATACCGTGGTAACCGCGGTGAGCCATCCATGCTGGCCAGCCCTTGAGCTTGATGCCAACAACCTTGGCCACACCCTTGTTGCGGCCGAAGCCTGCCACGGCGCCGAGGTTCTTGTGCTTGTAGTCCTTGATACGGCCGACGCCGTATCGGGCGGCGTACAGGTTCTTTGCCAGCAGCTTGGCCTGGCGCACAGCGTGCTGGGCGTTGGGAACGCAGGTGCCGTCTGGCAGGCCACCGGTCACGTCCTTGACCGCCGAAACGTCGCCAGCGGCCCAGGCACCTTCCAGTGCATCGCCGTTCTCATCCTTGATGCGCAGGTCGGTGCGGGTCTCGATGCGGCCGCGCGCCTCGATTGGGAAATCGGTGGAGCGAACCATCGGGTTGGCCATCACACCGGCACACCAGATCAGGGTGTCGGAGTAGAACGCATCAGCCGGGGACTTGTCAGCCATGTTGATCAGCTGCAGGTAACCGTCGGTGGCATCAGCCAGCGAGGTATTCAGCAGAACCTCAACACCACGGCTGCGCAGGTGATCGACAACCCATTCGGCCTGTTCTGCGGTCACTTCTGGCATGATGCGGCCCATGGCCTCAACCAGCACAAAACGAACTTCGTTCTGCGCCACGCGGTCGTTGAGGTTCACCAGGTGGCGGGCCATGTCCTCAAGTTCGGCAATGGTCTCGATACCGGCGAAGCCGCCGCCAACAACCACAAAGGTCAGGGCGCGCTTGCGAGCTTCGGGATCGGTCATGTTCGCGGCGGACTCAATACGCTCGGCAACCTTGTTGCGCAGCGCAATGGCCTCCTCGATGGTCTTCAGGCCAATACCCTGCTCGGCCAGGCCGGTGATGGGGAAGGTGCGGGTGACCGCACCAGCAGACATCACGACATCGGTGTATTCGAGTTCGAACTCTTCACCGTTGACCGGGGCAACCACTGCCTTCTTGCTGGCGTGGTCAATGCTCAGGACACTACCGTTGATCAGCTCTGAGTGCTTCAGGTGCTGACGGTGGGACACCACTACGTGGCGTGGTTCAATCTGGCCGCCGGCCACTTCTGGCAGGAACGGCTGGTAAGTCATGTATGGGTTCGGATCCACCACGGTGACAATGCCACCGTGGGCCTTAACCTTTTTCTGCAGATTCATCGCAACGTACAGGCCAACATAGCCACCGCCAACGACGAGAATGCGAGGACGCTTCTGGGAGCTTTCGATGATCGACATACCTTCGATTCTACGCGGACTTTCGGAGTTAGTGAAAACATTCACTAATCAATTCAGTATGTTTAGTCACGCACCCATAACTCACCGCTCACACGCAGCGCTCAAGGCTCAATCCGGGGAGTTCTGCGGGCCAGTTGGTGCGCTCCGGGCGCGCCGCAAAGATCGTGTTGCTGCGCAGGATCCAGCCGATGTTGAGGTGTGCACACAGATTTTCTGCGGCCAATACGAATCGCCTGGAGGGTGCCTGCGGTCCGCGTGAGCTGTCAGATGCAAGAATGGGGCATGCGCACACCTCGAACAGGACTCTTCGTTTCCGCCGTGCTGTTGATGGTTCTCGGTGCATCCGGAAGCCTGGTGATGTTTCTTCAGCCATGGCGAAGCTGCCCGGAGATCGACGATAGTTCGGCAGGCTGCCCGGCGACAGGCATCGACTCGGCTCTGCTTGGCTTGGCACTGACCGCGCTGGTCCTAGGGGTGGTGCTCGCTCTTGCGACGGCCCCGCGGTACCCCAAAATCACCGGCGAATTCGCGGCTCCCTTTGGGCCGCTTGACCCCGAGCCGTCGCCGGCGTCACGCCCCGCGCAGGCTTCGGAGCACCCCGCGCCGCCGCAGAGGTGAACCGCGGCCGGGCAGGATCAGCGCCTGCCGCTATTTTTCATCTTCCGGGATGTCGTCGAACAAATCACGGCCTTCGGCGGTTTTCCCCACCCGCAGTTCGCTGAGCTTAGCCGAAGCGACCCGGGCTGACAGGGCTTGTTTGCGCGCCCGGGAACCAACCTGCACACCGCCGATGACCAGCACCAGCGCCAGGAGCGCCGCTCCCCCCACCACCAAGGCCGGCTGCAACGGCGGGGTTGAGGTGTCCGGGGCGATGGGAGCCGGGGCGGCCACCTGCTCCAGGTCCGAGGTTTCGGTGGAAACACCGGGGTCTGGGGTATCGGTCGTCGACTCGGTGTTACGCCGGTGGACCCGAATCCATTCGGTAATGGTGCCCAAGGGATTTTCACTGACCGCTGGCACCTCGGCCCGTACCGCGGCGTTTGCATCGATGATGCCGTAGCCATAGAGGTTGTCCACTCCGGCGGCGCCGGTGTCCTTGGCCGTGGTCAAGATCCGGTTGATCACCTGGGCGGCAGGCATGTCCGGGTATTTGGAGCGGATCAGGGCCGCCACCCCCGCCACGAGGGGGGCCGCGCCGGAGGTTCCGGACCACCGGGCGTACCCGTCTTCGGGAAGGCCGCCCACCAATTTCTCCGCCGGGGCGGCGACGCCGATGGAGATTCCTTCGGTGGACGAGTCCTGGGAGGCCTTGTCGTTTTCATCCACACCCGCCACGGTGAGCACCCCGGGGATGGTGGCAGGGGCTCCCACCTGGCTCATGCCGCCGGAGCGGTTGCCCGCGGCGGCAACAATGACCACGTCGTGTTCCTCGGCGTATTTAAACGCCTCGTCCCAGCTCTGCGGCCAGGCTGGGCTGGTGGAGCCCAGGGACATGTTGATGACCTTGGCTCCGGAATCCACCGCATACCTCACGGCCTTGGGGATCTGCTGCTCCACGGAGATTCCCGCGGGGTTCCCGTCCCCCATCCACAGCGAGATGGAAAGCAGCTGCGCCTTGGGTGCCACCCCTAGCACCCCGTCCTGGCCGCCGGTCAGTTCGGGGACTTTTTCGTATTCAGGTTCCTCGGGAACGTCCTCTTCTTCTTCCTCAGCGGTCTTCTTGGCCTGCTCCCAGGCAGACTTCAGGCGCTGATTCTCCGACTTGACCCGGTCGATTTCCCCTTGGTTGTTGCCCCGGCCGGCCAGCAGCGTTGCCACCAGGGTTCCGTGCTCGCTCATCACACCAATCGGCTTGTCGCCCTTGGCGCCGCCGGCACCGGACATGTCGGCCCCGCCAACCACCGCACCCAGCAGGTCGCGGTGGCTGGTGTCGATCCCGGTGTCAATGATTGCAACCTTCACACCTTCGCCTTGGGTTTCTTCCTGGGCCGCGGTGATGCCCAAGGAATCAAGCCAATACTCGGCGTTGCGCATGTCGTCGGCCCGCGCCGCGGGGCTTGGCAGCAGGAACGCGAACACCAGCAGGGTCGCCAGCATGGCCGACACACCGATCCGCGTGCCGGCTGCACGGCCTAAACGCACTGGTGTTTCCATAGTCATCTCCTGCCCGGTGGTGCGATGGTTGTTATGCGTGGTGCGCGGCCGAAGCCGCAATACCATCAAGGATGTCGTGTTCCGAGGCGATCAAGACCATCGGGCGGTGCGCGCTGGCCCGTTCCAGATAGTCCAGGATCCGTTCAACAATCACCGCTCCTGCCTGGATGACATCCACCCGGCCCGGGTGCATGAACCCCAGCGCCTGGCGCTGCTCGCGCGTATAGGACAGCATCGAGGCGGTGGCCTGGCGCATCTGGGCGAAACTCAGCTGCGCGCCGTGAATGGATGCCGAGTCGTACTCCCGCAGCCCCAGCGCCTGGGCGGTCAAGGTGGTGCAGGTTCCGGCGACCATCACCACCGAATCAACCTGGCTCACATCAACCACCGAATCCAGGCTCTGCAAGGTCGAGTCCAGGAAATCCAGGCACGATGCAGAACGCAGACCATCCAGGTGGAATCGTTCGGTGACCCGGACACAGCCCAGATCCAGGCTCTTCGCGGCGATCGGCCCGCGCTCGTCACCCACCACAAATTCGGTGGAGCCGCCGCCCAAATCGATCACCAGCACCTGGCCGGTGGCGCCAGCGCGCACCGAGGCGGCGCCGGTGAAGGACAGCTGCGCTTCTTCCTCGCCGCTGATGACCTCAGGTTCCACCCCCAGGATCGAGGTGATTTTGCCGGTGAACAGCTCACGATTCGAGGCATCACGGGCCGCGGAAGTCGCAGCGAAGCGGATGTTTTCAACCTGGTGCTCGTCGCACAGCTTTTTGTACTCGCGCACCGCGGCGAAGGTCCGTTCCAGCGCTTCGGGAGCGAAGGCGCCGGTCGCATCAACACCCTGCCCCAGACGCACGACCCGCATGGTGCGCAGCACGTCGTGCAGTTCGCCGGTGGCCGGTTCGATGTCCGCGATCAGCAAGCGGATGGAGTTTGTCCCGCAGTCAATCCCGGCGACCCGCACTATTTCTGCTCTCCCGCGAGGTCCGCGGCACGAGCTGCCCGTTTGGCGGCGCGTTCGGCGCGTTTGGCCGCCGGATCCGCGTTTTCCTGGGTCTTCACATGCCGTGAGCGGTCCTGGCTGGGTGCCTGGCCTTCGGTGTCCCAGGCGCCAACGCAGTAGCACTTGTCCTTGCTCCACCATTCGGTGATGGCATCCAGCGCTTCGTCGCCCAGCGGGTTGACTCCCTGGCCGGCGGCCAATGAGTGGCCCACCAGCACATGCAGGCATTTCACGCGGGTGGGCATCCCGCCGGCGGATACCCCGGAAATTTCAGGTACCGCGCCGGTTCCCGAACGTTCGCCAATCGCGTCGCGGTTGGCCAGGTAGGACTCGTGGGCGGCGGTGTAGGCCGTGGCGAGCTGAGCGTCTGCCGCCAAACGGTCGTTCATCTCATTCATCAACCCGGCGGCCTCGAGGCGTGAGACGGCCGCGGTGATCACCGGATGGGCCAGGTAGTAGGTGGTGGGGAACGGGATCCCGGAGGACAACCGCGGCGCGGTGGTAGCGACCAGCGGGTTGCCGCAGACGCAGCGTGCACCGATTTCCACCACATCTCGCACGGGACGGTTCAGCTGACGGGACAGGGTGTCCAGGTCTTGGTCGCTGGGTACTCGTCCGGCGGCGTCCAGGGCTTCGCGGATGGGCTGTTCACTCACGTTGTGTCTCTTTGCGTCGTCGGTCAATCTGTTGCGGAACGGGTCACCGAGTCGAGCAGTGCATCGACCCACGGAAGTTCCTGGCGCACCTCGTAGGTGCTGCCGTTGCCGGTGGAGGTGCTCTCATCTTCTGGCTCTTCGCCAACCACCATGTAGAGCTTCTCACCGGGCATCACTAAGTTTATCCGCTCGCGGGCCTGCTGTTTGATATACAGCGGGTCATCCCAGCGGGCAATCTCCGCTTTCAGCTCGTCGCGTTCGGCTTCCATGGAGGCAATGGAGGCCCGCAACTCGCTGATTTGCGCCATCTGCGTCCGGTAGTAGTTCACCGTGGGAACCAGCATGACCGCGAAAAACGCGAACACCACAATCAGCGCGGCAATGCGCCCGGAAAAGCGGTGGGCCGCCACCGGCTCGCCCTGCTGGGCAGGGGTCTGCGGCTCGGGTTTCTCCCCGGGCTTGCGGCGCACCGCCATGGAAAACTTGGCCCGGTCTTCGCGGCGGCGCTCGTTCTGCTTTTCCTTGGCACGTTCGCGCAACGGGCGCTTGGAGCCTTCGGCGTGCACCGCTGGCTGCGGTGCACCGTGCTGCGGTTCCTCGGGCTTGGCCCGGCGGCCGGGGGCAGGCTGCGAGGTGCTGGCCGCCGGATTCGAAGCCGCGGCGCGCTGCGGCTTGGGAACGTTGTGGGCCTTGGGCACCTTGCGGACCTTGGGCGCCGCTGGAGGGTGCTCATTGCCGCGCACGATGTGCAGGGTATCGGTCGCCGGTTCCGCCTCATGGCCGGGGAATTGCTCCGGCGGGGTGTTCCCAGCGGCGTCCGGAAATTCAAGTGGCTCGTTTTGAGGTTCAGCAGGGGTGTTCCTTCGTGGCATGCGCGGTGGTCGCTGGGCCATACTCCCCCATTCCCCAAGGTTTTTCCAGGTGATCCATTCGTGGGAATTCCACGATATCTCCATTAAAGAACGAAAAGCCCGCCGGTATCCACTACCGACGAGCTTATTCGCTTTAGCTGGTGATTAGCTGTTGAAACGCGGGAAAGCACTCTTTCCGGCGTAAACAGCCGATGCGCCAAGGTCTTCCTCGATGCGCAGCAGCTGGTTGTACTTCGCTACACGCTCGGAACGAGCCGGAGCACCGGTCTTGATCTGGCCGGCGTTGGTGGCCACGCAGATATCTGCAATGGTCACGTCTTCGGTCTCACCCGAACGGTGCGAGGTGATGGTGGTGTAACCGGCGCGCTGAGCCATGGTGATGGCATCCAGTGTCTCGGTCAGCGTGCCGATCTGGTTGACCTTGACCAGCAGCGAGTTGGCGGTGCCCTTTTCGATGCCGTCGGCCAGGCGCTCCGGGTTGGTGACGAACAGGTCGTCGCCTACCAGCTGCACCTTGTCGCCAATGGCGTCGGTCAGGGTCTTCCACCCGTCCCAGTCGTTCTCATCCAGCGGATCCTCGATGGACACCAGCGGGAAGTCGGCAACCAGGGCGGCGTAGTAGTCGCTCATCTGCTCGGCGGAGCGGGCTTCGCCTTCAAACTGGTAGGCGCCGTTCTCATAGAACTCGGAGGAGGCGACGTCCAGGGCCAGGGCAATGTCGGCACCCGGGGTGTAGCCGGCGCGCTTGATGGCCTCGGTGATCAGTTCCAGGGCCGCGCGGTTGCTTGGCAGGTTCGGGGCGAAGCCGCCCTCGTCGCCCAGGCCGGTGGACAGGTTCTTTTCCTTCAGGACGTCCTTGAGGTTGTGGTACACCTCGACGCCCCAGCGCAGACCCTCGGAGAAGGACTCGGCGCCCAGCGGAGCGATCATGAATTCCTGGATGTCCACGTCGGAGTCCGCGTGGGAGCCGCCGTTGAGGATGTTCATCAGCGGCACCGGCAGGACGTGGCCGTTCGGGCCGCCCAGGTACTTGAACAGCGGCAGGTTGGCGCTGACCGCCGCGGCGTTTGCCACGGCCAGGGAAACACCCAGGATGGCGTTAGCGCCGAGCTTCGACTTGTTGCTGGTGCCGTCAAGCTCGAGCATTGCCTGGTCGATGGCGCGCTGGTCGGTGGCGTCAAGGCCCTCCAGCTCGTCTGCGATTTCCTCGATGACGGATTCGACCGCACCCAGTACACCCTTGCCCAGGTAGCGGTTCTTGTCACCGTCGCGACGCTCAACGGCCTCGAACTGGCCGGTGGAAGCACCGGATGGAACGGCCGCGCGGCCGTGTGAACCATCGCTGAGCAGGACCTCGACCTCAACGGTCGGATTGCCGCGGGAATCAAGGATTTCGCGCGCGTGAATGGCGTCAATCAATGCCATGAGTATGGACTCCTTGTAGAAAGGGGTGGTCTAAGGGCTGGTCAGCCAGCGGTCGCTGAATGACCGTTGGCGCCGTTGCCTGTCTCTAGCCTAGCGCTTTGAACCTGTTTAGGGCGACGATGTTTCATTGCTCATCGTTCCGTAACGTTGGTGCAGCTGTTCGCGGAGCACCGATTCGGCGTCCAAACCGAGCTCTTCGGCACGGGCGGTCAACGCCATCAGCTCGGTGCCGAGACTGTGTTCATCAACAACCCGCTCCCGGACTTCGGGGCTGATCCGGTGCCCCTGCACGGCCTGGGATTCGGCCCTGGTGTGGCGCTCGAGCAGTTTCTGCGCCAAGGTCAGCGCCGGCAATCCGGCGGGCAGCCCGGCGTTGCGGCGCACCCGCGGTGAACCTGCCCGCTCGGCTTGTTTGGCGGCATCCCACACCCGGATGATCTCATCGACATCGCTGATGATGTCCTGGCGGATATTTCCCTGCGCGTCGAATACATGACGGTTGCGCCGCAGCAGCTTGGCCTGAAGGGTTTCCGCCACCTCGTCGAGGGTGAAGTTTCCCCGTTCTTGGGCAATCAGCGCGTGCAGCAGGATCTGGTACAGCAGATCGCCCAATTCCTCCTTCAGCGCCGGCGCGTCGTTCGCGCCGATGGCATCAAGCACCTCGTAACTTTCCTCGATGAGGTAGGTGCGCAGCGACTCATGGGTCAGTGCCTGGGTCCAGGCGCACTGCTCCCGCAGGATCTGCACGGTGTGGATCAACTGGTCCAAAGATCTGGTGTCGCTGGGCATAAAACAATCCTATCTTCGCTGCCAGTGCCTCCCCTTTGGAAGACTCCCTCCACCGCCCCCCGTAACGAGCGTCACATTCGGTAGCATGGCATTAACCCGCTCCCGCCCTACCAAAGGACACCCCCATGACCGTGCAGGAAACCGAACGCCCCGCATTCCTTGAAAAGCTGCCCACCACGTTGTTCATCAATGGGCAATGGGTTCCCGGGCACAGCTCCAAGTCCCTGACCACCTTCAACCCGTTCAACAACCAGGAGCTGGCCACCATAGCCCAGGCTTCCCCCGATGATGTTGATGCCGCCTACCACGCCGCCGAACAGGCCCAGCCGGCCTGGGCCGCGTTGGCCCCGTCGAAGCGCTCCGCGATCCTTCAGGCCGCCGCGAGCTATCTGCAGGATCATTACGCGGATATCCTCGCGGTGCTCAGCGCAGAGTCCGGATCCTCGCAACTGAAATCCAACATCGAGCTGGGCGGGACCATTGCGGCGATCCGCGAGGCCGCCACCTTCCCCACCCGCGTGCACGGCAAGATCCTGCCCTCGAATTCGCCGGGCAAGGAGAACCGGGTCTACCGCGAGCCGCTGGGCGTGGTGGCGGTCATCAGCCCGTGGAACTTCCCGATGCTGCTCTCCGCCCGCTCGGTGGCCCCGGCGCTGGCCCTGGGGAACGCCGTGGTCCTCAAGCCAGCTTCCGATACCCCGCT
The DNA here is from genome assembly GCF_044744225.1 of Glutamicibacter sp. NPDC087344. Lineage (NCBI taxonomy): Bacteria > Bacillati > Actinomycetota > Actinomycetes > Micrococcales > Micrococcaceae > Glutamicibacter > Glutamicibacter sp. NPDC087344. Next base: position 52,186 of record NZ_JBIUXY010000003.1, on the reverse strand, counting down.
GTCCGGCGCGCTGATCCTGGCCAAGGCATTTGAAGCCGCCGGCGCCCCGGCCGGGGTGCTGAACGCACTGGTTGGCTCCGGCGGCGAAATCGGCGACTACTTTGTGGCCCACCGTGCCCCGTCGCTGATTTCCTTCACCGGCTCTACCCCGGTAGGGCAGAACGTCGGCAAGATCGCGGTGACCGGACAGCACATGAAACGTGTCGCCCTGGAGCTTGGCGGCAACGCGCCGTTTGTGGTGCTCGAGGACGCTGACCTCGACGAAGCGGTGAAGGCCGCCACCCTGGGCAATTTCCTGCACCAGGGACAGATCTGCATGGCGATCAACCGCATCATCGTCCTGGCCCCGGTCTATGACGCGTTCATCGAGAAGTTCGTCGAGCAGGTCCAAAAGCTCGGCTACGGCGATGCCGCTGATCCGGCGAACCTGATCGGCCCGATCATCAACGACGCGCAGCTGGATTCGGTCACCGGCAAGATCAGCCAGGCGCGCAGCGAAGGCGCCCGCGAGGTACTGAGCGGCGAGGTATCCGGACGGGTTATCCCGCCGCACATTTTTGCCGACGTCACCCCGGACATGGAACTGTTCCGTGAGGAAATTTTCGGGCCGGTGGTGGGAATCACCCAAGCCCAGGATGAGGAAGATGCCCTGCGGCTGGCCAATGACACCCACTTCGGACTGTCCTCCGCCGTGTTCACCGGGGACCTGGAGCGCGGGGTGCGTTTTGCCCGCGGAATCAAGGCCGGAATGACCCACATCAATGACATCACGGTGAATGACGAGCCGCACGTCATGTTCGGTGGCGAGAAGAATTCGGGTTTGGGCCGCTTCAATGGTGAATGGGCCATCGAGGAATTCACCACCGATCGCTGGGTGGGTGTGCAGAGCACGCCGAAGAGGTACCCTTTCTAATCGCTTAAAAACGCAGCCTCCCCGGAAGAATTTTCCGGGGAGGCTGCCTTTGGGTTTTGCGCTCAAGGGTGGGCGAGGCTAGTTCTCCTCGTAGTCCTCGTCCTCAAATTCCTCATCGTCGTCCTCATCCAGCAGGTGGTCGTAGACGTCGTTGATGTACTCGACCAGCAGTTCACGCATTTCCAGTGGCACAAAGGCGGCCTCTGCGGCATTGAGCGTCAGATCCAGCAGGTCTTCCAGGTCGTAGTCGAAGGCCTCAACCAGCAGTTCAAATTCATTGGACAGCGTGGTTCCGGACATCAGTCGGTTGTCCGGGGAGATCGTGACGTTGAAACCGGTCTGGACCAACAGATCGATCGGGTGCGATTCAATGCCTTCGCCAAATTCGGCGGTGGCACCGGTCTGCAAGTTGGACGACGGGCAGACCTCCAGCGGGATGCCGCGTTCACGCACCCAGTTGGCCACCGGGCCCAGCGAGACCAGTCCGGTATCCTCGCCGACGGCTTCGCCGTCGTCGTCAACGCCGCCGAATTCGATTTCGATGTCCTCCGCGACACGCACCCCATGTCCCAGACGCTGCGCACGGCCCACCAAGATCGCATCCTTGATGGAGTCCAAGCCCGCGGCTTCACCGGCATGCACGGTAGTCGGGAACAGGTTATCGGCCAGCAGGTCGAAGGCGTCCTTCATCCGGGACGCCGGGAAACCCTCTTCCGGGCCGGCGATGTCGAAGCCGACCACGCCATGGCCGCGGTGGCGCAGGGCCAGTTTGGCGATCTCCACCCCGTTGTCCAGGTGGCGCAGCGCGGTGATGAGCTGGCCAACCTGCATCGGGTGGCCTTCGGCGTTCAGCTCCTCGCAGGCCTGATCCAGGCCTTCCTGAACTGCATCAACCACGTCATCCAGGCTCAGCCCGTGGCGCAGGTGCTGTTCTGGCGCGTAACGGACCTCGGCGTAGATCACGCCGTCCTCGGCCAGATCTTCTACAAACTCTCGGGCCACCCGGATCAGCGCGTCACGCGTCTGCATCACGGCCACGGTGTGCTCGAACGTTTCCAGGTACCGCACCAGCGACCCGGAGTCGGCCGATTCACGGAACCACGCGCCCAAAGCATCGGCATCGGTGGCGGGCAGTTCGTGCCCTACCTGCTCGGCAAGTTCAATAATGGTCGACGGGCGCAGACCACCGTCAAGGTGGTCGTGCAGAGAAACTTTTGGCAGATCCCGGAAGTCGAATTCGGGTTCGTAGGCAGCATGAATCATTTCTTCAGTCACACCCTTGAGCCTAGTCGCAAATCCGGCTGACTGATAGCCACCACGGCTGAAGTTCTGGACACATCTTGTTGACGGTTACCGGCCCCGGAGGTTAATTCTCTTCTTGATCACTCGGCGGCACGGTTTCCAGTGCTTTTCCCGGCACCTCACCTCGCTTTTCGGCCAGCTGTTGCAGCTTGCGGCGATGGACTCGTTCAAGGACCCGGCTGACGATCCGGTCTATGACATAACCCAGCACCACGGCCAGCACCACGGAGACCGCAATCCCCAATAATTTGTTCTCCGAAAGCCAGTTCCCGGCCAGTGCGCCGATACCCACAGAGTAGGCACCCCAGGTGATGCAACCGATGACGTCAAAAAAGGTGAAGCGATTATAGGAGAATCCGGTGGCCCCGGCGGTCAGGTTCACCGCAACACGGCCCAGCGGAATATAGCGGGCGGTGAAAATCAGCAACGCACCGGAGGTTTCCAACTTACGGGCGGCGAAATCCAGGATCTTTTTCGCTCTGCCACGTTGCATCCAGCCGTATTGCCGGTACCCGATGCTGCGGCCGATGCGGAAGGTAATCTGATCTCCGATGATTGCCCCGGAAACACCAAGAATAAAAATCAGCAGTAAATTCGGGCTCCCGGTGCTGATGCTCACGGCCGCCAGCGAGACCAAAAAGGTTTCGGAAGGGACCACCGGGAAAATACCGTCAATGAGGCAAAAAGCGAACAGCAGCGGCAATATCCACCATGCGGTGGCCGCGTGCATGATTGCCTGGTTGACCAATTCCATCGGTGCTTGTCGCTTCCTCACAGCGCACGGGTGCTCAGTTCCGTGCTCGTATTCCATTCTCCACCAGAAACCTTGGTTGGTGCACCCTACCGAGGTCGTGTTTCACACGGCGAGGTTCTCCGACTCCGGTATGAGCTGTAGGTATTAACGTTCCGCCCGGCCCCAAAGTTCCCGCTCAACCGGTGGTTTCACTGCTTAACCGCCAACTGCCGCCCCGAACGGGGCGGCAGTTGGCTTGGAGATACTATTTCGCGGCGATGCGGTCCAGGATCAGGCGCATGTCTGGGCGGTCATCTTCCGACCCAATCATGATGGAGCGTTGAACCAGTTCGATGGCTCTCTGCATTTTCTCAGGGGTATCGGTCAGCAGGGTGGCGATCGGCTCGCCCCGGCGGACCAGCGCGCCGGGCTTCACGTGGAGGCGAACCCCCGCCCCGGCCTGCACGGCATCCTCCTTGCGGGCACGGCCTGCCCCCAAACTCCAGGCGGCCAAACCGATATCCATGGCATCCAGCTTCAGCAACACGCCTTCGGCCGGGGCCAGCACGGTATGCGATTCACGAGCCACCGGCAGCTTGGCATCCGGGTCGCCGCCCTGGGCCGCGATCATGGCACGCCAGGAATCCATGGCGCGGCCGTCATTCAGCGCCGCACGCACATCAACATCGTGAATACCGGCCCCGGCCAGCATTTCTACGGCCAGTGCCACGGTCAGCTCCACCACGTCCTCGGGGCCGCCACCGGCAAGGACCTCAACGGACTCCTCAACTTCAATGGCGTTGCCTGCGGTCAACCCCAGCGGGGTATCCATGTTGGTCAGCAATGCCACTGTATTCACCCCGGCGTCGGTGCCCAGGTTGACCATGGTTTCGGCCAGTTCCCGGGCCATGGATTCGGTTTTCATGAATGCGCCGGAACCCACCTTGACATCCAGCACCAGGGTGCCGGTTCCCTCGGCGATCTTCTTGCTCATGATCGACGAGGCAATCAACGGGATTGCCTCCACCGTTCCGGTCACATCACGCAGCGCATAAAGTTTTTTATCCGCCGGTGCCAGCCCGGTCCCGGCAGCGCAGATGACCGCGCCAACGGTGGAGAGCTGGTTGAAAAGCTCGGCATTGGACAGCTCGGCGCGCCAGCCCGGAATCGCTTCGAGTTTATCCAGGGTGCCGCCGGTGTGCCCCAACCCGCGGCCCGAAAGCTGGGGAACGGCGACCCCGAAACTGGCAACCAGCGGGGCCAGCGGCAAGGTGATTTTATCCCCCACCCCGCCGGTTGAATGCTTGTCAGTGGTGGCCAAAACCCGGCCGGCAGGATCTTTCAGGGTGGAGAAATCCATCCGTTCACCCGAATTGATCATGGCGTTGGTCCAGCGGGAAATCTCGTTGCGATGCATACCCTGGAAGTAGATGGCCATGTTTAGCGCGGCCATCTGTTCTTCGGCGATGACCCCACGGGTGTAGGCGTCGATGGTCCAGTCGATCATCTCGTTGCTCAGTTCGCCGCCATCGCGTTTGGTGCGGATGACTTCGACGGCGCTGAATTCTTCGGCAGCCATGGGTGGGCCTCCCGTTCTATTTGCTGGTCAGTCGATGATGTTGTCCGGGCCAAAGGCGTCCGGAAGCAACTGGTTCATGCCTACGATGCCGGAGGCGGTTTTGATCTGCAGGTTGGGTCCGCGGTGTTCAAAAAGCAGCTGCCGGCAACGTCCGCACGGGGTGATCAGTTCCAGCTCGCCGTCCTTGAGCTGGCCGAAGCAGACGAAATAATCCAGGGTGCCCCCGCCGGTGGCGAAGAGTTCACCAATCATGGAGCACTCGGCGCACAGGGTCACCCCGAAGGCGGCGTTTTCAATGTTGCAGCCGGAAACCAGCCGCCCGTCGCTGGACAGCGCCGCGGCGCCCACCCGGAAATTCGAGTAGGGTGCATAGGCCTTGGACAACGCGGCCGCGGCCGCAGCTTCAAGCTGCGACCACGGCGCGGTGGTGTTAGTCATGGGAACCGGTCATTCCTTCACATAGGGTTCGCCCACGGCGGCCGGGCCGCGCGAACGTCCCACCAGGCCGGCGACGGCGAAGATGGTCACCAGGTACGGCATCATGGCCATAAACTGGCTTGGCACCGGTGTGCCGATGATTGTCAGCATCACCTGCAGGTTGTCGGCGAAACCGAACAGCAGGGCCGCAGCGAATGCACCCAGCGGATTCCAGCGCCCGAAGATCACCGCGGCCAGGGCGATGAAGCCACGACCACCGGAGATTTCCTTGGTGAAGGAGTCGATGGCCACCAGGGTGAAAAACGACCCGCCGATGCCGGCCACAATTCCGCCCAAGGTGACGTTGAAGAACCGGGTGCGGTTGACCTTGATACCCAGGGTATCGGCGGCCTTCGGGTGCTCGCCGACGGCGCGAACGCGCAGTCCCCAGCGGGTTTTGTACAGGCCGAACCAGACCAGGAACACCGCGAGGTACATCAGGTAGCCGATGACCGACTGCTTGAACAGGATCGGTCCGATCACCGGGATGGCGCTCAGTCCGGGAATCGCGATGGTCGGCAGGTGCACCGGCGAGTTGAAACGCTCGGGGTCTTCCTGCATCACGGTGGTGAACAGGAATCCGGTGATTCCCGAAACCAGCACGTTCAGCACCACACCGACGATGATCTGGTTCACCACGTATTTGATGGAGAACAAGGCCAAGATCAGCGAAACCAGTGCACCGGCAATACCTGCGGCGATCAGGCCCGCGAAGGCGTTGCGTGTCACCGAGGCGACGATGGCCGCCGTGAATGCGCCACCAAGCAGCTGGCCTTCGATCGCGATGTTGACTACGCCGGAACGCTCACTGAGCACACCGGATAACGAACCGAACACCAGCGGCACCGCGAGGACCACACCGCCGGCCAACAAGCTGGCCAGGGAGATGGAGTTGATGTCCGCGCCGGAGACAACCCAGATCAAAAATGCGAGAACAAACAACACCGCGCCCACGGCGATGATCCACACCGGAAGCACTTGGCTCTTGGCGCGCAGCATCCAGGCATAGGCCGCCAGTGCCGCCAGCAGCAGGCCGATCACAATATTGGAGGCCCGCCCGGGGAACACCAGATCGGGAAGGGTAAAGGCATCTCCCACGGAGGCAAGCGAAAAACTTGCAGTTTGCGAGTTGCCCAGCAGGCCAAAACAAACCAGGACAATGACCGCGAGCACCGTAAAGATGATGGGGGTCTTTTTGCTCGGCAGCACCGAGATCGAGGAAACCGTGGTGGTCACTTGGCACCTGCCTTGATCGGTTCGGTAGCGCTGGTGCGCTTCTTGCGGTTAAGCCCAAAGATTGCCTTGACCAACGGCGGAGCGGCGATGAACAACACGATCAGCGACTGGACAACCAGCACGATGTCGATCGGGGTGCCCGTGGTGATCTGCATGTTGACCGCGCCCGCGCGGAAAGCTCCGAACAGCAGGCCGGCAAAGAAGGTGCCCCACGGGGTGGAACGGCCCAGCAACGCCACGGTGATCGCGTCGAAGCCCAGCGACCCTGCCACACCGACGGTCAGCACCTTTTCGGTGCCGGCCACCTGAGCCACACCGGCCGCACCGGCCAGGGCGCCGGCAAAAGCCATGGCCAGGATGGTTGAGCGGGCCACGTTGACCCCGGCGGTCCGGGCGGCGTCGGGATTGTGTCCCACCGCGCGGAACTCGAAACCGATGGTGGAGCGGTTCAGCATCCAGGCCACACCGAAGGTGAGCAACACTGCCATCAAGAACCCCAGGTGCAAACGCGAGCCCGGCAGCGACGGGAAGATCGCGCTGGTGTCAAGGATCGGGGAGATCGGGTTGGTCTCCCCCGGACGCCGGAACGCCTCGGTGTTCATCAGGAAGTCCAACAGGTACAGGGCGACGTAGTTGAACATGATCGTCAAGATCACTTCGTGGGCTCCGGTGCGGGCCTTGAGCAGGCCAACCAGGCCGCCCCACAGGGCACCGCCGAGCAGGCCGAAGATGACCACCAGCAGCAGGTGGACTACCACCGGCAGGTGCCAGGCGAAACCGACATAGGCGGCCATGGTCGCGCCGATGATCAGCTGGCCCTGGGCGCCGATGTTGAACATGCCGGCGCGGAAGGCCAATGCCACACCCAGACCCGCGCAGATCAGCGGGGTGGAGACCGTCAGGGTTTCAAGCAGCGGGGCGAAACCCTGCGCCGAGTTGTAGATGGAACCGTTGAACAGTGCCACATAGCTGTCGGTTCCCGCGCTCCACAGCGCGGAGAAGAAGTCGGAAGGCCGCGCGAACAGGTAGGCGGCGGTTTCCTGGACCTTCTCATCGGTGACCGCGATCAGCAGCCCGCCGATGACCAACGCAACAATCACGCCGAGCACGGAAACCAGACCCGGCCCCTGGGTGATCGACTTGAACAGGTCGTTGCCCGGTTTGTTGGTTTTGAGAAGTTCAGGTGCCTTGGTCTCGCTCACTGTGCTTCTCCTTCCTGGGTGTTGGTCTCTTCGGCGCCTTCCACCGGTACCGGCTGGGCTTCCACCGGCTCATTGGCGGAGGTAGCGAACTCTGCCTGGGCGAATGCCTCATGCTCGCTCACCCCGGCCATCATCAGGCCCAGCACCTCGCGTGAGGTATTGCCGGGCACGATTCCGTTGATCCGGCCCTTGTAGAGCACCGCGATGCGGTCTGCCAGTTCCATGACCTCATCCAGTTCGGTGGACACGATCATCACCGGGGTGCCCTTGTCGCGTTCGGCGACAATTCGCCGGTGCAGGAACTCAATGGATCCCACATCCACACCGCGGGTCGGCTGGGAAGCGATAAACAGTTTCAGGTCGCGTGACAGCTCGCGGGCCATCACCACTTTCTGCTGGTTGCCACCGGAAAGGCTGGAGGCCGGGTTCAGCTGGTTGTCGGTGCGCACGTCGAAGTCGGCAATCTGCGCGGTAGCGTTTTTTCGCATGGCCTCAAGGTTGATTGAGATGCCCTTGGCGAACGGCGCCCGGTCGTAGAGATCCAGAATCAGGTTCTCCTCGATGCTGAATTGGGACACCAAACCGTGGACCGAGCGGTCTTCGGGAACAAAACCTACCCCGGAGCGCAGCACCTGTTTCACGGATTTGCCTACCAGTTCGGTACCGGCCAGGGAGATCGAGCCGGCGGCTACCGGTTGGGTGCCCAGGATCGCTTCGGTCAGTTCGGTCTGGCCGTTGCCCTGGACACCGGCGACGGCCAGGATTTCACCTTCGTGGATGTCAAAACTCACCGAATCGAGGCTGGTAGCCCCGATCTCATTGACAACGCTCAGCTCGCGCACCTGGAAACGCGCGGCTCCCGGGGTTGCGGCTTCCTTGTTCAAGTTCAGCTCCACGGCGCGGCCGACCATGAGGTTCGCCAGCTGCGTGGTGCTGGTGTCTGCGCTGACCGAGTCGATGACTTCGCCGCGGCGGATCACGGTGATCACGTCGGAAACCGCACGCACTTCGCGCAGTTTGTGGGAGATGAAAACAATCGAGGTGCCGTTGGCCTTGAGCTGGCGCATGATTTCAAGCAGCTCATCGGTTTCCTGCGGGGTCAGAACCGCGGTGGGCTCATCAAGGATCAGGATCTTGGCCTCGCGGACCAGCGCCTTGATGATTTCCACACGCTGCTGCACACCGACCGGCAGGTCTTCGACCAGCGCGTCCGGGTCCACGTCGAAACCGTAGCGGTCCGAGATTTCGCGGATCTTTTTGCGGGTGACCTGGAGGTCGAGTACACCCATTCCCTTGGTCGCTTCGGCGCCCAGGGCAATATTCTCGGCAACGGTAAACACCGGGATCAGCATAAAGTGCTGGTGCACCATGCCGATACCTGCGGCCATGGCATCACCAGGGCCGTTGAATTCCACTGGTTTGTCATCCAGCAGGATCTGGCCTTCGGTCGGCTGATACAGGCCGTAGAGGACATTCATCAGTGTCGACTTTCCCGCGCCGTTCTCACCGAGCAGACAGTGGATTTCAGCGTCATCGACGACCAGGTCGATGTCCTTGTTGGCGTAGAAAGAACCGAAGGCTTTCGAGATTCCTCGTAGTTCGAGTTTCACGATTCCACCATCTTCATTGTTCGGTTTATGTGGCAGTGGGCAGGCTGAGAGCGCGTCCCCACCCACCGCTGCTGCGGCGAGCGGTGACGCGCTCTGTTGACGTTAGTGGCCCAAGTCCCTTACTTAGGGCTTGCGGCCGATTCGACCTTCAGCTCACCGGAGATGATCTGTGCCTTCAACGCGTCGATCTCGGACTTGGTCTCATCGGAGATCTTCGAGTCGAAGTCGTGGAACGGTGCCAGGGCAACACCCTCGTTGGCCAGGGTGCCAACGTACGGGGTTGCGTCGAACTCGTCCTTGGTATCGGAAGTGACAACATCCTCAACGGCGGTGTCCATGGTCTTGATGACCGAGGTCAGCATGACATCTTTGTAGTCAGGAGCGGTCAGGTAGCCATCGGAGTCAACCCAGACCAGCTTGGCGTCCTTGCCGGCCTTGTTGGCTTCCTGAACGGCTGCGCCTGCACCCTTGCCCACCGGACCGGCCACCGGCATCACAACGTCTGCGCCGCTGTCGATGAAGTTCTTGGTGACCTGCTTGCCCTTATCCTGCTTTTCGAAGTCGCCGGTGAAGGTACCGTCCTGCTTGGCCTTGTCCCAGCCCAGCAGCTTGACGTCTTCGCCCTTGTCTTCGTTGAACTTGGCAACGCCGTCGGCGAAGCCGTCCATGAAGATGGTGACGGTTGGAATCTTGATGCCGCCGAAGGTCGCAACGGTGCCGGTCTCGGAGGCGGCAGCCGCGGCGTAACCTGCGAGGTAGGCGGCCTGAGCCGTGTCGTAGATGATCGGCTTGACGTTTGCGATTTCTTCGTCGTACTGGAAGTCAACGATTGCGAAGTGCTTGTCCGGGTTTTCCGCGGCGGCGGCCTTGGTTGCATCACCCAGCAGGAAGCCAATGGTCACGGTCAAATCACAATTGGCATTCATCATGCCCTGAAGGTTGGTGGCGAAGTCGGCGTTGGACTTCGACTCGGCCTCCTTGGTCTGGATGCCCAGATCCTTCTCGGCATTCTTCAGGCCGCGGTACGAGGACTCGTTGAAGGACTGATCGTCGAATCCGCCGGAGTCCGAAACGATGCATCCGGTGTAATCAGAGTTTTCGGCCTGTGGGGCCGTTTCTTCAGGGGCCGCACCACAAGCGGTCAATGCCAAAGCCGAAATGCCGATCATGGCCGCGGCCACACCGGTCTTGCGCGAAACGAAGCGCATCTAATCCTCCAAAAAGTTATGCGAGATAACCGGGAGCCGTGAGGCCTTTCTTCCCACGTAGGGCGCCGTTGCCGATGCCCACCGCACATACCCGAAGGTGCGCACGTTCCCATCGTCTCCATAGCCTATCGGAGATATGTCACTGGTAAAGGCGGCAAACATTACAATTCGCTAAATTCGGGAGCACCACACGGCAAGCGCTTAACGTCAAAACCCAAGTCAGTTCGCCAATTCACGGTGTGACTAGTGGACTCGAAAAATTATTGACAAATTTTTCGGTTATTTGGTGTGGACGCCGTTAGCCTCGTCAATTGCCTGCACTGCGGCCGCGCACATGATCCGCACGCCAACGGCAATACACCTCTCATCAGGCACGTAATCACCACGGTGAAGATCGAAGATCTTGCCTCCCGGGGTGCGGGTGCCAAGGCGCAGCATCGCCCCGGGAACCTTCTGGGTCATCCAGGCGAAATCTTCGCCGCCCATCGACTGCGGGGTCAGTTCGATGGAGTCCGCCCCGAATTCCTGACGGGCCGCGGATTCAATCAGCGCGGTTTCCGCCGGGGCATTCACTACCGGGGGCACCCCGCGGGTGTGCTGGAGCTTGATTTCAACACCATACGGCGCGGCAATCTGGCGCACCGCGGCATCAAGCAGCTCCCCTGCCTCGTACCAGACGTCGCCGTCCAGGCAACGCATGGTTCCCGCCAGGTAGCCGGTCGCAGGTATCGCGTTCGGTGCGCTGCCGGCGTGAATCTGGCCCCACACCACCGACACGGCAGAACGCACGTCGACCTTGCGTCCCAGCACCGCGGGGACCTGGGTGGCGATCTGGCTCATCGCGAAAACGATGTCCTCGGTCAGGTGCGGTCGCGAGGTGTGCCCTCCGCGGCCATTCACCTCGATCCGGATGGTGTCACTGGCCGAGGTGATCGCACCGATGCGGGTACCGATTTTCCCTGCATCGATACGCGGTTCGCAGTGCAGCGCCAGGATCCGCGGGACCCCGTCAAGAATTCCCTGCTCGATAACCGAGACCGCTCCCCCGGGGAGTTTTTCCTCAGCAGGCTGGAAGATGACACGGATCCGCCCCTCGAGCCGGCCTGCCGACTGGATACGTCCCAAGGCCAGCGCGGTTCCAAGCATCACCGTGGTGTGGATGTCATGCCCGCACGCGTGAGCTACTCCCTCAATTGTGGAGGCATAGTCAAGTTCGGTTTCTTCGAGCACCGGCAACGCATCGATATCCGCACGCAGCCCAAGGCGGATGGGACCTTCGCCAATATCAACATAGGCGCCGGTGCGCTCCATCTTGACTGGATCCAGCCCGGCGGCACGCAGAGCTTCCATGATGCGTTCAGTCGTTTGGTACTCAGCAAAGGAAAGTTCAGGGTTGCGGTGTAGTTCCCGGCGGAACTCGATCAACTCGGGCGTTAAAGACTCAGTCCAGTCCTTGACCGTCCCTGCATTTCCTAATTCACTCACTGAAGACACCTTTCGACAATACGCGCCTTGAGCCTAGGGAAAACAGTTTATCCGTAATGTGGCCGTCACCGGCGAAACACGAGGCCCAAGTGGCAACTTGATATCCCGTGTTACGCAGCTGACAACGCTGCCGCACTGCACCACACGCCAGGCACCAAGAGCACAACGTGTTGAACAGATTTTTTGATCAGATTTCCGTGCAGACACGGTCCCGCTCAGCGATCCACCGCGATGAGCACCGACAGATTCCTGAACAAATTTTTTGATCAGGATTCAGCGCCAATCTGAACCGGCGCAAAAAGTCACTGCAAGCCGAGCCCCGCCAGAATCTTGAACAAAATTTTCGATCAGAACTCAGCGCCAACACCAGCACCAGGCCAGCGCGAGACGCAGCTGGCTTAGACTGAACAAAATTTTTGATCAGGCTACCGTGCAGACACGGCCCCACTCAGCAATCCACCCGCGATGAGCACCGACAGATTCCTGAACAAATTTTTTGATCAGGATTCAGCGCCAATCTGAACCGGCGCAAAAAGTCACTGCAAGCCGAGCCCCGC
>NZ_JBIUXY010000003.1:0-39788 GCF_044744225.1 Glutamicibacter sp. NPDC087344 | reverse complement strand
ATCTTGAACAAAATTTTCGATCAGAACTCAGCGCCAACACCAGCACCAGGCCAGCGCGAGACGCAGCTGGCTTAGACTGAACAAAATTTTTGATCAGAACTCACCCAACACCGGTTCACGCGAGACGTCTCTGGCTCCGAAAGGCTGAACAAGGTTTTTGATCAGATTTCCTCGCAAGATACTGTCCCAACCGTCAGGGGGTGCACTAAACACCGCAAAACATACCGGCAACGACCAGCTTGAGTGGTTACCTCTTATTGTGAGGTGTTCGGCTATAGCAGATCGGTAGCCCCGTCAGCTTTGAGCTTCTCCACGGTCTGCTTAACCTTTTGGGCATGATCCTTGGTGGTAACCAACAGGGCATCGGCGGTATCGACAACCACCACATCCTCGATTCCAACCAAAGCCACTACACGTGGACGGTCCGAATAAACCACACCGGTCGCGCTGTCTGCGTAAACTCGGACGGTTTCCTTTTCTCCGAGGTTGATGATTCCGTCATCCGCGCTTGCCTTGTTCAGTCGGCCAATTGCCGCGAAGTCTCCCACATCGTCCCAGTTAAAGACGCCAGGGATAACCGCAACGTCTCCGGCGGCGGCCGCAGGTTCCGCCACGGCGTAGTCAATGGCGATCTTCGGCAGATCCGGCCACACCTGAGCCATCACTTCTTCACGGGCATCGGTGTTCCAGGCCTTGGCGATTTTCATCAGCCCATCGTGCAGCAAAGGCTCATTGGCCTTCAGGTGCTTGAGCATCAAACCCACGGGAGCCACAAACATGCCGGCATTCCAGAGGAATCCACCACCGGCGAGGTATCGGCGGGCGGTATCCTCATCGGGCTTCTCCACAAACTCAATGACGCCGCGCGCACTCGGTGCGTTGGCAACCTCCAGCGGCTGGCCGGTCTTGATGTAGCCGAAACCGGTTGACGGGTGCGTCGGATGAATGCCAATGGTGACGATCTTTCCACTGGCGGCCGTGTGGATGGCTTCGCTCAGCGCCGCTTGGAACACCTCAACAGGTTCAATCACCTGATCTGCTGCGAATGATCCCATGATGATCTCCGGGTCTCGCAGCGAGAGAATCGCCGCCGCCAGCCCGATGGCCGCAGCCGAGTCGCGCGGTTCCGGCTCCAGGACCAGATCCTCGTCGCACAGCTCTGGCAGCTGAGACACCACGGCACCACGGTGGGCGCGACCGGTGACCACCATGATGCGGTCGCCTGCCAGCGGCACCAGCCGATCATAGGTAGCGCGGATCAGGGTTGAACCCGAGCCGGTCAGATCGTGCAAAAACTTGGGTGCCGATGCACGAGAAAGGGGCCACAGTCGAGTGCCGACACCGCCGGCGGGAATCACGCCATGGAATCGGGCTAAAAGGTCTGCATTCACACCTTCCAGACTAATTCATTCGCTGGGAAAAACTGGTATTGAATAAGACATCAACACCCTAAATAGGAAAGCCTTGCATGACCTAATATCCGCGGTTTTTGGGCCTTTTACCGCATAGAACGCCCTATTCGGTGAACATACTCACAGGATCGAGACACGAAATAGATTGCGACCCGGCAAGTGGTTTAGACTCGCACAAGGAACGCTCGCACAAGTGCGTCAAATCTCATTGTGTGCAATATACACATGCGCCGTTGCGAGCCTTGGAGGTTAGTTCAGTGTCGAAGACTTCGTCAGGCACCCTATACCGCGGCCATGAAGGCATGTGGTCGTGGGTGGGACACCGAGTCACCGGTGTCGTTATTTTTCTTTATCTACTTGTTCACGTCTTGGATACGTCCCTCGTGCGGGTGGACGCCCATGCATACAACGCTGTCATCAGCACCTACCAGACCCCTTGGATGGCTCTGGGCGAGACCGGCCTGGTAGCGGCCATTCTCTTCCACGCATTCAACGGCCTGCGTTTGATCCTCGTTGACTTCTGGAAGCAGGGCACCAAGTACCAGCGTCAGATGCTGTGGGGTGTCATGATCCTCTGGGTTGTTGTCTTCGCAGGCTTCGCCATCCGTCATCTCTCCATCGCATTCGGAGGACACTAAGCCATGAGCGTCACCATTCCTGCTCCCCGCAGCCAACGAATCGACCCGAAGTACAAGCGCGGCCCGAAGTCCCGTGGCAACTTTGAGATGCTTGCCTGGTTGTTCATGCGCCTGTCCGGCGTGGCCCTGATTGTGCTGATCTTCGGCCACCTGATTTCCAACCTGATGGTTGGCGACGGCATCAATGCCATCTCCTTCGGCTTCGTCGCCGGCAAGTGGGCCGACCCGATCTGGCAGTTCTGGGACCTGGCCATGCTGTGGCTGGCCATGCTGCACGGCACCAACGGCGTGCGCACCATCATCAACGACTACGCAGAGAAGCACGCGACCCGAGCATGGCTCAAGGGCATCCTGTACGTCGCAACGATCTTCATCATCGTTCTCGGCACCCTGGTGATCTTCACCTTCGATCCATGCATCGCCGGCAGCGACCTGCCACAGTGCGTCTAAGGCTTCCCCGTCTTTGCCGGTAGCCACACAAATTTTGTAGAAAAGAGAGCATCAAGAATGCAGGTACATCAGTACGACGTAGTCATCGTCGGTGCCGGCGGTGCAGGTATGCGTGCAGCGATCGAATCCGGTCAGCGTGCACGCACCGCAGTGCTAACTAAGCTTTACCCAACTCGCTCGCACACCGGTGCAGCCCAGGGCGGCATGTGCGCCGCACTGGCCAACGTCGAAGAAGACAACTGGGAGTGGCACACCTTCGACACCATCAAGGGCGGCGACTACATCGTCGACCAGGATGCAGCAGAGGTCATGGCCAAAGAAGCCATCAACGCCGTGCTGGATCTGGAAAAGATGGGTCTTCCGTTCAACCGAACCCCAGAGGGCAAGATCGACCAGCGTCGCTTCGGCGGCCACACCCGCGACCACGGCAAAGCCGCCGTGCGCCGCGCCTGCTACGCAGCAGACCGCACCGGTCACATGATCCTGCAGACCCTCTACCAAAACTGCGTCAAGCACAACGTTGAGTTCTACAACGAGTACTACGTGCTGGACCTGCTGCTGGTTGAAGAGGAAGCCTTCCGCGAAGACGGCACCGCCTACAAGCAGAAGCGTGTTGCCGGCGTAGTCTCCTACGACCTGGCCACCGGTGAACTGCACGTATTCCAGGCCAAGTCCGTGATCTTCGCGTCCGGCGGTGCCGGCAAGGTCTTCAAGACCACCTCCAACGCCCACACCCTGACCGGTGACGGCATGGGCATCGCCTTCCGTTCGGGCCTGCCGCTGGAAGACATGGAGTTCTTCCAGTTCCACCCAACAGGCCTTGCAGGCCTGGGCATCCTGCTCACCGAAGGCGCCCGCGGCGAAGGTGCAATCCTTCGCAACTCGGACGGCGAGCGTTTCATGGAACGTTACGCACCAACCATCAAGGACCTGGCCCCACGTGACATCGTGGCTCGCGCCATGGCCAACGAGGTGCGCGAGGGCCGCGGTTGCGGTCCCAACAAGGACTACGTGCTGCTCGATTTGACCCACTTGGAGCCAGAGCACATCGAATCCAAGCTGCCGGATATCACCGAGTTCGCCCGCACCTACCTGGGTGTCGAGCCGTTCACCGATCCGGTACCGGTGTACCCCACCGCGCACTACGCCATGGGTGGCGTGCCAACCAACATTGAGACCGAGGTCCTGCAGGACAACAACACCGTGATCCCGGGCCTGTACGCTGCCGGCGAGGTTGCCTGTGTTTCGGTCCACGGCGCAAACCGCCTGGGCACCAACTCGCTGCTTGACATCAACGTCTTCGGCCGTCGCGCCGGCATTGCCGCCGCCAAGTACGCTGCCGATGCTCAGTTTGTTGAGCTTCCGGAGAACCCTGAAGCACTGGTCAACGCCCAGCTGGGCGGCCTGCTGGATTCCAAGGGCACCGAGAACGTCGCCGAGCTGCGCAAGGCTCTGCAGGAGACCATGGACGCCAACGTCCAGGTGTTCCGCGATGAGGCGTCGCTGAAGAAGGCTCTTGAGGTTATCGAAAGCCTGCGCGACCGCTACAAGAACGTATCCATTCAGGATAAGGGCAAGCGCTTCAACCTGGACCTGCTCGAAGCCGTAGAACTGGGCTTCCTGCTGGATCTGGCGGAGGTCATGACCGCCGCGGCGCTGCACCGCAAGGAATCCCGCGGCGGTCACTACCGCGAGGACTTCCCGAACCGCGATGATGAGAACTTCATGGTTCACTCGATGTCCTACCGCGACCACAACGCGACTACCGAGGGCATCTCCGGCATCCGTATGGAAACCAAGCCGGTTGTCTTCACCCGTTACCAGCCAATGGAGCGTAAGTACTAATGAGCACCGAACTTCCAGAACCCCCATCAAAGATTGAGCTGAAGGCCGGTGTCGGTGGTGGCGGAGAGATCCCTACCTTCAACATCACCCTGCGTGTTCGCCGCTACCTGCCGGAGACCACCGCAGAGGCATACTGGGAAGACTTCAAGCTGACCATGTACGGCACCGACCGTGTGCTCGATGCCCTGCACAAGGTCAAGTGGGACCACGACGGTTCGCTGTCCTTCCGCCGCTCCTGCGCGCACGGCATCTGCGGTTCGGATGCCATGCGCATCAACGGCCGCAACCGCTTGGCTTGCAAGACCCTGCTCAAGGATCTGGACACCTCCAAGCCAATCACCGTTGAAGCAATCAAGGGTCTGCCGCTGGAGAAGGACCTGATTGTGGACATGGAACCGTTCTTCCAGTCCTACCGCGAGATCATGCCATTCCTGATCTCCAAGGGCCACGAGCCAACCAAGGAACGCTACCAGTCCGTTGAGGACCGCGAGCGTTTCGATGACACCACCAAGTGCATCCTGTGCGCCGCGTGCACCTCGTCCTGCCCGGTCTTCTGGACCGACGGCCAGTATTTCGGCCCGGCGGCAATCGTCAACGCCCACCGCTTCATCTTCGATTCACGCGATGATGCCGGCGATATGCGTCTGGAGATCCTGAACGACAAGGAAGGTGTGTGGCGTTGCCGCACCACCTTCAACTGCTCCGAAGCGTGCCCACGTGGCATCCAGGTGACCAAGGCTATCGCCGAGGTCAAGCAGGCGATCCTGACGCGCACCGTCTAGGAAAAGCGAATAAAGGGCCCGAACCATTTTATGGTTCGGGCCCTTTGCGTCTGGGCGGGATCGTAGGGCGGGGTCGTAGGGCGGGAACAACCAACTTGAATGCCGCAGCCCAGTGCAACGATTGGTGAACTGCACACCAGCTTCTACATCCCGAAGGTCATTCCTTGCCCTGTCCGTCGACACCAGCCGCCGCAGGTTGCGGATTATTGCTCTTCGCCGTCTGCCGGTGATCATCGAGGTCCCCGGGATTTCGCAGCAGCTCAACAAGAATAGCCCCCACGATGAACCACACAATCGCCCCGGAAACCGAAGAGAACGTGGAGGGCCGGTTCATGAAGATGCACAGCAGTACCACCACGGTGATCGCCACAAGGATCGTCAGCCGCAATCGTTCTACAAGACGTCCGAACGCACCGGTAGTGATCCCATGCTGCGCGGCGTACCGGCGCAGCTTGGCGAATCCGCCGCTGAGCATCTCTCGGGTCCCCCTGCCCGAACGCGACTGGCCGGTGTACCACGTGCCAAGGGCCAAGCCAAAGGAAAGCACCGCCATGGCCGCCAACGCGGAAACCACCGTGGCAGTCAGCTGCGAGTAAATGGCCAACGCGGCGGCTGCAGGCATCGTTCCCGGTGCCATGGTGCCGACAAACAAGGATTCGCCGATCGCCACCCCCAGCCACGTCGCCGACATCACCAGACCGAAACCCAAACCAGTGCGTGCAAGTGCCCGAGTTCGCACTCTGGCCAATACCACTCCGACGGCGGCCAGTGCCAGAACCACCCAGGTCAGCCAATACCCGCCCACAACCGAGAGATTGTAGATCGTTCGGATTGTTCCCAGGGAGGTATCGCTTGCCAACGGAATAGATTTGTCGATCGCTGGAATCGAATCTGCCAGCGCGAAACCGTTGGCTTGCAGTTGCGATTTAACTCGTTCAACAATAATTCCCAGCTGGATCGAGACGGTACCGTCATCTGTCAACGTGACAAGACTTCCGGGCTGTTGCTGAATAATGGCGATTGCCCGAGAATGAGTCTGCCGCAGCGTTTCTTCAATTACGGTTGAGAACTGCGAGGAAGCAACAACGTTCGCTACGGTCGAGGCAATAATGTTGTGGGCACCGCTCGCCGCTGGACCTTCCAACAGGCCAATTGCGGTGGAAGCCTCCGGAGGCAGATCCAAGTTAGCGATTCCATCGAAAGCCTGGCCAATAAGCTCATCGATATCTATCTGCTCATTGATCGCCACAACCACTTCTTCAGAAATATATTCCTGAACTGACGGTTCTTCAGTCAGCGGGGCAATTGTTGCGACAAAACTTTCGGTATCCGTCAATTGCGCATGAATCCAGGTTCCAAGCACAGCGACGGGAGCAAGGATTACCGCAATGACGATCAAAAGAGCGGAGAATACCGAGCGCCAACGTCCTGCCGAGGATCTGACTGCTTGTGTGCTCACCGTTGCTTTCTCATTTTCGAGTTCAGCAACGCGCGCGCGTAAGGCGTGCAGTTCATCTTCAGCTTTCATTACTCCATCGTGACACTATTCGACCGCAAAAAATCCGCAACTCGACGGCCGAGCCGAACATGACGAAGGTATTAAATTTCGAGCCAAATATTTCTACTAAAAATCATCTCAGCGCGCGCCGAGTAGCGAAGATATGCAATCCATCGTAAACCTGCCCGATAGGCGCATAACAGGAAGCCGATCCGAAGGTCTACGACGAAATGCTGTCCCGTCCAGCTGTTGTGCACGCCGGAGAGTTTCGTGTTTAATTGCACCAAGTCCAAGTCAGGGATTCATTGTCCGCATGCAGGGTTTTACCTAGAACTTGGCCGGGGCAATGAGAGCTCGCCCCTGGTGGAGTGGTACGTCCGGCAAATGTCGCTTTCTCATTCTGGGGGTTGTCCTGATGGTCATTTTTCTTATTCGTGCCGCAATTTACGTTGCGACTGCAGCACTTGGGCTGCTTGTTGGTTCTTGGATACTTCCCGAATTTCATCTGGCCTTGAGCGGTTTCCTGATTGCGGTACTAGTCTTCGCAGTTGCGCAGTCGGTGCTGGGCCCCTTCGTGTTCCGCATGACCAACCGTTACGCCCCGGCCGCTATCGGCGGATTCGGTCTGATTTCAACGCTGATCTCCCTCATCGTGGCCAGCTTCTTCCCCAACGGACTAACTATCAACGGTTTCACAACGTGGATTTTGGCAGCGTTGGTAGTTTGGGCAACGACAACCCTTGGAAGTTGGTTGCTCCCTCTGATCTTCTTGAAAAAACGTCTCGCGCAGCGTGATGCAGCCAAGGGCCACTAGTACGTTTCGGTGCACGCTCGCCGCTGACGAATTTTCACCAAAGAGTGTTTGAGATTTGCGCCACGTGCTCGTTGTCACGCGGTGGAAAGTGCTACATTCAAGACGTGCACTTAGTTGCTGAGTATTCGGCCATCGAATCCTTCAGTCCACTTAGGCATCTAATTGACAAGGACTAAGTCATGGATCTGTGGAATTCACTCTGGAACATCATTTGGGTAATAATTTCGGGTTTCGTTTTTATCGCGTATCTGATTGCCTTGTTTTCAATCATCACCGACCTCTTCCGGGACCGTGAACTCAGCGGTTGGTGGAAGGCACTGTGGCTAGTGCTCCTGCTGTTTGTGCCGTTCTTGACGTCATTGGTCTACCTGGTTACTCGCGGCAAGGGAATGGCCGAGCGCAGCCACAAGGCTGCCGTTGGAAATGCACATGCTGTCGAAGATTACATCCGCACCGTCGCGCAGGTCAGCCCCAGCGACGAAATCGCCAAGGCCAAAGCACTACTGGACGCAGGGACCATTACCTCCGAAGAGTTCGATATTCTGCGCGCCCAGGCCCTAGGCCAAGCCAAGGCGAGTTCGACAGCGACACAGTCGTAAACCGTTGAGCTAAACGTACTGGTTAGCTTAAAACAAAGGTGCAGGCCTCGATTTCGGGGCCTGCACCTTTGTCTTGTGCCAGGTACCTATCTGGTCGTCGCAGTCGCTAGAGACCGTTCGGTTACCTCTGGTTCTTGTGGCTCCAGCAACTGAGTACCGTGTGATTCCACCGTGTCGCCAGATTCTGTGGAATCCGAGCCAACCAACGGCTCAACTTTCTCCCCGCGGAAGACCCGTCGCACCCTATCGACGTCCAACGACTTGTCCCACCAGGCGATAAACAAGGTTGCGACGACGTTGCCGCAGAAGTTCACCAATGCACGGCATTCGGACATAAACTTGTCGATGCCAAAAATCAGCATAATGCCGGCTGCGGGGATTGTTCCGAGTGTACTGAGGGTCGCGGTCAAGGCGATAAATCCGCCACCGGCCACACCCTCTGCACCCTTTGAAGTCAGCAACATGACTGCCAACATACCAATCTGTTGTCCAATACTCAGGTCAGTGTTGGTCGCCTGCGCAATATACACCGCTGCCAATGAAAGGTAGATCGCGGCACCATCCAAATTGAAGCTGTAGCCCGTGGGGACCACCAACCCGACAGTTTCCTTTTTGACCCCCGCGTGTTCAAGCTTTTTCATCAAACCGGGAAGCGCCGGCTCAGCTGTCGAGGTGCCCAGGATGAGCAGCAGTTCCTCGCGGAAATGCTTGAGCATGGTGAAGATGTTCAGTTGCAAGAATGCCATGATTCCGCCGAGGAAAAACACCACAAAAACCAGTGAAGTCCCGTAGAACAACAGGATGAGCCAGCCCAGGCTGGAGAGTGTCTCAACTCCGTACTTTCCAACGGCGTAGGCCATCGCGCCAAAGGCACCCAGTGGCGCTGCTTTCATGATGAAGTTCAGGACTTTGAAGACAATGCTGGTCAAGCGTTGCACCAGGTCGAGCACCGGGGCACCGATCTTTCCAACAGCGTTGAGGGCTATGCCAAAGATCACCGCCATGAAGATGATCTGCAGAATATCGCCTTCGACAAATGGAGCAACGATGGAGCCTGGCACTATGTGGGTCAGGAACTCCCACCACTGCAGGTTTTCTCCCGTTTCGATCAGTTCAGCGGCGTTTCCCGTGGTTTCCAATGTGCTCGCGTCAGCATTAACACCCTCACCCAAACGAAAAATATTGATCGCTACCAGGCCGAGGATCATGGCGCAGATGGTGCCGATCTGGAAATACCCCAGAGCTTTAAGCCCGGTAATTCCGACTTTCTTGAGGTCGGCAACGCTGGCAATGCCGCCGATAATAGTCAAGAAGACAATCGGCCCGATCAGCATCTTCATGGCCTCGACGAAGGTCGTGCCGATGGGCTGCATCGATTCTCCCAGGTCCGGGGCCGCCCAGCCGGTCAAAATACCAGCGATGATCGCCACCAGAACCCAGAAATAGAGTTGTCGATACCACTTCTTTTTGCGCACCGGAGCGGTATCGTGTTGCGCTAAGTTTCCCATGATTCCTACCTCGTTGTTAGAAAGCCGGACTCCATGACTCAGATGAGGAGCTGGGCTAGAAGAATTCAGGACCGGGGCCGTTTCCGGCCCCGGTAAGTGGTTTCTCAGGCGGATACCAGCGCAGCGCGCAGTGCCTGAACGATGGCGTCGGTAACATCAGCGGTCACCGCGGTGCCACCCACGTCACGGGTCAGCGCGCCCTGGGCAGTGGCGGCCTCAATAGCCGCCTCGACCGCACGAGCTTCTTCGGTCAGTCCAAAGTGATCAAGCATCAGCGCGGCGCTGGCAATCGCCCCGATGGGGTTGCTGATACCTTGCCCCGCAATATCTGGGGCCGAGCCATGCACCGGTTCAAACATCGAAGGGAAGCGACGTTCTGGGTTCAGGTTTGCACTTGCGGCCAGGCCTAGGCTGCCGGCCAGGGCAGATCCTAGATCGGAGAGGATATCTGCGTTCAGGTTTGACGCGACGACCACGGAGAGCTCCTCGGGATGGAGGATAAATTTTGCGCTCATGGCATCCACCAGCACGCTTTCGGTAGCCACATCCGGGTATTCTCCAGCTACGCGTGTGAAGACCTCATCCCACAGCACCATGCCGTACTGCTGGGCGTTCGACTTGGTGACCGAGGAAACCTTTTTGACCGTGCGGGTACGGGCAATCTCGAAGGCGAAACGGATAATTCGCTCGCAGCCTTTCTCCGTGAACAATGATGATTGGATTGCCACTTCATTACCCGGGCCGCGTCCCGAAAGGTTGCGGCCGCCCAACCCGGCGTATTCGCCTTCGCTGTTCTCCCGAACAACGATCCAATCCAGTTCGGTGTGATCGGCCTTTCGCAGGGGCGAGGTGATCCCCGGCAAGAACTTCACCGGACGGATGTTGGCCCACTGATCAAAATTTTGGGTGATATTCAGGCGCAAGCCCCACAGGCTCACATGATCGGGAACATTTCCCAGCCCACCGCGCCAAAGTAAATGGCGTCAAATGCCTTGAGCTGCTCCAGGCCCTGCGGGTCCATCATTACCCCGTGCTTGGCGTAGTATTCGCTTCCCCAATCGAATTCGGTCCAGTCAAACGCGAATTTTCCTTGCGACTGTTCAGCCAAGGTGTCCAGGACGCTTCGTCCGGCTTCAACAACTTCCCGGCCGACTCCGTCGGCGGGGATGGCGGCGATCTTAAAAACTTTGTGTGCAACCATGACAGGCTCCTCAAAGATAGTGTCTCGCATCACATGCGACTTGTTATCAATTAGAGCCAGCTCAGCACTTCCCGTCTAAGACAGGATTTGCATCAACTGCATAGGCTGAACCTATCTATCCATGTCATTGGAGGTTGCTGCATAGGCTTCAGCAACCTCGACAAAGGCCCGAGCAGCCGGAGTCAGCCCTTGACGGCGGCTGATCAGAGAAATATGCAGGTCGACAGCGGGCAATAAACGCACCACGTGCACTCCCGCATGTCGGGCCATGGGTGCCCACGCCTCGGGAAGAATCGCGTGTCCCACGCCGGCCAACACCAAGGGCAGCAACGAGGACCGGTGGGCGACCTCCGCGGCAATCACCAGCCCCACACCGCGTGCCAATAGTTCATCCACCTGGGCACGCATCAAAGATCCTCGTTGCGACACCACCAGGCGCTGGCCTTCCAGCTCTTCCCCGGTGATGCTCTGCCGGTCCGAAAATTCGGTGTGTCGCGGATTCGCCAAAAGCACCATGGGCTGGCGTTCCAGTGGCAGCACGTTGGCGTCCTGCACCGTGATCGGTTTGTCCGTTCCCAGCAAACCGATTTCGCTGCTGCCGCTTTGCACCGAGGAGATCACCTCGGCGGCGGTGAAAGCCGCCGAGGTATTGACCACCACGTGCGGGTGCCTCACGGAATACTGCGAAATTAGCGTGGTGAGCGGTTCCACCGCCGGTGATGGCATGGCCACGAGGTCCAGGCGCCCGCGCCGCACACCCTTCAGAGCCGCCATGGCATCTTCCGCGGCCTCTAGATCCCGCAGCACCAGGCGGGCAGGCCCCACCAGCTCCCGGCCGGCTTCGCTGAGCAAGGCCCGGCGGCCAACCCGATGGAACAACGGGACCCCGATCTCCCGTTCAAGCGTTTTGATCGTCTGGGACAACGACGGCTGGGCAATCAGCAGGTGTTCGGCCGCACGGATAAACCCGTCATAATCAACCACGGCCAAAAAGTAGCGCAACTGCCGTGCGTCCATCTTCTGCCTGCTTTCCACCGTGGCACGGTCGAGATACGGAAAACGCCAGCCGTGGGGCTGGCGTTTTCCTGGACTGCAAAATATTTATCCCAAAGCGATTTCTTCGCTCAGGGACCACTGTCCGCTTCGGGTATCAAACAACTGAATTGTCTGCACCTCGAAAGACAGGTCAACCTGATCCAACGTTGACTGCGCGGCGTCCAGGTTCTGAGCCGGCGCATTTTGTGCAATGGTCAGATGCGGATGATACGGAAAATCCGACTCATCGTGCAACGCTTCGGAAAGCAACGCCCGGTGAAGTGCCCAGCATTCCTGCGATCCGGTCAGCAACGGCAGATAAACTACCTCGCTGGCAGGCCGGAAGGTGCGTGCAGCACCGAGCTGGACCAGGAAACACGATGTTTCACTCGCCACCTGACGCACCTGTGCCGCGGCACGCTCCCACGAGTCAAGGTAAGACCCGGAAACCAAGGTGATATGCGGGGCAATCTCCTCGGTCTCCAATCCCCCGAATTCCCGGCGCCAGGCACGCAGAGCCTCCCGGTGCGGTTCGGGCACCGGGATCACCACACCCAGCGTGAAGCGGGATTCAAGGGTTTCCATCTCAAACACCCAATGGCGGCAGGAAGCCGACCTTTTCATAGACATCGGCAACGGTTTTCGAAGCCACCACGCGTGCTTTCTCGGCACCGGCCAACAGCAGGCGATCCAACTCGGCTGGGTCGTCGAGAAGCTCAAGGGTGCGGGTGCGGATTGGCGTCAGCCGCTCCACCACAGCGTCTGCCACTGCCACCTTCAAATGCCCGTACATCTTGCCGTCGAACTCTTCAACCAGTTCCGGCACGTGGCGGTCGGTGACCGCAGCCAGGATATCCAGCAGGTTGGAGACTCCCGGTTTTGCCTGCTTGTCGTAGGCAATCACGGTGTCCGCATCGGTAACTGCAGACTTGATCCGCTTGGCGATCAGTTTTGGTTCGTCAAGCACGTTAATCAGGCCGGCTGGCGACTCCGCGGACTTGGACATCTTGGAGGTCGGGTTCTGCAGGTCGTAAATGCGGGCGCCCTCCTTCGGAATGAAGGCCTCCGGAACCTTAAAGGTCTCGCCAAACCGGTGGTTGAAGCGCTTGGCGAGGTCGCGGGCCAGCTCCACGTGCTGACGCTGGTCGTCACCCACCGGCACACCCTGCGGCTGGTACAGCAAAATATCCGCGGCCATCAGGATCGGGTAGGTAAACAGTCCGACGCTGGCGGCGTCCGCACCGCCCTTGGCCGACTTATCCTTGAACTGGGTCATGCGGCTGGCCTCGCCAAAACCGGTCAGGCAGTTGAGCACCCAGGCCAGCTGGGCGTGCTCGGGCACCTGGGACTGCACAAACAACGTCGAGCGGTCCAGGTCGATGCCGCCGGCAATAAACTGCGCCGCGGTCTTGCGGGTGCGGGCACGGAGTTCTTCCGGATCCTGGCTCACGGTGATCGCGTGCATGTCCGGAATAAAAAAGAATGCGTCGAAGTCATCCTGAGTCTTCACCCAGTTGACCAGTGCACCGAGGTAGTTGCCAAGGTGGAGGGAGTCGCCCGAAGGCTGCATACCCGAGAGAACGCGGGGCTTAGTCACAAAAAATCCTTAAAACTGGTAGTCGACGACCAACGGTGCGTGGTCGGAGAAGCGCAGGTCGTATTCGCTGGCGCGGTCCACATGGGACTTGACCGCCTTGGCGGTGAGCGCTGGCGTGGCCATGTGGTAGTCAATGCGCCACCCGGCGTCATTAACGAATGCTTGGCCGCGCCAAGACCACCAGGTGTACGGGCCCTGGACGTCTCCGGCCAGTTCGCGGGCTACGTCCTGGTAGCCGACCTCGGAGAAGAAACCGTCGAAGTAGGCGATCTCCTCATCCATCACACCGGCACGCTTGTTGTGGTTCGGCTTCCAGTTTTTGATGTCTTTTTCGGTATGCACCACGTTGAGGTCGCCGACCACCAGTACATGGTCTTTCTGCTCCTTGAGCACCGGCAGATGCTCGGTCATCCGCTGCAGGAAACGATACTTGTCGTCCTGTTTCTGGGTGCCCAGCTCACCGGAGTGAACATAGCAGGAGACAACGGTGAAGATTTCGCCGTTCACCTCAAAATCGGCTTCGACCCAGCGTCCGGCATCTGCGAAGTACTCATCCCCGATGTTTTCTCGCACGGCGACGGGCGCGGTGCGGGACAGCACGGCCACCCCGGCGCGGCCTTTGTCCTTGGCCTCGGCATGCAGGATGTGCCAACCTTCGCCAATCAGTTCGCGCAGGATTGCATCCGGTGCGCGGACCTCCTGCAGGCAGATGATGTCCGCATCACGTGCGGCGATCCAGTCTGCCATGTTACGGCGGTAGGCGGCGCGAATGCCGTTGACGTTGACCGAGGCGACGCGGATGGCGCCCGGGTTTTTGCTCAGAATTTCCACGCTGGTTGGTATCACCATTCCAGCTTACAAAATTCGTGCCTTGATTACGCGTTGATCGCCCCGTGCCCCGCCGGGAATGACGAAGGGCAGCGCCTGCGCGCTGCCCTGAAAAATACGTTAGATGATTTCCCCGTCAATCGGCTTGGCCGGTTTGATCATGTCTCTGGCGTTGGTTGCCGTCATCGCGATGGTGTCCAGTGCGCGGTCAATCATCGCTTCGGACTCCGGGGTTTTCAGCTCACGCTGCTCGGTGATCACCCGCGTTTGGACCTGGACAATCTTGAATGAGTGATCCAGCTTCATGTCGCGCTGGCTGGTCGCCTCGTCCACGATCACGGTGCCGGCCTGGGCCCGCGGGGTGGCGGCGGCGGTCGCCTCGCGCAAGGACTCGTTGATCTTCTGGGCGCCGCGCTTGAGGCCGAACATCATAAACCCGGCGAGCAACAGCCAACCGGCCGAGATGACAACAACAAACCAGCCAACGATCTCATTTGAATTGGCGGCGAAAATCACTGCCACCAGAAGGACGATGACCATCACCGACATTGCCAAGGTCGATGCGTTCAGGGTGATTTTCCGACCCTGCTTCGCGTTGCTGCCTAGAGGTTCCATACCGTCAATTCTCGCATTATCCCCCGGTGCAGGCCAATTGCCGCGGCGACTTTCGCCCACAGCGTGCCTACCCGAACAGTGAACTGAACAGCTGCGGCAACTGCACCTCGCCCAGAGCGAATCTGATCAGGAAAAACCCTGCCAGGCCCACGACCCACCCGAGAGTCTCCTGGGCATAGCGGCCCAGTTTTTTCCCCGCCGCCTGCAGCCAGGGTTCTATTCGCGCCCCCACCACGCGCCGCACGCCCACCAATATCAAGGCCGGAAGGATCATCACCAGGCAGTACCCGGCCAGTATCAGCGCCTGGGTCCCGGCGTTGAGTCCCATGCCCTGCATGATGCCCATGGCTCCCAGGTAGGGAAGCATGGTGGGCAGCTCCATCAGCCCTGCCAGCAAAGCCAGCGCCAGCACCCCGGTGCGGGTATCCAAGGCCGTGCCCAACCTCCGGCGAAGTGCACCGGAGACCCGCGGCTGCTGGGCTCCGGAATCCTCTAGTGCTTCGGCCGGTGCGCCGCCTGCCACGCTGTTTTTACGGGCCGCGGCGAGCTTCTGCTCATCGGTTCGATAGCTCAGTGCCCAAATCAGCATGCCTGCCCCAAGTGCCACGCCCAGCCACCTCATCACCGGGGTATCCAGGCTCAGGCTGGTGAAGGCGAACTCGAACCCCGAACGCAACAACAACCCGATCACCCAATATAACCCAGCCAGCAGTCCAAGGTAGAGCAGCACCCGGGGAATCGCCCGGCGGTAGTCTCGGCGCAGCAAGAGCCAGATGGGGATCACCAGGGTGCCGATGCTGGTGGCATCGATCAGTGCGAGCACCACCAGGCTGACCGGTGCGGCGTTTGTGAAGATGTCCATGTTTCCAGCCTGTCTCAGGAACCGGCGGGTGGGTATCGGGCAAGGGTCCACCCGCTTCTCCCCCTTAAGACGGATGCCGTTGGGTACCGGGCATGGTGCATGCTGGAAACATGACGACGTTGCTCCGGCGTCTCGGCAACGGTCAGGATGCGCTCCAGACCGCCGTGATGTATCTGTTCCTTGCGGTGGTGCTGCAAAGCTTCGGCATCGCAAACCCGCCGCTGGTGGCCCTGCCCGGCTGGGCCTGGCTCCCGGTCTTGCTGTTTGGCCTCGGGGCCATCCTGGTGCGCCAGCGCTGGTTGCTGCTCGCGGTGCTGATCATGACCGCCAGCGCCCTGGGTCTGCTGGCCCTGGGGAGCATTGCCGGCTATTTTGTGATTTTTGAGGCGGTTTTCAGCGTCTTTTTGCTTGGCGGCACCCGCCTGCGCCGGGTCTCATTCATCATCCTGTGCCTGGTGTCCCTGCTGATGGCAGCGCTGGCCTGGGATTCAACCCAGGCCGCACAGCAGGTGGTGTTGAGCCTGTTCCTCACCGGGTTCATCTTGTTCACCCCGATGTTGTGGGCCCAAAATGTGCGCACCGCCAACGAGCTGGCCGCGTCGCAAATCGAGCGTTCGGCCGCGCTGGCAGCGGCCGCCGAAGCCCAGGCGGACCGGCTCACCGCACAGCACCATGCGGCCCGAATCCAGGAAAGAACCGCTTTGGCCCGCGAAATGCATGATGTGCTCTCCGCCCGGCTCTCCTCCATTGCCCTGCTCTCCGGGGCGGCTCTGGCCGCCGCGCCGGGCAACGAACCGCTGGCCACCATCCGGAGGGAAAGCGTGACGGGGTTGGAGGAAATGAGCCAGATGGTCCGTATGCTGCATGCTGGAACCCCCGCCTTGGCCGCACGGCTGACCGACGTTCCGCAGTTGATTTCCGATGCCGCGCAGCGGGTTGAGTTGGAGTATTCGGTGCAGGAGCCCCAGCGTATCCCTGCGGCGGTGCACACCGCCGCGCATCGCACGGTCCGCGAGCTGCTGCTAAACCACGCAAAACATGCACCTGGCAGCACCCTGAAGCTGCAGGTGATGCAGCTTTCGGACAGCGTGCAGATCTGCGCCAGCAATCCACTGGCCGAGCATCCGGGTCAGGGTTTTGGGACGGGTATTGGACTGCTGAGCATCCGCACCCGCGCGCAAGCTGTGGGCGGCAGCTGCCAGATCACTGCTACCCCCGAATTCCAGGTGCTAATCTGCCTTCCCACCACTGCGAGCCCAAAGGACACACCCCATGAAGATCCTGCTTGTTGACGACCACTCGACGGTGCGTCTGGGGATCCGGCTGGTATTGCAGGCCGCCGCAGACCTGGAGGTTGTTGGGGAGGCCGCGGACGGCGCCGCGGCGATCTCCATGACCCGCGCCCTGGCACCGGATGTGGTGCTCATGGATCTTCGGATGCCGGTGATGGACGGCATTGCCGCCACCGCCCAGATCTCCGCCGATACCAAGGTCATCGTGTTGACCACCTTTGACGATGATGAGTACCTCTTTGGGGCGCTGCAGGCCGGAGCCCATGGTTTCTTGCTGAAAACTGCCGAGCCCGAGGCCATTATTGCGGCGGTCCGTGCGGCCGGGAACGGCCAGTCCGTGTTGGATCCGCAGGTGACCGCCAGGGTCATGGCCCGGGCACGTGAATCGTCCCCGCCGGCGGTCCTGCCCGAGGGGCTCACCGCCCGGGAGCGCGAGGTTTTGCAGGGACTCGGCGAGGGACTGAGCAATCCCCAGTTGGCGCTGCGCCTGGGTATCGGTGAAAGCACCGTGAAGACCCACGTCTCTGCGGTGCTCGCCAAACTCGGGGTGAGCACCAGGCTTCAGGCGGCGAAGATCGCATATGGCGCACGCGGCTAAGCGAAAACCGTCCAGCCGGTTCCAGGATGCCTGTCAGCTCATTTCTTACCAACTGACCAGACAGAATGGATGGTCCTGCGGGTCCAGATACACACGATAGGTTTTGGTGCCTTCCCCGGTGCTCCGGGCGCCAAGGTTGAGCACCAGCCCCTCCGCCAGGTCCAGGTCCTTGACCCGCACATCAAGGTGCATCTGCTGGGGGTGGATGTGCCCGGGCCATTCCGGTGGTACGTAGGGGGTGACTGCCTGAAACGCCACCGCCGGACGGTCGGCTGCGTCGCCGATGCTCACCCAATCCGGGTCGTTGTCGATCCGGACCATACCCAGCAGCTGTTCGTAAAATGCCGCCAGCGCATCCGGGTCTTCGCAATCAATCACCACTGCTTGCCATGTGCCAATCATGATGCCTCCTGCGCACAATTATGCGATAGCCCGCAGCGCTTGGATAGGCCTACCAGGAATCTGCCATGGCAACGCGGCAGTGCTCAATCAGCGCCTGCACCCGAGCCGGGACCTTCACCCCGCGCGGGGTGATGGCCACCACCGCGCTGAGGTGTGTTGAGGCTCCAGGGGTCTCCGGGATATGCAGGGCGCGGAAAGCCAGGGGCTTGCCTTCCAAGGACATCTCGGCATTGTTGGGACGGTGCATCATCAACCCGTACCCCAGCCCACGGCCAACCATTGCCGACACCAGGATCATCTGCGGCACTTCGGCGATAATTCGCGGGTTGAGCCCCTGCGCGGCGAAGAGCTGCAGCACGTGTTCGGTCGAGGGATCCGAGTCATACATCACCAGCGGTTCAGCCACCAGGTCCGCCAATTCCAGCGGGCGTTCCAGGTTCGCCAGGCGGTGTTCAGGATGCAGCACCACCTGCATCCGGGTCTGGTAAATCACTTGTTTCTCCAGATCCGGCGGCAGCCCCAGGTCGTAGACAAAAGCTACGTCAAGCTCCGCGTTGCGCAGTTGCGGGAGCAGTGATTCATGGGTGCCCACACGCACCGAAAGATCCACCTGCGGATGCTGGAAACCCTGCATGGTGGAGGGAATCAGGTGCGGGGACAAGGAGGCGAAACACCCGAAACGCACCGGCCCGCGCAGCACCCCCTCCTGCTGGGGAAAGGTGGCGTTCAGTTCATTAACTTCAGCGATGATTTCCCTGGCCAGCGCGGAGAAATGCGCACCCGAAGCGGTCAGCGTGAAACCGTGGGCCTTGCGTCGCAAACACAGTGTTTCGCCGGCCAGCTTCTCAATGGCTGTGATGGCTTGAGATAGCGCGGACTCGGAAATCCGCAGTTCGTCCGCCGCGGAGCCAAGCGTTTGGTGCTCCGGAAGTTCGGCCATGATTTGCAAATGACGTATCGAATACATAAGCCAGCCTTCAGAAGTTCTACAGACATTTGAAGTTTACCTTACGTATGTGGGCTGTCACACTGAAGTGATTCACCTCTCCAAGGAGCTGCCCCTTTCATGAACGCTAACCAACGGCGCGTCGCGTTCGCCACCGTTATCGGTACCACCGTCGAATGGTACGACTTCTTCATCTACGCCACCGCTGCGGGCCTGATCTTCAGCCAGCTGTTTTTTGAACCGGCGGGCAAAGAAATTGCGCTGCTGATCTCCTTCGCCTCGGTTGGCCTGTCATTCCTGTTCCGCCCGCTCGGCGCATTTTTAGCTGGCCACTACGGGGACAAAATCGGTCGCCGTGCCATGCTGGTGCTCACCCTGTCGCTCATGGGCGCTGCCACCACACTGATTGGTGTGCTGCCGACCTATGAGACCGCCGGGCTGTGGGCTCCGGTACTGCTGTTGCTGCTGCGTATCATCCAGGGCATCTCCGCTGGCGGTGAATGGGGCGGCGCGGTGTTGATGGCCGTTGAGCACGCCGAAGAAGGCAAACGCGGACGCGCGGGTTCCTACCCGCAGATCGGCGTTCCGCTGGGCATGCTGCTGGCCAGCGGCATGATGGCCCTGATGACCGGTGTCATCTCCCCCGGTGAAGCTTTTGTTGCCTGGGGCTGGCGTATTCCGTTTTTGGTCTCGATCATCTTGATCGCCATCGGGTATTTTGTCCGTCGTTCGGTGGATGAATCCCCGGTCTTCGAAGAAATCGCCGAGCACAAGGCCCAGACCAACGTCCCGATCCTGGTGCTCTTCAAAAAGCATTGGCCGCTGGTGCTGATCGCCGCTTTGGTATTCGCCGGCAACAACGCCGCGGGATACATGACCACCGGCGGGTTTTTCCAGTCCTACATCACCAACCCCGACGGGCCGATAGGCTTGGAGCGCACCGACGTGCTCATTGCGGTGGCCTTCGGCGCGGCCGTGTGGCTGGTGATGACCTTGGTTGCAGGGATCATGGCGGACAAGGTCGGGCGGGTGCGCACCTACCAGATCGGATTTGTGGTGCTGGCCGCCTCATTGTTCCCGGTTTTCGCGCTGGTGGACACCGGTTCATTGGCAATGCTCTACCTGGCGTTCGGCTTGTTCTCCATTGGCCTGGGTCTCACCTACGGCCCGCAGGCGGCGCTGTACTCCGAGCTTTTCCCGGCGTCGGTTCGTTTCTCCGGGGTCTCGGTGTCCTACGCCATCGGCGCGATCCTCGGCGGCGCGTTCGCTCCCACCATTGCCCAGGCACTGGTCCAGGCAACCGGCGGAACCACCGCGGTGGCCATCTACCTGCTGATCGTGGTGGCATTGTCATTCATCGCGGTATCCCTGATCCGCGACCGCAGCGGCATTGACCTGTCCTTCCGCAACCAGGCGGAACAAGAAATCGGCGCCCTGGTCATCGGACCGCGAGCCGAGAAAAAGCAAGGAGACAAGGCTACGCTGTAGCCCTGTTCTTGACACGACCTAGGCTTCCGGCCCGGTGAATCCGCTGATTCACCGGGCCTCAGGTTTAGGTGCTGGCCCTATTTGCCTCGGGCCCGCAGCACTTCGAGCCGCTGACAACCTTTTCCCTCGGTGGCACATGGCAAAGATGCTCCTGAAAAATTCAGTCAGCGAATTCCAGACGAACAAAAATGAAGAACGCTGCGTCGTCAGCAGTGGCCGGCCAAAGAGCGCCCTTTTTATCGATGGCAGCTAGCGTCACGGTGGGGCACCACTCAGACCCCTCTGCGCACCCATGGACGTTTTGCAGGAGACTACTCAACCGCGGCTTCAACACTGGCTGGTTGCAAACGGCACCGAGCGGAGCACATCATGAGATGAGCCCAAGCTATATCGAGAAGCATTACGCTAGATCCACGAAACGCAAGAACCGCCACCGCGACCTAGCATTCATAAATCGACGATTCTTAACCCGCAACCAACAGAGAACCGAGCACCGCAGCCTTGCCCTCGCAGACCTATTGATGCCGTCAAAGCGGAGCCACTCATACACTGAGAAGAAGACCCTAGACCTGCGTGGTGTTTACTTAGTGTCTCGAGCGTCGGAATATGATGTTTATTTAGTATCACCCATAGGGGAAGTTTCATGTTAGTAGCTCCGTCGCTCAACTGAGCAGGCTTGCTTGGTCGCCTTTCACAGTAAAACATTGTGTGCCTGACGTCCATGTAGATACTTCGCATGGCCTTTCTGGGTGTGCAGTGCATCAGCGGTGACGACCTCACCTTTGAGCTGTTCCACG
Source organism: Glutamicibacter sp. NPDC087344 (assembly GCF_044744225.1). Classification (NCBI taxonomy): domain Bacteria; kingdom Bacillati; phylum Actinomycetota; class Actinomycetes; order Micrococcales; family Micrococcaceae; genus Glutamicibacter; species Glutamicibacter sp. NPDC087344. Next base: position 18,581 of record NZ_JBIUXY010000003.1, on the reverse strand, counting down.
CGGTCTAACAGGACCTTGAATTGCGTGATTTCATTGGTTTTCACTGCCGGATAGGGTCAGAGGGTACCCCTGTTCCGGCAGTTTTCACCATAACCGGAATCTGAGCAAGCACCGCATGGGTTTGTTAGTCGATCGCAGCAAACAAGTGCACGCGTGGTCCTTGAGAATTCTGAGCATCTCAGACTTCTTTGCCGGCAGCCGTCCATCGCAAGAGCATTAAGTGTCTTCGCGGTGCCGGTCTCGGGGCTCAAAGACTTGGCCCACGCGGAGAGGAAAAGTCCGAAGGATTGAGTGACGAGAAGCCTTAAGACGCCGGCGATGATCGTGGCGTGAGGTGCTTTGCTGTTGCAGCTGGCCAGTTGCTTCGGGCCGGTGTCGTGGCTGCATTCAGCATTCTCCACCAATGTTTCTACTCCAGCGATCACAGCGCAAATGGTGATGACGAGGATGCGAGACAACGGGTGACGGATACCGCGTCTAGCCCGGGGATCTAGCAGGTTCCCGAGACTTCGCAGGAGTTTTTTCGGGTGAATAGCGTCGAGGCCGAGTGTTGCGAATTGGTCAAGGGAATCCTGTAAATGAGACGATGACACGTAGGAACTCCTGAGAGCATGTGGGTTTGTTCATTTGCATGCTTAACAGGAGTTCCTACTCATGACACATTAAAAGAGGTTCAGGTTCCATCTCAGATATTAAAACGGTTCGGTGGCGTCCGGGCTTTGTAAACACTTTGGGTAACAGAGCCCTCCAACCATCCGAAGCCGAGAGTCATAATATCCATAGGACCTTCTGATAGTAGTTCCCTATTTTGCAGGTATTCTCGCTGCTTCATCGAACTTGATGGTGACCGACTGCGCTGATCCGTCACTCATTAATAGATCAACTTTCTTCTCAAGCGAGCTCCAACGCGCAATAACCTGAACAGCGCCGGAAGAATCTAAAGTAACTGATCCTGACCCGTCTGAAGAAGTAATATGCTTTTCTTCACCATTGATTATGACCGACAATTCAGCAGGAACCTTTGCAGTAAAACAATTGTCATGTTCGCAAACATCAATGACAGATTCCACTGAAAGTGACGGTGGCGAAACCGTACTTGAACAGGCAGTCATTGCCAGAGCAAGCAACGCAAGGGTTACTCCTGTCACACGGGCGCGGATCAGCATCGGTACGACCCTGCTTGACTCGATTTTTGCCATAGGCTTGAGCTCGTATTCCATGAGATTCCAATTGAAGATTTACCAATACTAAAACCGGTCAGATTTGTAGAGTTCCAAGAATGACCATATTTCGCAAACGCTTGCAGGCATTTCGTTGAACTCGTAGTTAGCGTGTAAGTCAACGTACCTTTATAAGTAGGACTATGCCCGTAAATCGCACCATAGCCCCAATCCTGAAATGCCCAACCCGCTCCGTATTGATTGTTAGTTTCCAACCATCCAGTTTTCTGACACAAATTATAGCTGTTGCATCCCACAAAAGAAACACCTTTATTAGTGACACCGCGGTTGAAGGTAATTGCCAGACCATCAGGTCCACCGATTTGAGATTTATTTCGTGGACACCCTGAAAAAGGAGCATTCTTCCAGTTGTAGCGAGCATACGCATAGATTTTAGTTCCAGATTTTACAATCTGAGGGCGAGAAATATTCATGTCACCCGCGCTGGAAGAGGGGTTCATAACGCGGCAGCCTAGAGCTGCTGGCTCGGCTACCCCTAGAAGAAAATCACTGGGTTTTACCGTTACTGGGATTTCCGCAAGGGTTTCAGACGGCTCTGAAATACCGAGCTCTTTCATCTTCGCTGGAGTTAGTTGATCCAACGTTACCAGCATTGATAATTCGCTGCGGAACGCTTCCTCTTCAGCACTCGTGCGATCGTCGGCGTCAAAAGGCACAACGACGCCGGTTGACAAAATGATCGTCTTCGATGAAGATTCAGCTCTTGAAAGAGGTGGCTGCTCCGTAGATGAAATGAGTGAAGAGGGTTTCATGTCGCTTGCATTCGGAGCCGATTCTTGTGACGCGTAAGAAGGAACCGCGGCCAAAGTTAATAGCAATGCCAAGCCGGAGACAAGTATCGTCTTTAGAGTTTTCAAATCCGCTCTTTCGATTGATAGTCAATTCTTGGTTTAGCTCGCATCCACTAGTTCGAGCCTTGGTCTCTAAATACAAGCTTCGAAAAGCAAGAGCATTAATTCATTCTGGCGTACATATAGCCTAGCCAAGGATAGCAGGCAAATCCAATTTGCACTTCGATTTCGTAAAATTTTTAGAAGAGGATGTAGTCGTGTCGTGACCCCTGGGGTAGACCCAGGGCATCTGCGAAGTCAGTGAGTGGTGCCTAGACCAGTCAACGACAGCACTCGCTAAGGATCATTCCTAGCTAAGGACATGCATCGGCTGCGAACTAGTCGAATTTGATTGAGAAGGCAGTCTGTTCGAAATGACAGCGGAGCGGCCGTAGGAACACACCTCTATTCAATACCGGTTCGCGGGAAATCAGAAGGAACCATTAGGCTCGTAGCGATGCTCGGTGAAAAGAAGAAAGCCGCTTGCACCGAGAATCGTCGCTGTGCCAGGTTGTTGGTTGAAGTTGGAGGAAGTCTGCTTGGGGATCATTGATCTTCGATCGATTAGGCGTTGAACTTTCAATAGCGTAAAGGATTTGCATACGAAGACCCAGTCGTTCATTAGTGGATAGAAGCATTGGAAACATCCGTTTGTGTAAACGAAGACCGCTAAGCAGGTTTTAGTGAACGTAAATCCTTTACGAGCTTCCAAAACAGTTAATATCCGCTGCGATGGCGCACCTGAACTTCGTGCTCATACACCCATTCAAAGACGGAAACGGCCGGATGGCCCGAATTATTCAAAGCCTGGCGTTGGCTCGCAAAAGCGAGGTGGCTCCCGTGTTTATGGGGATCGAGGAATACCTCGGCCGACGGACCCAGCCGTACTACGACGTTCTCGCGAAAGTGGGCCAGAATGACTACAGTAAGGCCGACTACGACTCAGAGCTTGCCAGACCATGGCTCCGGTTCATGCTCACCGCGCATCTGAACCAGGCTCTCGAGATTAGGCACCGTATCGCGTCGGCGGGGAAAGCCGCACAGGAGATGGAAAAGCTAGTCGAACGCTCCGGCCTACCTGAACGAGTGGAGCAGGCGCTATATGGTGCCATGTTCGGCAACACTGTGACGAGGGCCCGCTACATGGATGCTCTTGAGGAGGCCGGGGAACCAGTCTCCGAACAAACCGCCTCACGCGACCTAGGCGCCCTTGCCAAGCAGGGCCTACTCATCGCGAACGGCGACAAGCGCGACCGGTCCTACGCTCCGGGCGAGAGCATCAAGGCGGCTTCTCGTGAGGCAGGGCTCGGCTATAAATGGCGAGACATCGACCCGTTCGAGGTGAAGTGAGCAACGCAGCATAAACACAGAATTCCCGCCCTCCGAGGAGGGCGGGCTGGGTTTTTAGGTTTACATCTATTTGCCTCGGGCCCGCAGCACTTCGAGCCGCTGACGGTATTCGCTCTCATCGATCTCTCCGCGGGCGTACCGTTCACGCAAAACACCCAAAGCACTCCCCGGGCCGTCGTGATGCCAGTGATGGCGGCGCCGCATCAGGGCGAATACCAGGAAGCCAACAAGCAGGAGCCAGAAGAACGGGATCCACGGGAACCAGCCCGGGCCATAACCCCAGGCATGGTTGGGCACATTACTCAGAACCGGCAGAAGTTCGGTCATCATCTCGGGTTACTCCTCGGGTTTAGACATCGGAGCCGTTTCGACATCTCCACAACCCACCTTCACGCAAAACCGGTGTGCGGCGCGTCGGCCGCAAGAAGACAGTTCTCTGTGGTGGTGTACTCCTTCGGCAGACACTAACCGTCGCCCGGGGTAATCAACCCAGACTCGTAGGCTAGGACCACCAGCGAGGTGCGATCACGCACCCCCAGCTTGCCGATGATCCGCGAAACGTGAGTTTTAGCGGTGAGCGGCGTGATAAACAGTTCCGCGGCAATCTCCGCATTGCTTTTCCCTGTGCCGATCTGCTGAAGCACTTCGCGTTCGCGCGCTGTCAGTTCATTCAAGCGGGTGGCTGCGGGAAGCTCGCGTTGGGCGGTGGTGGTGGCCACTTGGGCGAGCAACCGACGGGTTACCGAGGGTGAAAGCAGTGAGTCTCCCCCGGCCACCACACGCACTGCCTCAATCAGGTGTGCCGGTTCGGTATCCTTGACCAGAAATCCACTGGCCCCGGCCCGGATGGATTCAAGGATGTACTCATCAAGTTCGAAGGTGGTCAGCATGATCACCCGGGTTGCTTCCAAGTCCGGGTCTGCGGTGATCACGGCGGTTGCCGCAATCCCATCACCGTCGGGCATTCGGATGTCCATGAGCACAATATCCGGCTTGGTGGCACGCGCCATCGCCAAGGCCTGTTTGCCGGTGCTTGCCAGGCCAAGCACCTGGATATCCTCTTCCGCTTCCAACAGTGCACTGAAACCGGCACGGATCAGTGACTGGTCGTCAACGATCAGCACACCAATTGGCCGTTGCACACGGCGGGTGTCCTCGCTCATTTTTCCTCCTGCGGGGCTGGAATCCTTACGGTGATCAAGGCCCCTGACCGCTTGGCAGCGGGCAGCTCACCGGAGCTGATCACCACGGTTCCGCCCAACTGCTGCACACGTTCACGCAATCCCTGCAACCCATTTCCTTCAGCCACGAGTCCCATGCCAACTCCGTCATCGGCAATGCTCACCTCAGCGTGTTCCCTGTCTATTTGAACCTTGATCAGGGCCTGGGTGGCGCGTGCGTGGCGGACAATGTTCGTTAGGCTTTCTTGCACCACGCGATAGATCGTATTCTCCACCCGTTCATCTACCCAGGCTGGCAGCTGTGAGAGCTCCGGCTCAAATCGGAGGCTAAGCTCTTTTGACGAAACCCGGTTGACCAGCTCAGGCAGCTGGGCGAGCCGCTGACTGGGCATCCGCGGGGCGTCGTGGCGTAGCACCGAAAGAACTTCGCGGATCTCGGCGAGCGCTTGTCCGGAACCGTACTTGATGTTCTCCAGCGCTTCAACAAGCTTCTGCGGGTTGGTCTCTTTCAGCGACAGATGGAGGGCTACCGATGCCTGGACGTTGATCATGGACAACGAGTGGGCCACCACATCATGAATGTCGCGTGCCAGCACCAATCGTTCCTCGTCGCGCTGGTGGCGGCGGCGTTCGGCTTCGGCACGGCGTCGTTCAGCAGCGCGAAGCCTGGCGGCCCGTAAAAGTTCCCCGCTGAGCACAATCACCACAGCCCAGCCCAGCACGGCGTAGGTTTGGCCGGCCACCCCTCGGTTCAGGGACAAAACCACAAACCCACTCGCAAAACCTGCCACCGATCCCCAAGCCCACCACCGGGCTCCGGACGCGAGCGCTAGCACCAAGGCAAGCACCAGGCTCAGGGCAAAGGGACCGGGCGGGAAGCCCGCCCAGAGGTACAACAACGCCACGGCGGCACTGGCGGCGACCATGGGTCCGGGCGCCACCCGGCGTAAGAGCAGCAACGCCGGTCCAAGCAGGAGCAACAGCACCGCGGCAACCGGCAGGGCCCGGCCCTGGTGCGACGCAATGACAAAGGTGCCGATCAGTTGAATCGCGGCGCTGGCAACGGGCAGCACCGCAAGCGGCGGGCGTCGGCGGGTGCTCATGATCCGAGAATACCCCCGTGCCGGTCACCGCGCGTCGGACAGTCGGTGTATGCCCGGTACTCCCTGTGGAGTATGCGGTTCACGGTTGCTGGTGAGTGGGCTGCGTTGAATGCAGTTCAAGTGCCAGGCGATACATCGCACTGGCCGCCTTGGACGGGTGCACCGCGTGGGAACGGACCACGGTGATCCGTACCTTTCGGGCGACGGGGTGGATTGAACGCACCGCCAGGGCAAGACCTTCATAAGACACGTCAGCGGCCGGGCGCTGCACCAGTACCGCGTACCCCAACCCGCGGGCAACCATTGAGCGGGTCACCTCGAAATCCGCGGTACGGTAGCGAATCCAGGGATTCAGGCCGGCCGCTTCGAAAAGCGCTTCGGTGTGTTCTCTGCTGGGAGGTACATCAAGCAGGATCATGGGTTCCTTGGCCAACTGCGCCAATGAGATTTTCGGTGCCGCGGCCAGTTCATGGTCTTGCGGCAACAGCACGTTCGGTTCGGTGGTGAACAAGACGGTCCGCTCGATGCCTTCCGGAAGGCCGAAATCGTAAACAAAGGCCAAGTCCAGGGTTCCGTTGGCGAGCCGGTGAAATATTTCCTGTTGTGTTCCGGCGAAAAAATCGACTTCCACCTGGGGGTATCTGGCACTGTATGCAGCCAATAGCTCGGGAAGCACCGTCGGTGCCAAGGATGAATAACACCCGACCCTGACCCGACCCGCCAGCAGGGCTCCGGCGCCGTTGGCCATCTCCTGCAGGTCGCTTGAGGCCTGCAAGATCCCTTGCGCTTCTTCAAGAACATAGCGGCCCGAAGGTGTCAGGCTCACCCCATGCGCCTTGCGGCGGATCGTCAGTTGGGTGTTGAGCACACGTTCCAGTTCATTCAGCGCCCCGGTAATTGCCGAGGCGGACAGGTTCAGCCGCTGAGCCGCTGCGGCTATAGAGCCTTCCTGCCCCACGGCAGCAAGGCATTCAAGTTGGCGAAGGGTGAACTGCGGCATCAAACCTCACTAAAACAGTGGATATTCCTCAAATATAACCATTTTACCCGTGGTTATGTCACAGCTCACACTGGATAACAAGCCAGTCATTCATTTTCCAAGGAGGACGTCCCCATGAGTCAAGCACCTGCCACCTGCCCATTTACCGGTGCGCAGTCAACGCCGAACACCACCCCGGCTACCGGCCTTCCAACGGACGAAGGACGTGAAGCGCCGGTTGCCGATTGGGTGAAAATCTCCGACCTCTACACCAATCCATTCCCCATCTACCAGCGACTGCGCGAGGAAGCTCCGGTTCACTGGGTACCGGAAGTCAACCGCTACATGGTGACTTCCTACAGCGCCTGCCACGACATTGAACAGGACGAGGCACGTTTCTCCGCCAATGAACGCAACTCGCTCATGAAACGCGCCATGGGCCATTCAATGCTCCGCAAGGACAACCCTGAACATCAGATTGACCGCGATTCCTACGGGGCGACGCTACGGCCGGCAACCATCAAAAAACACTGGAATGAAATTTTTGCCGCCAACAATGAGAAGTACCTCTCCCAGCTGATCGCCAAGGGTCCAGGAGCGGACTTCGTGTGGGATTACGCGGCCCCCTACACTGCCGAGAACCTGCGGCTTATTTGCGGCTTCCACAACGCCACCCAGGAAGACCTGCAGCGTTGGAGCCAAACCATGATCGACGGAACCGGAAACTACGCCGATGATCCTGATATCTGGGCCAAGGCGGCGGCGTCCTCCGCAGAAGTTGATGCCGCCATTGATGAAATGCTCCCCTACCTGGCGGCGAATCCGGACCAGTCGCTGCTTTCCAATCTGTCCTCGATGCCCATTGCGTTGGACGCCATCCGGGCGAATCTGAAAATGACCATCGGCGGCGGCCTGAACGAACCCCGCGACGTTTTGGCCACCACGGTATGGGCCCTGCTGTCCCACCCGGACCAGCGGCAGGCGGTACTCGATGATCCAGCACTGTATTCGCGGGCCTTTGAAGAGTCGGTGCGCTGGGTAGCGCCGATTGGCATGTATCCGCGCGAAACCACCCAAGACCTTGTTTTGGAAGGAATCAAGCTTCCCGCTGGCTCGCGATTGGGAGTTGTACTCGGCGCGGCCAACCGCGATCCGAAAATCTTTGACAACCCGGAGACCTTCGATATTTTCCGGGAAAAGAAGCCGCATCTGGCCTTCGGTGGCGGAGTGCATTTCTGCGCCGGCACCTGGGTGGCCCGAGCCCAGGTGGCGCAGATTGCCCTTCCCGAAGTATTCCGCCGCCTCCCTGATCTGCAACTGGATCCGAACTCGCCCAGCGTCGATGCCGGCTGGGTCTTCCGCGGCCTGACCAAAATGCCGGTCATCTGGGATTCGTAAACCCTCGTTTAAAGGAACATGTTATGCCAACCATTATTTTTGAACAGTCCAACGGCTCCTCAACCGAGGTTGAGGTACCCGAAGGCGGAAATATCATGCGTGCCGCCGTGTCCAACGGCATTGCTGGAATCATCGGCGAATGCGGCGGACAGGCCATGTGCGCCACCTGCCATGTGTATATCGCACCGAATGATGCCGCTCTGCTTCCCCCGGTTGCCGACGACGAAGACGAGATGCTTGATTGCACCTCGGCCGAGCGTACCGAATTCAGCCGGTTGGGCTGCCAGGTCCAGCTGGGTGGAGATACCCAGCGCCTGAACGTTACCGTACCGAGCGACCAGGTCTAAACATGGAAGATCGAATCGTCATCATCGGTGCTGGGCATGCGGGCGTCCAACTCGCAGCGTCCCTGCGCGAGGCCGGGCACCAGGGGCCATTAACCCTGCTCTCTGAAGATACCGAGCTGCCCTATCAGCGCCCTCCCTTGTCCAAGGATTTTGTCGCCGCCGAAACCACCGCTGAACCGCTGGCTTTGCGCCCGTCGAGTTTTTACTCGGAGCAGAACATTGAGTTGCGCTCAGGAGTCCAGGTTGTCGCCGTTCATCGGGATGAACAACTGCTTGAGTTGAGTACCGGCGAGCGCCTTGGGTACGGCCGGCTGGTTTTCGCTACCGGCGCCCGCAACCGTCCCCTTGGCTGCCGGGGAGGTGACCTTGAGGGAGTTTACGGGCTGCGCACCCTCGACGAGGCACGTTCACTGCAGCAACGGCTGGCCGCCGCAGACCGCGTGGTAGTGATCGGGGCCGGATTCATCGGGTTGGAGTTCGCGGCCGCGGCGCGAAAACGCGGGAAACAGGTCACCGTCTTGGAGTTCGCACAGCGCCCGCTGGGTCGGGCAGCCTCCGAGCCGCTGTCCCACTGGTTTGCCCAGGCGCATCGAGGAAGCGGCATCACCCTGCGGTGCGGTGAGGGTGTTGAGCGCATCGAGCAGCATGATACGCAGTTGAAAGTTTTCTCCACCGCCGGTGAAGGTTACCGGGCGGACCTTGTGGTTTATGGCATCGGTGTCCTTCCCAACACGGAGCTCGCGGCGGATGCCGGACTGGTGTGCGAGAACGGCGTCCGTGTTGATGCCACCTTGCAGAGCAGTGACGAGCGGATTTATGCGCTGGGCGACTGCGCAAATTTCCCGGTTGGGCACGCGGCGGGACGTATCCGTCTGGAGTCAGTGCAGAACGCCAACGATCAGGCACGAGCCCTGGCGCTCACCCTCACCGGGAGACCCACCGAATACACCGAGCTGCCCTGGTTTTGGAGTATCCAAGGTGAGAACCGGCTGCAGATCGCCGGTCTCTCTTCTCCAAGCGATGAGCCAATGCTGCTCGGTGACCCCGCAACAGGGAAGTTCTCCATTGCGTTGTTCCGCGACGGGATTCTTGCGGCGGTGGAATCGGTCAATCACCCCGGGGATCATATTTCAGCACGCAAACTGCTTTCCAGCGGCACACCCATCACCCTATCCATGGTGACCGCTTCGTCCTCGCTCAAAGAACTGGTCCGAAGCACCCCGGTAGCGGCCTAACCCCTAGCCATTCACCAGCCGGTATTTCATCCCGAACCCGAACGGTTCGCTTATGCGCTGTTCGTTCACAGAATCAGAGGTAAACACGTGAGTACTGTTCCTCCGCAAACGCAAGGCACCACCAATCAACGACGGGTCGCCTTTGCCACAATTATCGGAACCACCATCGAGTGGTACGACTTCTTCATCTACGCCACCGCGGCCGGCTTGATCTTCGCGAACCTGTTTTTCGAACCGGCCGGTTCACAGATCGGGTTGCTGCTTTCCTTTGCCAGTGTCGGCATCTCGTTTTTGTTCCGGCCGCTGGGCGCATTCCTCGCCGGCCATTTCGGCGACAAGATCGGCCGGCGCGCCATGCTGGTACTGACCCTGACCCTCATGGGCGCATCCACCACGCTGATCGGTGTCCTGCCGACCTATGAAACGGCAGGCATCATTGCTCCCGTGATGTTGCTGCTTTTGCGGATCTTGCAAGGCATCTCCGCGGGCGGTGAATGGGGTGGCGCGGTCCTGATGGCCGTTGAGCACGCTCCCGCCAACCGCCGCGGCCGGGCAGGCGCCTTCCCGCAGCTCGGTGTGCCGCTGGGCATGCTTCTCGCCTCGGCCATGATGGCCCTGATGACCGGCGTGATCTCACCCGGGGAACAGTTTGTGGCCTGGGGTTGGCGGGTACCGTTCCTCGTCAGTTTCATTTTGATCGTTGTCGGTTATTTCATCCGCCGCTCTGTTGACGAGTCACCGGTGTTTGAAGAGATTGCCCAGAAGAAAGCCCAAACCCGGGTGCCCATCGTGGTGCTGTTCAAGAAGCACTGGCTTCTGGTGCTCATTGCCGCATTGGTTTTCGCCGGCAACAATGCCGCCGGGTACATGACCACCGGCGGATTTTTGCAGGCCTACATGACCGATCCGGAAGGGCCGGTCGGTTTCAACCGCACCCAGGTGCTGCTGGCGGTGTCATTCGGTGCGGTGATGTGGTTCATTTTCACGTTGCTCTCCGGAGTTGTGGCAGACCAAATCGGCCGGAAACGCACCTACCAGATCGGTTTTGTCAGCCAGCTGTTGTGCATCTTCCCGCTCTTCTGGCTGGTGAACACCGCAAGCTTGCCTCTGCTCTATGTTGCCTTTGCCCTGTTTGCCGTCGGGCTCGGATTCTCCTACGGTCCGCAGGCAGCGTTGTATTCGGAATTGTTCCCGGCCTCGGTGAGGTTCTCCGGGGTCTCAATTTCCTACGCGTTCGGTGCAATCCTCGGTGGCGCGTTCGCCCCGATGATCGCTACCGCCCTGGTCCAGGCCACCGGAGGCACCGATGCGGTCGCTTGGTATCTTGTGGGGCTGACCGTTATCTCCTTGGTGGCGGTTTCGTTGATCCGTGACCGCCGAGGCATCGATCTGTCCATCAGCAATCAGGCCGAGCAAGAAGTCGGTGCGCTGATCTTCGACAAACGCACCCCGGCGCGACCGGTCACCCAGGAAGTTTCATAACCGACACATCATCGTCATTGGTCTGGAGTTCCATAAATGCAGCCGGGATCTTCGTTGCCAGGTCAAGTGCGCAATCAGGCAACCGGTCAACTTACATATGTCTCCATTCACAAACTCAGAAACGGCTCGGGACCTCTCACCATATGGTGGAGGGCCCGAGCCCTTTTCGGTCAGCCACGATCGAATCGACTTAGGCACTGAAGTCTATTCATAACCGTGCCCCGAGAGACCCAAGTCGGAAGAATTCCAGCATCTATGTTTCGGGTGGTTTGGCCGTCAACGTCGTGGAATGCTAATGCATCGTCCCCTACCGGATGCCCTGAATGCGTCGAATACGTACGTCGACATTTCGTTGTACACAGGCGTACACAAAGTACACAGATGTTCACAGGAGATCCCATGAATGCTCAGCAGCCAACCCGAAACCCTTTTCGACCAACGGCAGGAGCCGAGCCACCACAGCTCATTGGTCGAACTGGGCTCCTCGACGAGTTCTCCTATGGCCTGCAGATCCGGTCCGGAGCACCAGGCTTACTTACGATCTTCACCGGCGCCCGTGGCATTGGCAAAACCGTGATGCTTGGAGAAGCCGAGGACATCGCGCTCACCCAAGGATGGCTTGTGATCTCAGAAACAGCAACCACAGGGTTTTTGGGCCGAATAGGCGAAGCTATGCGTTCTGCGACCGAGCAGCTCGGTTCCGGCCCCAAAGGCCGGCGAATCACAGGGTTCTCGATCGCTGGCTTCTCAATCACCTCGCAATTGCCGCCAGCCGAACAATTGCATTGGCGCCAGCTAGGTGAGCAACTGTTGCAACTGCTGGACGAAAAACATACCGGGTTGCTTATCACCCTCGATGAGATTCACGGCGCGAATCGTGATGAGTTGGCACAGCTGGCCGCATTCGTACAGCACTTCATCCGCCAAGGGTTGCCTATTTCATTGTTGTTCGCTGGACTACCTGCGTCGGTCTCCGACCTCCTTAATGAGGGAGTTGCGGCATTCCTTCGTCGAGCCGACCGAATCGACCTGCATGCGGCAGCCATTCGTGAAGTTGAAGAGTCCTTCCAAGAAACGTTTTCGCACTTCGAAGACTCGATTCATCCGACCTTTATTCGACAGGCGGCCCAATCAACCGGCGGGTATCCTTTCCTCATCCAATTGGTGGGATATCACCTCTGGCAGGTAGCTGAATCCAAAAAATCCGCGCTCATCCAAGCCGATGTCGATCTGGCTTTGGCCGCCGCTCACCGAAAAAACACCAGCGTCGTCGTGTCAGCAGCCCTGGCCACAGCATCGAACAAAGACATCGCTTTTCTCCAAGCGATGTCCGAGGATGCTGGTCCCTCCAGTACTGCAGATATTGGCAAACGACTTGAGAACTCGAAAAACACCGTCGGCAATTACCGGTCAAGGCTCATCAATGCCGGTCTGATCCAACCTGCCGGCCGTGGATTTTTAGAGTTCGCGATCCCTGGATTACGTGAATACATCGCCGAGCTCTGATCCGGCCCCAAAGGCCGGCGAATTCTCGGAGGGTTAACCAGCAAGCGGCCGGTGGCCCGCCATATGGCGGGCCACCGGCCACTTGCTTCGGTGAGACTACTTCGCGGCGTTGCGCTCCGCGGCTTCCACCACGTTGTTCAGCAGCATGGCACGAGTCATCGGGCCGACACCACCGGGGTTCGGGGAAATCCAGCTAGCGACTTCTGCGGCCGCCGGATCGATGTCACCGGTGACCTTGCCATCAACGCGGGAGACTCCCACGTCCAGCAGGATCGCTCCGGGCTTGGCGGTCTTGATCATGTGGGCCGAGCCGGCGGCGGCAATCACCACGTCAGCCTGGGCCAGCAGCTCGTCGAGGTTGGTGGTGCCGGTGTGCGCCAAGGTCACGGTGGCGTTCACGTTGCGGCGGGTAAGCAGCAGACCGACCGGGCGGCCAATGGTCACACCACGGCCTACTACCAGGACGTTTTTGCCCTTCAAATCAATGTCGTGGCGGGCCAGCAGCTCCACGCATCCCAGCGGGGTGCACGGCAGCGGGGAGGTCATCGGGCGGTTCACGTTGGCCACCAAGCGGCCGAGGTTCATCGGGTGCAGACCGTCGGCATCCTTGGCCGGGTCCATGGCTTCCAGGATGACATCCTGGTCGATGTGCTTGGGAAGCGGCAGCTGGACAATGTAGCCGGTGCAGTCCGGGTTCTCGTTCAGCTCGCGCACCTTGGCCAACAGCTCGTCTTGGGTGGTTTCCTCTGGCAGGTCCACACGGATCGACTCGATACCGACCTCGGCGCAGTCCTTGTGCTTTCCGCCGACGTACCAGGCAGAACCTGGATCGTTGCCCACCAAGATGGTGCCCAGACCCGTGGAGTGTCCGGCAGCCTTGAGCTTGGCGACCCGTTCGGTCAGTTCCTGCTTGATGGTGGCCGCGGTGGCCTTGCCGTCGAGAATGCGTGCGCTCACGCTCATCCTTCCGTAGGGGCCCTGTTGCCAAGGCAGGTGGTGTGCGAACCCAGGCGCGCGGCTCTCACGATTAGCTCCCCGGTGGTAGTCCACCTAACGCCAGTCACGCCATCAATTCTAGCGAACTGCAGACCGTCCACAGGTGTGAGAACTGACTCACACGGAATGTGTTGTCGAGGAAAACTGTTACAGCGGGTATGGAGGAAGCAGTGATTTACCAGAACATTGTGATTGGTGCGGGGCAAGCAGGGCTCTCCGCAGCGTTCCATCTGCAGCGCCGGGGCCTGTTGCCATGGCAGGACTATGTGGTGCTGGATGCAAATCCGGGGCCGGGCGGCGCCTGGCAGCACCGCTGGCGCACACTGACCCTGGGTAAAACCCACGCGGTGGCTCCTCTGCCGGAATTTCCTTTCGACAACCAGGATTCAACCCGTCCTGCCTCCGAGGTGGTTTCCGAATACTACGCCGCTTTTGAGCGGGAAAAGAACCTGCCGGTGCGCCACGGAGCCGAAGTTCAGGCGGTGAGTTATGACTCCGGGATCTTCACGGCCCAACTCGCCGACGGCAGCAGCGCGCGCTCGCGCAGCATTATCAACGCGACCGGCACCTGGACCAATCCGAACTGGCCAAGCTACCCCGGCCGATTCGACGGCCCTCAGGTGCACACCAACGGATTCATCGGCCCCGAGCAGTTCACTGGCCAACGGGTTCTGGTCGTGGGCGCAGGAGCCAGCGCCACCCAATTCATTGTTCAGCTGCGTGCAGCCGGAGTGGATACCCTCTGGTCAACCCGTTCCGAGCCGGACTGGCGCACCCCCACCGCGAACTGGGGACTGCAGGTTGAGCGCGAGGTGAACGAACGCACTCGCGCTGGACTGCCACCCAAATCCGTGGTGGGAACCACCGGGTTGATGTTAAACCCGGTCATGCGCCAGGCCATTGCTTCCGGCGCGCTGGTATCCCGCGGCAAAATAGACTTCTTGGGCCCGCACAGTGTGCACTTTGCGGACGGCAGCACCGAGCCCATCGACGCAATTCTCTGGGGCACCGGCTTCAGCCATGCCCACAGCCATCTGCGCCCGCTGAACCTTCACACCGAGTCCGGTGGGATCTTGATTGGCGAGGACTCGGTCAGCGCCGTAGAACTGCCGGGGATGTACTTTGTCGGTTATGGCGCCTCGGCTTCAACGTTGGGCGCTACCCGGGCCGGGCGCAAAGCCGCAGTGGCCGCCAGCAAGTTCTTGGCTTCCGTGCCGGTATAGCTTGGGGGCCGCGAGTCCGTGGGTGCGTCCCGATCCGAATCACTCCAAACCGACACAGCCGCTGCCCCAAGGCGCAGTCTGGCAGGAGACCTTCTGGGCAACGGGCTTTATTCTCCTGGCTGTACGACCGGCCAAAAACAGCCTGACAGACTTATTTCTCTCAACGTTCGACTTTAATAGTTTCTAGTTATAGGCTCCTGAAATGAAAAGGATCAGGAAAATCGCAGCGTTCTCGTCGATCGTGTTATTCAGCGTAGCTGTGGTTGGATGCACTGATCAACCCGCGCCCTCCAGCAAATCTCCAGCAACCGGGAATGCAACGAGCACTGCTGATAACTCGGATGGTCAAGGTTCCGCGCATGCACCAAATTCCGCTGATATCTTTGAAACCCAGTCTTCAGCCCTTGAGCAAAGCAGTCCGTCACGGATGATCCTCCGGCAAGAAACAGGCACAGGCACTACGTCTTTCGACGTCGATCCCCTACCGAAAGGCTACTCCCGGCTGGGTATCGCGGTTCAATGCCTCAGCGTCGGCAAATGGACCGCCGCCATTGACAGCGACGGCGGCGATGAGTTCTCCAGTGATTGTTCACTGAATGGCGGAGCCGCAGGATCCTCCGAACTCACTGACCCCACCGCCAGCCAGGTGGTCACCGTGCAGGTTGCTGAAGGTGCCAAAACTTGGGTGACCATTTTCGCCGATCTCCCAGAGGATACTGACGAATAGCCTGCGCTCTGGTCGACCAACACCGTAACTCTGCCAAGACGAATGTGCATACGGCGCATTAGACGGTTAACCTCAATGCATGAACAAGTACACCGTCACCCTGTCCTGCGTAGATCGCCCCGGTATTGTGCATGCCATTTCTGGAGGACTGTTGGGTGCCGGTTGCAACATCACCGAATCCCAACAGTACGAGTCCCCCGAGTCCGGGACCTTCTTCATGCGCATAGAGGTGGCCACCGAACAGAGCCTGGCGCAGGTGCGCGCCGCTTTGGCTCCCATCCGCGATGATTTCCACATGGCGCTGCAGGTAGCAGACACCACCAAACGCACCCGGACGCTGATCATGTGTTCCAAGGCCGGACACGCCCTCAACGACCTGCTGTTCGCCCAGCGCGCCGGCACCCTGGCCATCGAGGTGCCCGTAATCGTTTCAAATCATTTGGATCTGAAGCCCATGGCCGAGTTCTACGGTGTGGACTTTGTCCATCTTCCGGTCACCGCGGCCAATAAATCCCAGGCCGAAGCCGAGCTGCTGAAACTGGTAGACGATTACGACATTGAGCTCGTGGTGCTCGCGCGCTACATGCAGATCCTTTCGGATTCCCTATGCCAGCGTATGGAAGGGCGAGTCATCAACATCCATCATTCATTCCTGCCCTCGTTCAAGGGCGCTAAACCCTACCACCAGGCTCATGCCCGCGGCGTGAAGCTCATTGGCGCCACGGCCCACTACGTCACCTCGGATCTTGATGAAGGCCCAATCATTGACCAAGAGGTCACCCAGGTAAGCCACGCGCGCACCGCAGATCAGTTGGTGGCCTTGGGACGCAGCGTTGAGGGTCGCACCCTGACCCGCGCCGTGCAGTGGCACGCGGAGCACCGGGTCATGCTGGATGGCCAACGCACCATCGTGTTCTCTTAATAGTCGCAGCCCCGTGCACACCACCATTACAGTGGTGGCATGACTCATATTATTACCATCGACGGCAACACTCCTCAGGTCGGACAGGATGTTTTCACCGCACCCACCGCCACCTTGAGCGGTGACGTGGTGCTGGGCGATCGTTCAAGCGCCTTCTACGGTGTTTCCGTACGCGGAGATTCCGCACCCATCCGGGTCGGCGAAGGCAGCAACCTGCAGGACAACGTGGTGCTGCACGCCGATGCCGGTTTCCCCTGCACCATCGGCGCAGGGGTGTCGGTGGGACACAGCGCCGTGGTTCACGGAGCCACCGTGGGCGACGGTTGCCTGGTAGGCATGAGCGCCACCATCATGAATGGCTCCGTCATCGGCGAGCAGTCGCTGGTGGCCGCCGGGGCCCTGGTGCTTGAAGGATCCCAGATCCCACCACGCTCGCTGGTGGCAGGTGTTCCGGCCAAGGTACGCCGCGAACTGACCGAGGAAGAGGTCGCGGGCTTGAGCAAAAACGCAAACACCTACCTGAGCCTGGCCGCCAAGCACCGGGACGCCAACGCGTAGTCCATCCGGAAAACTGGCTGCTATCCCCGGTCCACGGGAAGCCACAACTCACAGGTGGCGGTGCTGAAATCTGCAGAACGATCCAGCACCGCTACTATGGACGGCCCCTCACGCAGTTGCCATGGATTCGATGGGAACCACTGTGTCGCGGTGCTCGCCCAGACCTGTTGCAGGGCCTCAGGATACGGGCCGGACATTTCAAACACCGCCCATGTCCCGGCCGGAACTTTGATGACATCCAGGTCCTCTGGGGCCGGCGCATCCAACACCGCAACCCCGTGCAGGTACGTTAGCTCGGAACCTTCCCGGTAATCCGCATCTACATCGGCACTCACCTGAAGCAATCCCGATGGTTCTGTATTATTCAACTCCTTGAGCCGACCATGCTCCGACATCGGCAGCGAGCTAATGTGGGCTTGGATGTGCGGGTTCGCTCCCTGATGGATCAGCGGGACACGAATGGCGTGGCCCACCAGCTGAAATTCGGGACGTTCAATGATTCGGGCATCCATGGGGACACTCCCTTCAACGGTCAGGCTGAACCTGAGGATTGTTTGGCTTCGAAGGGGCCCGCCATCACGGCGAACATCACTTGGTCCGGCACCGTGAACCGCACGAAATGCCCTCCCGAACGCCTCGGCGGATCCGTAGCCGTACCGTACCGCGAGTCCCAGCAGGTCCTGGCCTGATATCAAATCAGCTGCCGCCACGGTCATTCGCCGGCGGCGCACATACTCGGACAACGGCATTCCTGCCAGTGAAGAAAACATTCTGCGCACGTGATAGACGGTGATTCCCGACCCTGCGAGCAGCTCCTCGAACTCGATGTCCGTCTCAAGTTGCTGTTCAATCTGCTCCATGAGCCGATTCAGAATTCCAATCATATTTCCACCCTTCACGATCAACTATCTCGTTGGGAAGCAGGTGCGCGCCCGACTTTTGCGGTTCGTTCAGATCAGTTTGCCCGAATCCGGTATCCCTACAGGGCTGGCATCTCTTCAGGCAGACAAGAAAAAATATCCATTGGCCCAAAGCCCGTCCCAAGAAGATGGTCGAGGTTCAATTTTCTTGCGCCAAGCAGAAACCTGCCATGTACTGCTGTCTGCCAAGCATCCAAGGCCTGCAGCTGTGATCCATAGCGCCTAGATTGCATGAGCCCGATGCGTCTTTAACAGGCTAAGCGCCCCTGACTAATGATTAGTCACGGGCGCTTAGACCGTTCGATCGCAATTTACAGGTGGCGTCCTCGACGCACCATGAATATTGAACCTAGCAACAGGAGCAAGATTCCGACAAGGGCTAGTGAATAGCCTGCAAATCCAGTCTTGGCCAGCTCATCGTTGTCAGCGTTTTGCTGTTCTCCATGGCTCCCCGTTTCAGACTCAGTCGGAGTCGTCGGCTCAGTCGGCTCAGTCGGAGTCGTCGGCTCAGTCGGCTCAGTCGGAGTCGTCGGCTCAGTCGGCTCAGTCGGAGTCGTCGGCTCAGTCGGCTCAGTCGGAGTCG